>NZ_AP014690.1:2395000-2695000 GCF_001547995.1 Asaia bogorensis NBRC 16594
CGGCACCGCGTCGCGTCGCCTACCATGACCGGCACAATATGCGACGGGTTGTCCAGATGGGGGATACCGGCACGGTCGAGGCTTTCACGCAGCCATGCCACGGCCTGACGATGCGCCGACCGCTCGCTCTGGCTGTTGCGCAGATGACGGATGCTTGCCAGTGCTCCTGCCGCCACCATCGGGGGAAGCGCGGTCGAGAAAATGAAGCCTGAGGCGAAAGAGCGCACGAAATCGCACAACGCAGCACTACCGGTAATGTAGCCACCGACCACGCCAAAGCCCTTCCCCAGGGTCCCCTCGATGACCGAGAGACGATGCGCCAGACCGCGTTCCTCGGCAACGCCACCGCCCTGATGGCCATAAAGACCAACAGCGTGAACCTCGTCCAGATAGGTCAGGGCATTGTAACGATCGGCAAGGTCGCAGATCGCCTCAATCGGGGCGATATCGCCATCCATCGAATAGACCGATTCAAAGGCGACAATCTTGGGTGTATCGAGCGGGATCGCCTTGAGCTTCGCCTCAAGATCCTCGACGTCGTTATGACGGAAAATCATCTTTTCAGCGCGTGAGTGGCGTATGCCCTCGATCATCGAGGCATGGTTGGCGGCATCAGAAAGCACGACGCAGCCCTTGAGCCGCGCTGCGATCGTGCCCAGTGTCGCCCAGTTGGAAAGATACCCCGAATTGAAAAGCAGCGCTGCTTCCTTGCCGTGAAGGGCTGCAAGCTCCTTTTCAAGCGCTACATGCTCATGATTGGTGCCTGAGATGTTTCGCGTGCCACCCGCACCGGCACCGCTACGGGCGAGGCTCTCGTGCATTGCCTTAAGCACGTCCGGGTGCTGGCCCATGCCGAGGTAGTCATTCGAGCACCACACAGTGATATCGCGCTTCAGACCGTGATGGTAGGCGTGGGGAAACTGTCCGGCATGACGCTCGAGCTCGGCAAAATGCCGGTAGCTGCCATCGGCCTTGAGGCCGTCCAGAGCTGTCTGGAAATACTTGTCGTAGACTGTATCCACTTGCGCCATCTCGTTATTCCCTCTTGTCTGACCATAGCGCAGAACAGCTAACCGCGTTTCAGGGCAAGTTAAACTCACGTTATGGGTGCGCACCCACGCGAAGGGAGACACGGGCGGAACCTGTCGCAACTAGGCCGTTTCGTCCAGCCCTGCTTCAGGCGCAGGGCGGCTCTGCTTCCATCGCAATGCCTTCCAGTTCCGGACACAAGCCACTCATTTCATCAAACCCGGCAGCAAGCGCAAAACCGTAATGCGCAGAACTGGAGATCCGGGCGAAGTGAGTCCTGATTCCAAGCGCTTGCAGAGCTTCGCATGTGGTAGAGAAAAATCTGGCGGCGATCGGATCGAGGCGCTCCTCGGACTGCCGCTCCTTGTGATGGGCCAGCCGCCATAGCCCTGATGGCGCAGAAACCAGCCCGGCTTCGAGACTGACGCCTGCGATCAATCCCGTACCGGCACGCTCACGCAGCAGGGTAAGGCTCGACACCCCCTGACCGAAACGCCCGACCCATAACTCGACCCCCCAATCGACCAGAACCGCCAGACACAACGCCTCGTCACGCCCTGCGAGCGTAAAACGACGTTCATCCAGCACGAGGCGCAGGGCCTGAGGCGAAAAGCCGGTCTCGGCGAAGACCGCCTGCATGGCCAGTACGAAGGGCTCGTCAGGCGACAGAGGGTCCGTCAGGGTCAGGCTTGCCCTGTAATGCCCTCCAACGGGTGCCATACGACGACAGATCTCACGCAGCACAGCGATATCTGCCTTCGCACTGTCCTGCCCGTCCTGCAGTGAACGCCGAAAACCCTGGAGGCCCGAAGGCGCGACATCCCAGCCAATGAGCCTGATATGGCCGCCCTTGCGGCCATAGCGACCGGTCCAGCGCAGCTCAGGTGACCCTGCCCCCGCTCCGGAACGTCGGGCAGGCTGGACGCGACGTCGTGTACGCCCCTCGCCTTCCGACCCGCCCCCCTGCGTCGGCATTCCCGATGCCGGAAGGGCAGCCACGTGACAGCATTCCGGCGTAAGACGCGGCTCCGCAAGGTCGGCCCGCGTGATATCGGGAAGCACGATGCTTGAGAGCGTGACGCACGACACCCGCACCCCGGCACGATCACTCTCCGGAAAATCCCTGTCAGGCATCGTCATGGTCGAAAGGCCGGGCTGCACGGCCAGAGCACTGATACCCGGCCCTCCTGACAACGCGCGCCCTTCGAGGGCCGCTTTCGAAAGGACGGCACGGCTTTGCCCTGCCACGCCAGGATCGTCGATCGGGCTGCTATCTCGTGGCAAAGCGGCACAGCTCCTCGCGGCAAGGGTAGGAGGAGGTCATGCTAAAGTGAGAATGATAATATGTTCTTAACGCTTTGCACCTGCCCCGCGCGCATCTTGCTTTCAAGTGTGCAGCGTAATCGGAGTCAGATGACAAACGGGACTCGATTTCCCGCCGCCATCAGGGCAGAATGAGGAGTGAATCGGTCCTCTATCAACACCCCCTGACGCCCCTTCAAAACATCACTCTCTGTCTCGCCGGCCCATTGGCGAAATGGAACCGTTTCGCTTCCATTCGATTTTACTCCTTCTCTCTCCAGACGTTCCCATCCCCCTGCTTCCTTTCGCTCCCCCATTTCAAGGACGAGACCATGTCGGCCTCCGCCCGCCAATCCTACCTGTCCCAGATCCTCACCTACCCCCCGCTGATCGCGCTCAAACCCTTCTGGCGCGTCACCTTCGCCGCTTTCCTCGGCTGGTTTCTCGACGCCTTCGACCAGACAGCACTGCTGCTCACCCTGCCCGACATCTCCCATGATTTCGGGGCCACCATCAGCGCCATGGGCACGGTACTTCTGGCGCAAAGCATCGGGCGTGCCGTTGGCAATACCGGGTGGGGATGGCTGGCAGACCGTTACGGGCGCCGTCTGGCGTTTTTGCTGGGTGTGTTGTGGTTTGGCGTGTTTTCTGCGGCCACAGGATTCTCTCACAGCCTGATCAGCCTGATTGTCATCCAGTTCCTTTTCGGCATCGGCTTTGGCGGTGAGTGGACGGCCTCCGCAGCACTCCTGATGGAGAGCGTACCCGGCAAAAGCCGCGCCATGGCCTCGGCCATCATGATGTCGGGTTACGAACTCGGGTTTCTAGCTGCGACCGCAGCCCAGGCGGTCATTCTGCCGCATTACTCGTGGCGCCTGCTGTTCTTTATCGGGCTGGCGCCCGCCGTGCTCGCCCTCTTCATACGCTGGGGCGTTCAGGAAAGCCCGGTATGGACGCTCAAGCAGGAGCGTCAGAAGGGGCTCAATGGCGCGGCACCCCAGCCCAAGGCCAAATTCATCCTGACGCTGGCGGCCGTGCAGGCCATTGCGCTCATGTCGTTTCTGGAGTTTCAGAAGGCCGCCATCTACAGCCTTTATCCAACGATCCTGCGCAATGTTCATCACCTGACGCCGGCGCTCGTGTTCTGGCCAATCGGCTGTTTCTGTATCGGCTCGCTGGTGGGCAAGCTGTCCTGCGGGGCGCTGGCCAGCCGCTTCGGCGATCTGCGCGTGATTATCGGCACATTGCTTGTGGTGATCCTTACAATCTATCCTTTCCTCAGTGCGGAGACCTATCCCGTTCTGCTGGTATCGGCCGTGATCATGGGGCTTGCTGCCTCGGGCGTCTTTGCCCTTGTGCCGCATTATCTCGCCAAGCGCTTCCCTTCGGACACGCGCAGCTTCGGCATGGGGCTGAGCTATGCCATTGGCTCGCTTGGGCAGGGGCTTGCAGGCAAGCTTGTTCCGGTATTCGGGCGCAATCTCGGCCTTCCGCTGTCGGCACAGCTTTTTGTTATTGGGTCCAGCGTGATCGTGGGCGCCATTGCGTGGGCAGAGCCGGACGAGCTTCCGGGCGAAACGATGGAAAACGAATAGCGTAGCGCCCTGCCCTCATACGATCAGACATAAAAAAAGGCTGGTGGACTCTCGTCCACCAGCCTTTTTACCAAACCCACCCGATACCGTCCCGCCTCAGGCAGACGCCATGTTCAGACTGATCTGACGCAGCACGTTACGGGCAATTTCGCGTATCGGCTCATTGCGCGACAGGACAAGCAGAGAGATCTCGACATTGAATTCTGTCTTGATCGCCGTCTGGATTTCCACACCTGCCAGTGAATCGACTCCCAGCTCGTTTGGCCGTGCACCCGGATCGATGCTGTCTGGTTCAAGCTTGAGAACATTCCCGAGGATCGATTTCACGTTATCCAGCACGAACTCGTAACGCTCTTCGGGTGACAGACTCTGGAGATGGGCCAGCTTCTGCGCCGAGGTGTTCTTGATGCTTTTCTCGCGTCGGATAAGAGCGAATTTGGGATTACGCTCAATCGCGCCATGCTGACCAAAGCATGTCTCCCAGTCGATCGCCATGGCCGCTACGGTATCGCGGTCGCGATTGATGAGCGTGGGCAGCAGCGAGAGCGCCTCGTTGCTTTCGAGCAGACGGAACCCTGCATTCTCGAAGAACTGCACGACACTGCCTTCCTGGGCCAGCATGCCAACCTCGGCAATCGGGCCCCACTGGACAGAAACCGCGGGGAAACCTGCCTTGCGGCGGGCACTGGCCAGCGCATCGAGATAGGCATTGGCCGCGAGATAGCTGCTCTGCCCGATATTGCCTGTGACCGTCACAATGGAGGAATAGAGCACGAAGTAATCCAGCGGGCAGTCGCGTGTCAGCACGTCCAGATGGTGCCCGCCCAGTACCTTGGGTTTGAGCACATTGCGCAGGCTCTCTTCCGAGTATTTTGAAATCAGTCGGTCATCGAGAATACCTGCGGCGTGGAACACACCCTTGAGCGGGATACCCGTCTCGAGAATGGCCGATTTGATACGGGCCACATCCTCGTAAACGCTGACATCGCCATAATGCAGCGTAACGCGGGCACCGGCCTTTTTCAGAGCCTTGATCTTGTCGAGCGTCTCCTTGTCACGGCGTACGCTGCGCCCCATCAGATGCAGATGCCGTGCGCCACTGGCCGCCAGCCAGGCCGCCGTAGCGAGACCAAGGCCGCCCTGCCCCCCTGTCACCAGATAGGCAGCCGCCGGATCGACAGGCCGGACCGGCTGACGCTGCGCGCGCACATTCGTCAGATCCTCATACGACACGAGAATCTTGCCGATATGCTTGGAAGACGACATGAACTTGAAGGCGTCGCGCACTTCGGAAGCGGGATAGACCTTGTGCGGCAGAATGACCGTGTCGAACTTGCGTGACAGATAGGGAATCCGGTCGAAGATCGACACCGCCTTGCGGTGATCACGCGCCATCATCAGGTCGAGATCAAAGGCATGGAAAGACACGTTGCCGTTGAAGCTGAACTGCGACAGGTCGCGCTTTTCCCAGATATCCTTCTTGCCGATTTCGACAAAGCGACCGGTATTGCACAGCAGCGCAAGGCTATGAGCCTGAATTTCACCGGGGGAACTGTTCAGGACAACATCGACGCCCTGACCACCGGTTACTTCCAGAATACCGTCATAGAAGGCGAGGCTGCGGGAATCCCACACCGCTTCACAGCCCCGATCAAGCAGGATCTGGCGTTTCTCATCACTGCTGGCCGTTGCAAAGATGCGTGCGCCGATAATCTTGGCAATCTCGATCGCAGCAAGACCCACACCGCCTGCCGCCGAATGGATCAGGACGATCTCGTTCTTCTTGAGGCGCGCAAGGTCGTGCAGACAGTAAAGCGCTGTCGCAATGGCAATCGGCAGACCCGTTGCCTCGGCAACAGTCAGGGGGCGACCGGCCGTCTCGAACAGGTCGAGCGCCATCACGCGGAAGCCCTTGACCGGCAGTGTCATATGCGAGGTGAAGCACCCCGGATGACAGGTCAGATAACGCTTGCCCACCTCGAAATTCTTGACGCCCTTGCCAACGGCCACAACCTCAAAGCAGCACTCCATGCCCATTTCGGTGGTGTGATAGGTATCAAGCAGGAACTTGTCGGGCAGGACCGAAATGCCCTTGAGCATGTCCTTGAAGTTCAGCGATGTGGCCAGCACGCGAATGGTAATCTCGCCACGTCCCGGTGGGCGGACATCGAAAGCCTTGTAATACAGGCCATCGAGCGTGCCCGTACGGCTCTTCTGCAACTTGATGCCAGGCGTACCAGGAAGCTGCGCAAGCGGGCGATCCGGCTGCCCTTCGACAGGCATGAAACGCGGCGTGAAACGGCGACCTTCGCGCAGCGCGACTTCAGCCTCGTTATCCTCGTGCAGGATTTCAGCCGCGAGCGCCGTCAGCGCCTCCTGACCGGCCAATGTATCGACATCGACGACCTTGCCCTGAAGGTCGGGGCGCTCATCGACCAGCCCCTTGAAGAAACCGACCAGCGCGGCCCCATCCGGATGCACCTTGGCCTTGTGGGCCAGCACATCTTCCGGGTCGAAGAAGATCGCGTTTTCGGAGACATAGATGAATTTCGGCTGCTTGTCCTGCCCCTCCATCAGAAGACGGGTGCCAAACGTCACCATGTCATCGATCTGTCCGACAAGCTTTTCAAAATCCGCGTCGGGGGTCGGGCCTGCCATGTAAATGATGGCATCCAGCGTCAGGCCCGCCTCAAGCCCGATTGTCTGGGGCGTGATCTCTCCGCTGCGCGGCGTCGAGAGAACCGTCACGCCATTTTCCTCGAACAAGGCGCAGAGCTTCTTCTGTGCCGTGCTCTTGTGCCCGACGAGAAGCACGGTCTTGGGCTCGGCAAACAGGATCGACGCCTCGGACTCAATCCATTTGGTGTAATACTCCTGCGTCTCGACGCGTGTAGCGGCCTCCTTGTGGATGCGCGGCACTTCGGCAAGGCGCATGCCCTTGACCTCGGCGACCGGCATACCGGTCGTGGAGTAAAGGCGCAGTGAGGCCTCGATCTGGCTCTTGGTGATCGCCGTGATCTCGACCCGTGCCAGCACCTCGGTCGTGCCCAGGCCGAAGCAGCTCAGACGATCAAAGCCAACCGGCACATACATATGATCAGAGAAGCTCTCGGGGACGAGCCCGATCAGCGCGTGCATTGCGCCATCAAGCAAGGCCGGATGCAGATAATAGGCTTCTGCCGAACCCAGTTCGTCTTCAGTCAGGCCGATACGCGCATAGGCTACCCGATCCTGCACAGCAAGACGCTGCAGGGTCTGGAAACGCGGCCCGTAATGGAAGCCGTGATTGCGGATCTTTTCATAAAGCCCGGCCCCATCCACGCCCTGCTCGAGCGCCTGCTCGACCATCGCACGGTCGATGACCGGCATGGGCCACGGCGCTGCGGAGAGGATATCGACCTTGCCGTGGTCGATCCACATCTCAGAGAATTCTTCCTTGGCGCTATGGAAACGAAGCGCACGGCGGCTCTCGTCGTAATCGAGATACAAGATCGGGTTATCGCCCGACTGCACCACAAGAGGCGCCATGATCTCGAGGTTTTCGAGCACGACACCTGTCTGACCCTCGATCTCGTGACCGACCGCCAGAGCGGACTCGATGAATCCCGCGGCAGGCAGAAGCACAACATTGTCGATGCAGTGATCCTTGAGCCAGGGCACGCCCAGTTCGGTAAGATCAACAACCCAGGATTTCCCCGGTGTCATGGCACCAAAGCCGATCAGCGGATGGCCCGTTCCGCCCAGACGGAACCGCCGCTCGCGCTCATTTTCCGCATGGAAAACCTCGCGCGACCAACGATAGGTCGGCAGGTCGATCAGCGTCCCTCCGGTAATGGCTGCCCAATCGAGGCGCGCCGTATGCAGGATGATATTAGCAACGGCATTCTCGAGGCATTTTGCCTCACTTTCCTGCCGGTTGAGGGTGCTGATGACACTCAGCTTGGCCTGCTGCTTGTCCGCAACAGATTTAAGCGCACGCCCGATGACCGGGTGCGGCCCGATCTCGACAAACTGCGTGAAGCCATCGGCCAGGCAGGATTCAATAGCGGAGGCAAAGAGGACCGGCTGTCTGGCATTGCTGAACCAGTAGCCAGAATCTGCCCGGTGGTCGTCATCGGCAAGCTTGCCGTAAACTGTCGAATAAAATGGCGTGGATGCCGCACCCGGTGCGAGCCCTGAGAGAGCCTTTTTGAGATCCCCCTCGATCCGGTCCATCACGGCGCTGTGGAAGGGGACTTCCACATTCAGAACGCGGTTGAACAGACCCTTCTGCGTGAGGTGCGCGGCCAGATGGCGTATCGCCTCCTCCGGCCCTGCAAGTGTGCAGGTGGTCGGTGCGTTGACGGCAGCCACGCAGAGTTCCGGTGCTTCCGCCGCAATCAGCTCGGCTGCCGCTTCTGCGGAGAGGCCCACAGCAAGCATGCGGCCTGTGCCGTCGAGCGTACCCTGAAGGTTACTGCGGTAATAGATAACGGTGACGGCGTCTTCCAGGCTGAGGCCGCCAGAGACATAGGCGGCAGCAACCTCGCCCATGCTGTGACCAACCACGGCATCCGGCAGAATACCCTGCAATGCCAGATATTCAGTGACGAGAACCTGGATCAGGAAAATGGCGGGCTGAAGAATGGCCGTGTTGTCGATACGACTATCGGCTTCCTCACGCAGGATTTCATCGCAGATCGAATAACCTGACAACGCCTTGAACAAGGCGTCACAGGCGCGCGCCTTGTCCAGAACAGCCTGCGGCGCCTCACGCAGCAGGTAACGGCCCATACCCCACCATTGCGGGCCGACGCCGGAATAGACAAACACCATGCCACGGCCGGACTCTGCCTCGACCGTTGCCTGGAACATCCCTTCCTCGCGCTGGTCCTTCAGATAGGCATCAAGCCTGTCCGCCAGTTCCTGTTCGTCACGCGCCATGACGAGCAGGCGATGGCGGAACAGGGTGCGTGACGTGGCGAGACTAAAAGCGAGATCGCCCAGAGCAGGCTGTGCCTCACCATCGAGACGTTCGCGATAAGCTGCTGCCATGAGCGGTAGCGAGGTCTTGGAAAACGCGGTGAGCAGAAATGGAATCTTGCCATTGATGCGACGGGCAGCATTGTGCCCGCTGCGAACGGGGGCCTTGTCATCGGGGCGACGCAGGACCGCAATGGCGTTGGTACCACCGTAACCAAACGAGTTGACGCCTGCAAAACGCGCGATCTTCCCCTCACCGAGCGATCGTGTCGAGCCGCGCGGGATCTCCAGATTCCACTCGTCCAGATGGATCGAGGGGTTGATCGTCTTGAGCCCTGGCTGGGGGGGGACCGCCTGATGACGCAGGCAGAGTGCCGCCTTGAGCGTACCAAGCGCACCGGCTGCTGCTTCGGTATGACCAAGATTGGCCTTGACCGCACCGATAACGAGTTTCTCGTCCTTGAAACGCGCAATGGATTGCGACAGCGCGTAGGTCTCGATCGGATCACCTGCCGGCGTTCCGGTGCCATGCGTCTCGACATAGGCCACGTCGCGCGGATCGACATCGGCGCGTTCCAGAACCTCGGTCATGAGACGCGACTGCGCGCCAGCATCGGGCGACGTCAGAAACTGCGTGCGTCCATCCGAATTGACGCCGGTTGCGCCCACGATGGCATGAATTGTATCGCCATCGCGCTCGGCGTCTTCCAGGCGCTTGAGGATGAACACCACGCTGCCTTCGCCACGACCATAACCATCGGCTGCGGCATCGAAGCTTTTCGAGCGACCGTCACGCGCGATGAAATGCCCCTTTGACATGAAGATCGACGTCTGGGGGCATCCCATAAGGCTGACACCGCCGCTGATAGCGACATCGATATCGCCCTCATTCAAGGCACGGCAGGCCTGATGCAGGGCCACAAGGGACGACGAGCATGCGGTGTCGATCGACATGCATGGTCCCTGGAAATCGAACACATGCGCCAGACGGGCAGAGAGCATGGTTGAGGGCGTCGCCGTAGCGGCAAAATGGTCACGTACGGTCGGTAGATTATAGGGGCTCGATGTGTGAGCATGGGCATCGATTGCAAAAATGCCGATGAACACACCCGTCTTGTGACCGGACAGACGAGACGGCAGGACACGCGCCGTCTCCATGGCTTCCCACGTCACCTCAAGCAGCAGGCGCTGCTGGGGATCGAGGATCTGCGCCTCACGCGGCGAGATTCCGAAAAAGAGTGGTTCGAATTCATGTATGTTGCGCTTAAGAAAACTCCCCCTGCGCATATAGGTTTTCGACGGGGACTCGATTTCCTCGGCATAGAAGCGTTTGACGCTCCAGCGCTCCTCCGGGATGTCGGTAACCGCTTCCCCTTCGGCGCAAAGAAATGACCAGAGCTCGTCAACATTGGTGATGTTGGGTGCCAGCCGGCATCCGATCCCGATGATGGCGATATCAGATTTTTTGTTGCGCGACATGATGGAACTCGAACCTTACTTTTTATACGGCGCTGCCAGGATTTCGCATCCTGTGCCTGTTGTTGCGGGCCGAACAATGCCGACCCTTCTTGTTATTCAACCCAGCGAATTTTCCGAACGCTGGAAGGCACCCGACAATCTCTCGCGATCCACGCGACCATCGAGTGACCAGGGAATATGATCAACGGACATCACACGAACGGGCGGCAGGGTGGGATAGAAAGCCCTGAGCGCCTGAGCGAGACGCTCCGTGTCGAACTCCGAAGAAGAGGCAATGGCGATGTTGATGCGTGTGCGCCCGGTCTCATCAAGAGAGAGAAAACTGCCAAGTTCACGCATTTCGAGCATATCCCGCGCAATGTCATCAACGACGCCCAGATCGAATTTTTCACCACCAATGGATACAAGATCATCCACACGCCCGGTGATACAAATTATGCCTTCCTTATCGATCCGCCCGCGATCACCGGGATAGAACCAGCCCTCCGCAAACCGACGGGCCTGACCTGACAGGCGATCGACATAACCGTCGAGCAGACCGGAACTCCTGATACGGACAATACCTTCCTTGCCGGGTGCGACCAGTTCGTCCTGCTCGTTGACAATCTGCAGAGTGACCCAGGGAGGGGTAACACCCACCATATCGTCCGCTGTAAATTTTGCGGCATCGCCGAGCGCAAGAGCGCCGCATTCATCCGTCCCATAGGCTGACAGGATATGAGGCGTGAGCCGGGCCAGCGCCTTGTCACGCAGCAGATGGTTGAGACGGCCACCTGTCACTACCAGCCTGAGCGTATCGAGCGGCCTCATGCCCGGCGGCAGAACCTCGAGAATATGTGCGAGATGACCCGGCGTGACGACGGCAACAGTCGGGATCTTTCGTGCAATCAGAATACCAATATCGGTGTGACTGACAAAGTTGAGCGGTGAGCCGCTGCACAACCCGGTGCAACCAACAATGAAGCCCGTGAGCGAGATGACGCCGATTGTGGAAAGCACGTGGGGATGCGTGGCGGCAACGGCAGTAAGGGACTGGTCCTGCATAACCATATGCATGATCGCCATTTCCGCCTGACGGAACGTCATGGCAAGAACCTGGCGCTCGGCATCCGTTCCTGCGGCAATCGCGTAGCGGCACACAGCATCATAATCAATCGCGTGATTGCAGGGCTTCGCATCAGCCTGACAGACACGCGCCAGCCAGTCGTCACTGATTTCGAGAACCTGCACATCCTGCAGCGATAACCCTCCCATGGAAATCATGATATCCGGCTCAAGGAGGCGGACATCACGCAGAAAGGACGGGTCGGAACTCTCGGGGAATGAGGCGCTTGCAAGCCCCAGTGATGCCAGAGACAGAATCAGTACCCAGTGCCAGTAAAGATTACCGCAATGGATCCCGACCAGCCTCGGATCAGCCTCTCTGAGTTTGATCAATGCCTGGGTTACAGCCGTCACATCATGATCAAGCTGACCAAACGTCCAATCCTGTGCGAGGCTGTCAAATGCCAGGGATTGCGGGTTCTGCCTGGCATGCCGCAGGGCCATAACATGAAACATAAATAACAATCCCCAAACGCAAACGGGGCGGCCATGACGGCCGCCCTGGGTCCCCCTTTCAGAAGAGGCCCGATTAAACCATGAAACTCAGCCCACCTGAGCTCCGCAAAGTTGGGCGGGGGCCTGTGTAAGATATGGCCCACCTGCCAAGACTTCAATTGCAACAATACAAACTGCGTCAGACTGTCGATCACTGAGATCAATCAATGCAGAACCAGTTGTCCAGCGCTGACGACCATCCTCAATATTTGCCCAACCTTCAAGAGTTTCATCACTCAGATGGTCAGCAAGATGACGTGTTCTATCGGCCTCCCATATCTGGATTTCGCCAACAAGCACGCCTAGATGGCGACGATCATCATGAAATGGCCCAATCACATCGACCGGACGCGAAACACGCGAAACCAGCCTCACGCGCTTGGCATCGGGCGGGAGCATGAACACGCTGGAACGATTGACCACGCGCATCCTGCGCATGATGCGCCCCTTTTCGTCCACGAGGTGAAGATCAGGATCTTCAGTAATTTCAGGCGCTTGCTGGTTTGATCCGAGGTTGAGCGACGCGGCGCGGTGCGCCAGAGAGGCATGCAGAGGCTCGACAAAACCACGATCAACACGCAGCGGAGCGGCTCCATCGCCCTCCCATGTTGCCTCGGGAGCGTTCAGAAGGTGCACGACAGCGCCAGACTGCGCAAAACGCTTGCGGTCGCCCGTGTCGAGATAGCTCTCGCTCAGAGCGTTATCCGCCCAGATAATGGAGTGCTCATCTGTTTCGACGTGATAATAATCAAAGTGTGTGATGGTGCGATCGTAGAAGATACTGCGACCATTAACGAGCATACGCGCGGGTACAAAAGCCCCATTGAGATACATGGCATGCTCGGGTGTCACCAAAAGGTCCCGACTCGGCACCCCCTCGCCCAGCGCGTTGCGAACGATGCGTACGGGATAACCCGCCTCGTCATCTTCGAGCCACGTGCGAACGATTGTAGAGCGATGACCCAGCCAGACAATCTCACGGTAAACGGTCTCGCCATCAACGAAAGCCGCCACGCGATCGCCTACCGCCAGATCTTCGACGGCAATTTCGCCGCGATCTGTCAGGATCATGGTGCCCTTGAGGAAGCACTTGTCATAGACGATGATCGTACTGCCGTCTGTCGGATCACGCTCAAGGTGATAATCCGTCGCAGCGTTGCCCTTCGTCCCATGGACATCAGCCGTCCAGACAACCTTGCCAGTCGCATCGACAATGCTGATCGAATTATTGCCGTAGACAATACGCTGCCCATCGGTCCAGCTCAGCGTATCCACATCGATACGCCCCTTCCAGCCGATCGTGATTCCCTTGAGAACAGCGCCAGACTGAACGACGAGTAGACCACCAGGACCCTCGCCATCTTTGCTGATACCCGAAATAACGGCATTCACGAGGGTCGCACCGGAATTGACAGTCAACGTGCCGCCCGCTGCAATAAGCGCCGACGTCATATAGGACTGCGCCTTGAGCGTGGCAGCAGCAGCGGCCTGGATCGTCAGCGTGTCGACCGTGGCAGAGGCATCAGCCACCAGACTGCCGCCTGCGCCAAGGGTCGCAGCAAGGCTGCGTGCGCCGCCGCCGACATGAATAAGCCCACCGTCAGAAGCGATACATCCGCTGGCCCAAGCACCTGCGCCCAGCAACTGCGTGCCCGCACTGAAAAGCGTACCAACGGCCGATCCGCCAGCCGAAACGAGCTGTGTCCCGCCAACAATACTCCCAAGATCCGTGCCACCACTGGCAAGCCCCTCGGTAGACCCAATGTCGAATTTGCTGGCGGAAATCACGCCCGGACCAACAAAAGACTGTCCCTTGAGTGTAAAGCCACCGCCCGCCAGCCCGACGCCACCCGACTGCACATGGGTATCGACAATAAGGCCAGGCGAACCAGCATAGTTGGACATCTTGCTGGCAAGGACGCCACCCTGATTCCCGATCGTGGCACCACTGACGACACCATCGTTGATGGCCGCAAAACCACCGCTGTTATAGGCTGTACCGCCAGCAACCATGCCCTTGCCACCGGCGAGGACAACGCCTCCTGATACGGCCGTTGCGCCATAGGCAACAGCCGCTGCGGACGCAATGAGCATCGCAGGGTTGTTGGTTCCGCCGGCGCCGAGCCCGTCGACATAGACGTTAGACGTTGAATATTTCGCAGCTGTCGTGATCAGCGTCGCGCCGCTCAGTACACGGTATGTTGTCGGACCCGTCTTTGTAATCGACGCGTTACCGCTCATGCCTGTAGAGGTAATACCCATGTGCCATCCTCCCCGCCAGGAACGTCTCATCGGCGCCGTACTGCCATGTTGGCGACAAGCATAGGCAGTATCTTCCGCACAGAAATACAGAAGATGGGGCACACCATGTGATCGTTCACAATTAATTAACTCATAATTCCCTGACATAGAAGAAATCGACACGCAACGAGCTGATATATCAGAACTTATTATAGATGCATTCTATCCCATATTTTGATTATACAAACATTCATTTTGGCGGATAACTAAGTCCATGTTTTCCCGGTGTTTTCAGATGTCCCCTCAATGGTGAGGCGGCATATCCCGACTGGTTTCTTGCGCTAAAAAAAACGTGAATTTTCCGCGCGAGAAGCAGGACCGCATATCCTGACAGCCGAACCCAAACGGCTCGGTAGTCGGTCATCAAACATGAAAAAGGGCGGAAGGGGTCGATACCCCCTTCCGCCCCGCCGTACTGATCAGGATCGCTTACCCAGCGGCGGCCTGATCAACGTCTGCTTCCTTTTCAATCAGATACGGGCCACCCGCCTGGATCTCGATTGAAAGCATAGCAGCAACGCCCGAACGCATATCCGTCAACGGAAGAACTGCATTCCCCGTTGTCCAGCGATGAGCGCCCTGCTCGCGGTTAGCCCAGCCAGACAACGCATCTGCCTTGAGGTGCGTATCGAGCACGCGAGTTTCACCCGCTTCCCAAATCTGAATTTCCCCGACGAGCACACCGAGGCGACGGCGGTCATCTACAAACGGTCCAACCATGTCGACCGGGCGGGCAGTCCTAGAGACGATACGTAATTCGCTCGCATCAGCTGGCACCATGAAGACGTGCGCACGACCCGTCTTGCGCAGAGCACGGATCACACGCCCAGATGTATCAACCAGATGCAGATCGGAATCCTCAGTCGTCGCAGCAGGAAGCGCGATTCGCTCCATACCGAGAACCTTCGCCCGCGCTTCGAGTTCATTGAAGAGAGGCTCGACAAAATCGCGCTCGACCTTCAGCGGCGCAGCGGCATGGAGAGCCCAATCCCGCTGGGGGGCATTCAGCAAACGCACAACCGGGCTATTCAGCGAAAAGGTCTTGCGATCGCCAGTGTCAAGATAGCTTTCGCTCAGTGCACCATCAGACCAAATAATCGAATGTTCGTCCGTTTCCACATGATAAAAATCGAACTGGGTAATAGTGCGATCATAGAAGATACTACTTCCATTTACCAGCATACGAGCCGGCACAAAGGCACCGTTCAGGAACATGGCGTGCTCAGGCGTTACAAGCAGATCCTTATGCGGCACATTCTCACCAAGCGCATTCTGCTTAATACGTACCGGATAACCGGCTTCATCGTCGGGCAATCCCTGACGAACCGTGGTCGAGCGATGACCGGTCCAGATAATTTCACGCAGCACTTCTTTACCATTGACCATGGCAAGCACTTGATCGCCCACGACCAGATTCTCAACCGCAATCTCGCCGCGATCGGTGCGAATCATGGTCCCCTTTAGAAAGCACTTGTCGTACACGAGGACCATGCTTCCGTCAGTGGGATCGGCCTCCAAATGATAGTCAGACGCCACACCTGCGGTCAACGAACCGGTCCACATCACCGTGCCGTCTGCGTTCAGGACAGATATCGTATTACCTGACGCCTGGATCGTCGCACCGGAATTGTAGAGGAGGCTGTCAATATCCAACCGGCTTTTCCAGCCCATTCTGGTAATACCACTCAGAACCGCCCCAGACTCGAGTACCAGCAGGCCACCAGCACCACCGTCTTTTGTGGTTCCAGCGAGCACGCCGTTTACAAGCGTTGCACCCGAAGCAAGAGACAATGTACCACCGCCGGATATTGTTGCTGCAGATATCACCGCGGCCATATCCGCTGACGCAGCACCCGCTGCTTGAACCTGAACCCCGTTCACGACACCATTGGCATTTACATGCAGCGTTCCGCCCGACCCGATCGTAAACGAGGAGCCGACTCCCCCAGCGTAAACCTCGATACGACCACCTGCCGAAGCAATCGATCCGCTGGCAACGCCACCAGCCGAGATGAGCTGGGTCCCCGCGCTGAATATGCTTTTGAGAGCACTTGCCCCAGATGAAACGAACTGGGTGCCGCCGATGAGACTTCCCACATCTGTGCCACCCGAGACGAGCATCTCCGTAGAGCCGACGTCAAATGTACCCCTAGAGATGACACCAGACCCTGCGAAAGCTTGCCCCTTGATAGTGAAGCCGCCACCAGCCAGCGCATAACCGCCAGCCAAGACATGGGAATCGATAACGGTTCCAGCACCACCACCTTCGCCAGAGACAGTCGAAGCCAGCAAACCACCGTTCGAACCGATAGTCACGCCACTTACGAAGCCACCGTTTGCAGCTGCAAAGGAGCCACTGTTCATAGCCGTTCCGCCTGCCGCAGTACCGCCATAAACACCCATGGCGACGCCGCCAAAGCCTACAGTCGAGCCGGAAACAATGCCACCGGCGGATGCGAGCAACAACGCCGGATAGTTAGTGCCACCCGATTGGCCAGGGATAGCACCCGAATTGTTCGGACCGTTACCGAACCCGGAGACAATTGCGCCATTCGTAACGAACCCGGCGCCCTGCACGGTCAGTGTTGCGCCACTGAGAACCGAGTAGACACCGGCTGCGCTAGAAATCTTCGCACCGCTTGCGGTGACATTGGATGTGATAGCCATCTTTATCCCTCAACAAATAACGGTCTGATGCATCCAGCCATCGCGTGCGGCGCGATGAGGTCTTTTTAGACGCCTCAATTTACCGACCATCGACAGCGCCTCCCCTGAAGGAGAGGCACGTTGTCTATTAGCAAACAACAGATGTCATGAACTCGCGGGCGATGCAACAAGTAAGTGTTTGTATAATGCTATCACTTTCGCGCTATCCGAAAAGTGGATGGCCTTGGCGCAGAGCGCCGCTTTGCGCGTCAAAGGAGTGAAAATTAATACTTCGTCATAGTCAATCAAATGTAATCAATTAACTTTTGCGAACGTCAAATCGTCCTGTTAGAATCCCGATTTAAGATTGATACTGCCGTGATTTTGTTGTCGCTAATGACAATCACTGCGTCCCATTCGGTTTATGGTCTGAATTACTTTCTATGACGCTCTGTCGGGGATATTTCAGCAGCATGCAAGCGCGAGTGACTGCACCGTGGGAAAGGATATCCCTGTGCTTGGTGGAACAGAAATGCCAAGGTGTCGTGCAACAATGCAGGCGGGAAGCAGGTCGTATTTTCGTCACTGGAACATCGGGCCCAGAGCCTATACCTCGCTGCATGACAATCTTTCGCACCGATAAAGGACCCTGAGAGTGAAGATTATTTTTCTTAATCCGTTCAGCCCAGAAGTCATCTCGGGCGGGATCAAGGTCACCTATCAGCATGCCGAAATTCTCGCGCAGGTAGGCTACGATGTGATGGTCTACCAGCCGGCCGGCAAGCCAACGTGGATAGAAGTCTCGGACCACATCACCGTTTGCGACAATTTCAGCGCGGCGGACGACGATATTCTGATTTTCCCTGAAATTTTAGCAGATTGGCTGCTCGAAATGGCGATGACACCGTTCGCGGGCACGAAGGTATTATTCTGCCAAAATCCTTTTTATCTTTATAGCTATAGACAGAGCGGCCAGGCTTTGCATGACATGGGTTTCCGGCATTTCATCGTACCAGGAAATGAGACAGCCCAGTCTCTCAAAGCGGTCTTGCGCGTTCCCGAGGTATACATCATCCCGAATTCGGTTGATACAAAGCTCTTCCACCCCAGGGAAAAACAGCTTTGCATCACAACCAATCCGCGCAAATGGCCCGCAGAAAGCGTGAATTCACCGCTTTTTTTTATCATTATGTGCATGCTGCATCTCAAATATCCTGAAACCAGCAATGTCCCCTGGAACCTCTTGGAAAACTGCAGTCAAAGCGAAGTCGCGGACATCATGGGAAAGTCAGCTATATTTCTAGCTTTGTCACGACAAGAGGCACTTCCGCTCACCCCACTTGAAGCTATGGCGTCCCGCTGCGCGCTCGTGGGCTTCCATGGGACAGGCGGAAAGGACTATGCCTCGCACCGCAATGGCCACTGGTTCTCACCGGAACAATGTGAGGAAGTCGTCGACTGTCTCGCTCAACTTATTTTTGAATTCAAGCAGAGGTCGCCACGCATTGACAGAATGCTCGACGATGCTGAAAAGACCGCTCGTCAATATTCAGTTAGCGCTACACGTCAGGCCGTTCTTCGGGTTTACGGCGAGATATGTGCTGAACACAGCGCGCGCTGCCGCGCCGTATAGCCGAGAGCATCAAAATGGACCTTCCGCTGAGCCAGGTCGGCCCCGAGGGAATTAAGTACGACTTTCAGGACGGCTGCCGTATCGGCCTACCTCCTGATAAATGGCGCGTAGAAATCAAGGATACCGCCACCCAAACTCTTTTGTTCGCACAAGATCTCGCGGCTGGCGTGGTTTGCACGACCAAGAGATACTTTGTTCCTTTTGCCTTCCGTGTCCAGCGCAGGGGTGTGACTGTATTCGAGCATGACTTCAGTCTTGTCGGCAAGGATATCCTGATTGATATGCACCTTGGCGCTCTGGGGGATCATCTGGCTTGGATGGGGCATGTCGAAGCCTTTGCCGCTCGCCATCGTTGTCGTATACATTGCCTTGTACGCCCGGGTTTCGCGGATCTATTTGCGGGACGAAACGATGCACTCATTGTTACTGAGGACCAGTCGATCCTCGAGCAAGGCTTTTACGCGCGCTACAAGGTTCTTATCTTCTTCAACGATCTGAACCGCGATCATCAGCCCACCGACTACCGGCAAGTCGGCCTGATCGTATCAGGAGCCTACATCCTGGGAATGCCCCCAAAGGAAAGACGTCCAAGGATACGCATTGCCGATGGGGGGCGCCCTATCGAGGAGCCCTATGTCTGTATCGGCACCCAAGCGACCGGCCATAACAAATATTGGAATAATCCCGAGGGCTGGCACCGCACCGTCAGCTATCTGAAGGAAAAGGGCTACCGCGTGATTTGTATCGATCGTGATCGTGTTGCCGGTCACGAAACGATCTGGCACCATATTCCCCACGGCGCCGAGGATATGACCGGAGCCATCCCGCTGAGCGAGCGTGCAAGATGGCTCCAGCACGCCGATTTCTTTATCGGCTTGTCGAGCGGTTTGTCGTGGCTAGCGTGGGCAAGTGCCTGCCCCGTCATCATGATCAGCGGATTCACTGAGCCCTATAACGAGTTTGAGACCCCATACCGTGTAATCAATCGACATGTCTGCAATGGTTGTTCAAATGACGTCACGATCGAGTTCGACCGTACGAACTATATGTGGTGCCCCCGTCACGCCAACACAGAGCGTGACTTCGAATGCACGAAGATGATCGCATACGAACAGGTTGAACTGATGATCAATCAGGTCATCGCCGACCGGCAGAGCCGAGGCTGATATGAGCAAGATTGATGCCATCATTGATTCAATCCTGAACTTCGACTCAAATGACACCTCTGGTGCGGCGTCAAACCAGCCGGCGGACGGCGACGAAAGCGCCGAACCGCAGGCAGAGAACGACGCGACAACGACATCATCCAGCTCAAACGTATCGAGCGCTCCGGCGCTGCTTGACGGCGGCGCTTTCCCTGAACCAGCGCCGTCGCCCACACAACGTACCGAGCACGATATTGCCTTCGACTTCAACGCAGGGGCGCGCATCAGCGTGCCGCCGGGTCGCTGGCAGGTCAAAATGATGGACATGGAGCGCTCGATATATCTTTATAACGATGAAGCCAGCAATTGCACGATCCTCGGAGTAAAGCGCTACTTCATCCCCATGCGTATCGAGGTGCAGTCGCTTGATACCAACGAGACCGTTCTCGTTCACGAATATGACTGCCGTGACCGGGACGTGGCCATATTGCTGCCTGGCAACACGTTGGGCGACGCTGTTGGATGGTTTTCCTATGCGATCAAGTTCCAGGAAAAACACCACTGCCGATTAACGGTCGCCATGAACCCGGAAGCCTGCAAATTATTTGCCGGTCAGTACCCAGGGATCCGGTGTTGCACACTCGCCGAGTATGCAGCCGAACGCGATAAATTCTACGCCACGTACTATATCGGCCTCTTTTTCAGCGATGCTGACCACAATTGGCAGCCCTCGGATTTCCGTCTGGTGGGCCTGCACCGGACAGCGGCGCATATTCTGGGCGTCGACGATCAGGAAGTACCCCCGCGTATCACGCCATGGCCCGTCGCCACGCGCCCGATCGACAAGCCTTATGTCGTGATCGCTACCCAGGCCTCAAGCCAGTGCAAGTACTGGAATAACCCGCATGGCTGGCACAAGGTGATTGATCATCTGCACATGCTTGGCTACGAGGTCGTGTGCATCGACAAAAGCCCGGTGGGCGGTCATCGCAATCACTGGAACTATATTCCGCATGGCACCCGTGACGAAACGGGGGACCGTCCGCTCGCCGAACGCGCCTGGTGGCTCCATCACGCGGCGTTCTTTATCGGCCTCTCAAGTGGCCTGTCCTGGCTCGCTTGGGCAGCCAGAACGCCGGTTGTCATGATCAGTGGATTTACCCATCCGTCAAACGAGTTCCATACGCCCTATCGCGTGTTCAATCCTCATGTCTGCAACAGTTGCTGGCATGATATCAGAACACCCTTCGAGCACAGCGATATCCTCTTTTGCCCACGCCATGCGGACACGCCCCGGCAGTTCGAATGCACCAAACTGATCACGCCCGAACATGTCATCGCTTACTGCGACAAACTGCATGCGCAACACGCCACGGTGACAGTGCCTTCCTCCGACGACAGCGAACAGGCTTTGCAAGATGTATGAAGACGAACAGGCCATTGTCGGAACAGAGGCCTGGAAGGAACGCACGCTCGTCGATTTGCTCAGGCTCCGCCGCCTGACGAAAAAGGAAAATCCGATTTTCCTTTTTCTCGGTGATGGAGAGAACGTCACCGAAACGCTAAGCGCCGTCGAACTGCATGAGCGTGCAGCGTCGGCAGGTGCCCATCTCGCACGTACCCTGCCCAAGGGCGCCCATGTCGTTCTCCTTTTCGAAAACGGCATCGAGTATATCGTGGCTTTCTTTGCGTGCCTGTATGCAGGGCACGTGCCTGTTTCAGGTGTCTATCCCAGCGCCATCGGGGCTACGGAACGCTTTGCTTTCATACTGCAGGACAGTGAGGCAAAGGCTGTACTGGGCAAACGCGATACACTGACCCTCTTCCATCAGGGGCAGGCCGCCAAAAGTGGCTTGAAGTGGATTCCGCTTGAGAGCGCTCTCAAGGCGGTGCCGCTTGATGAGCCGGTCGCGCTCACATCCGATACACTGGCTGTCATCCAGTACACCTCGGGCTCGACGGAAAACCCGAAAGGCGTTTGCCTCACCCATCGCAACATCTGCCACAATATTCACGCGCAACTCATTTCGTTTCAATATCAGGACAATGATACCGGGCTGAGCTGGCTGCCATTTACCCATGATATGGGTCTGGTTGGCGCCGTGCTTCCTGCACTGGCTGCGGGCAATCCCTTCTACTTCATGGGACCTGACAAGTTTATCGAGAAGCCATCGCGCTGGCTTCAGGCGATCAGCCGATATGGCGCAACCATTTCCGGCGGCCCGGATTTTGCGTACCGCTATTGCGCCCGCCTGCCAGAGCAGGACATTTCGCCTGACTGGAACTTTTCACGCTGGACCATTGCCTTCAATGGCTCAGAGAATATCAGTCCCGATACGCTGGAAAAATTCAAGACGCGCTTCGAGAAACAGGGCTTCCGAGGCGGGTCCTTCTACCCGTGTTACGGTCTGGCCGAAAACTCATTGCTCGTGACCTCCGGACGCAAAGGCGCCGGTGTCAGTCTTGTCGCATTCGACCGCGAAGCCCTGAGTCACGGCAAGGCGCTGCCGCTCGCCAATCCAGGCAGCGAGGCTGACCGCGAGACCGTTTCCGTTCTTGCAAGCTGTGGCACGCCCCATGAGGATCAGCATATCCATATCGTCGAGCCCGAACATCAGACCTTTTTGCCCGAGGGCACGGTCGGTGAAATCTGGATCGATAGTCCCAGCGTCAGTGTTGGCTACTTCAACAGTCCGCTTCGCAATGCCCAGTTCTTTGTCGAGCGCGAAGGCAAACGGTATCTCCGCACGCAGGATTTCGGTTTTATTCACCATGGCGAGCTTTTCCATGTCGGGCGCCTGAGTG
The DNA here is from genome assembly GCF_001547995.1 of Asaia bogorensis NBRC 16594. Classification (NCBI taxonomy): domain Bacteria; kingdom Pseudomonadati; phylum Pseudomonadota; class Alphaproteobacteria; order Acetobacterales; family Acetobacteraceae; genus Asaia; species Asaia bogorensis. The sequence goes on from NZ_AP014690.1 coordinate 2,417,497, forward strand.
AAAAATTCCTCTATGAGGGAAATGTCTACTATACGAATGATATCGCCCTCTCACTTAGTCAGACACTCGATGGCGCGCTTTGCGTCGTGGTGCCGCCCGCCCTGCCTGAGCGCGACCTGCCAAGTCTGATCATCGAGCACGACGCTATCGAGGCCATTCCGTCCCTTCGACAGCGGATCGTCACAACGATGAACAGCTATCGCATCGCCCGTTTCGCCTTCTATTTCATTCGCAAGGGCTTTGTGATCCGCACACCCAGCGGCAAGATACGGGCTGATCTGACGCTGGAGAATATCCTTGCCGAGAAATCGGCCATCGTTCTCTCCGGTGATACGCAGGCTCCCGTCGCGACAGGCATGAGCCGCATGATCTGACGCCTGGCTTGAAAAGACGGCATCCGACACAACCTTCCTGATAGGCCAATCGGATGCGCGCCAGCATTTCTCACATTACGGGTATGGGCTCATATTGGCCTTGTTTGAGGCCATGTCGGTCACGTATTCAGAACACGACGTCGAAGCTTCACGCCAAGCCTGCAAGACGCGCCACGCTTTTGCCTCAAGAACCGTGCTTGTTCGGGTAAAGGCGTTATGACATCCTTAACGTCGCCTCGACCCGGCTGCGTTCAATCAATAATCAAAGGCACTCTGCAAATGGCAGATAATACTTCAGACAAGATCTTGCATCAGATCGCACAGGGGATTGCATCGCTCAGTGCAGAATCCGCACCGATCATCTTTGCCGACAACGTGCCGGTCTATGGTCATGTCGGAGGTATCATCACGGTCACACTCGCGGCAGAGCGCCCTTATGGTAACGAGATTGTCGTGGCACCGACCGCTCATCTGCGCCTGACGCCCAAAGCAGCCAAGTTGCTTGCAGAATCAATTCTCAAGGCATTTGCAATGGGAGAACGCAAGGAAGCCTCGGTCAACTAAGCGCCGCACATCGCCCCGGCGCATCCGACCTCGGGCCGATGACTATCCTTCAGACGCCACTCAGCGCGTCGAGCCGGGCCAGATTGATAGCAGCTGTCGCGTCGCCACAATCGCGCCCGGCACTATAATAGTCTCTAGCGTGGAGAGGATTGGCAGGGCAGTCACCATAGCCATCCTCGTGAATCAGCCCGAGCATATTGAATGCCTTCCCCACACCGCGGCGGGCTGCCTCCATGTAAAGGGTACAGGCGCGAACACGGTCCTGCACCACACCATCGCCGTTCAGATAAAGATCGGCCAGATTATAAAACGCCCATCCCTCACCGCCTGATGCTGCGCGCTCAAAGAGGCGACGCGCCTCATGCACGTCGCGTTTCGTCCCCCAGCCCTGCTCGAACACACGCCCCAGCATATTGAGACATGTCGGATGCTCTGACTGCGCGGCCTGTGAGAAAAGGCAGAAGGCCTCGCTCATCGCCCCACGATCAAGATTCCATTGTGCGAGATAGAGTTGCGCCGCCACCGAGTTTTCGAGCGGCGGCAAACGCGGCGCAACGACCTGAGGGGAGGCAGGCGTTATGCCTGCCTCCCCTTCATGATTATCCCGATCCGGCTCAGGAACGTCAGCCCGCATGGCTCAGAAGCGCAGACCGACCGAACCTAGGAATGTCCGACCCGAAAGCGGGACAGCACGCGAGGTCGAGAAGGCCGAGGCGTAGTTGCGATGATTGGTCAGGTTATTGGCGTTGAACTGAACATGGTAGTGCGAAATGTCGTAGGAAATCATGCCATTGAGCGACACGTTATCCGGCATACGCCCTGTACGGCCTTCGTTGGACCAGTAACCCGACGAATACTGCACACCACCGCCGGCCTGCAGCTTGCCGTTATTGGGCTTCAGGACCAGACTGGACACATCATAGGTGCTCCAGACCGACAGGCTGTTCGCAGGCAGCTGCGGTGCACGATTGCCGCCATAAAGCGCGCTGTTCGTCACCTTGCCACCCATATAGGCGTAGGAGCCATAGATTTCCCAGTTGCGGGTCAGCTTGCCTGTGGCGCTGACTTCAAGACCGCGAATACGACGACCGGAGCCTGCATCCTGGAAGCCAGTGATGATGTTGCCGTCATCGTCATAGGTGAAGGAGTTGTTCTGCTCGATCTGGAAGATTGCGCCAGTCACGCCAAGGCGCTTGTTGAAGAAATCGGCCTTGCCACCCAGTTCATACAGGTCGCTGCGCTGCGGCTTGAGGTCGCGCCCATTGGCCGCCACATCGCCGATGCTTGTCGAGCTCATGGTCAGTGAGGAAACATCCGTACCCACAGGCTTATAGGACTGCGAGAAGGTGAAGTAGAAGGTCGTGTTCTCCAGCGGTTCGTACATCAGGCTGGCGGACGGGCTGAACTTGTTCGATTTCTGCTTCTGCACGCCGATCGAGGATTGAGCCGCACTCCAATAGGTCGAGCGGTAATCGTCCCAACGCACCGTGCCATAGACCGAGATCTGTTTGGTCAGGTGGATCTTGTCTGCCAGAAACAGACCCAGATCGCGGAAATCCGCCGTGCGGCTGCCCGTTGCCGGGAAGGTCAGCATGGTGCCCGGATATTCGAATTGCGGCGCACGGATCTGCTGGTTATTCACCCGGTTGATCCAGGTGCCGTAAAGACGATCATCCTTGGTATAATTGATGTCCACACCAGCGCGAATATCGTGGTGCATGAAGCCGGTCCGGAACTTGGAATGGCCCATGCTGACATTCTGCACGCCCCAGCCAGCCTGATCGTACCCCATGCCACCACCGGCGCCATAAGTCAGTGTCGGATTGCCGCCAGCCAGGAAGGAGGTTGCGCACGCTCCGGAGCAGGCTGCGGGCGTCGTCGCTGCAAAATTGCGGGTGTAATGCGAGTAACGTGTGTCGTTCGACAGGGTCAGCCATTTGGATAGCACGGAAGCGAATTTCGAGGTGACAATGTGCACATTGCCCATGTCGCGGTCGAAATTGCGCGAATAATTCGTGTCACGTGGCAGGCCGTATTCCGTGATCGGACGATAGGTCTTGCCGATCTGGATCATCGACACGCCGTAATCGGGACGACCGCGGCTGCCGAGCCACTGATAATTCAGATGCCAGGTGTTCTTCGTGCCCAGCCCGACACCCAGATCGGCAGCAGCGCCGTAGCGATCGGTGCGGACATTGTTGCGGTCTGCCACCATCTGCTTGTTGTACATGCCGTTCACGCGAAGGGCGGTATGGGCATTGATCTCGTAATTGGCATCCGCCGAACCACGATACTGCATGCCACTGCCAAAGGACTGATCAGCCCCGAAAGCATTGCCGCTATGCGCCTTCTTGAGCGTCTGATTGATGACGCCGCCCACATTGCCGGCACCGAAATACTCGCCAGACGGTCCCTTCACCACCTCGACGCTCTCGGTGTTATAAACGTCGCGCACATAATTGCCGAAATCGCGCAGGCCATCCTCATAGATGTCGCCACGTGCCTGCTGGCCACGAATACGGAACTGGTTGCCGTTCATGCCGCCATTGCCCTCACCGGCAGACATGGTGATGCCCGGCACGTTGGACAGCGCCTGATCGAGCGTGAAGAGACGCTGCTCCTCGATCAGCTGCTTTGGCACGACGCTGACCGTCTGGGGCGTTTCACGCACGTTATCGGGCATACGGCCGATATCAAGCGTCGTCGTGTTGGTGTTGAGCGTGTTGATCTGCTCCTTGCCGTGCACGCGCACGGCTGGCAGCGCGATGGACTGCCCATCACTCGCCTTCTGGTCTGTCGTGACGGCATCCTGCGCTTCAGCGTCCTCGGCAGCGCCAAGCCCCATACCGGCCGTGAGCGCCAGCAGCAGAAGACGTTTCTGTTTGCCTGAGTAACTACCGGATACCACTGTGCGGGGGGCGCTATTATTCAGCGTTCCACAAGGGAACGTGCAGTCTTCAGGCATACGACTCACCAGAAATCCGTTATTGACAGCGAAAGCGAGGCGCAGAACGACCTGAAATGTTTTGACATATCCGAATACAACTCGGAAATTCCTCTCCATTACCTGCCGATGCAGGTATCAATACTCAGAATCGCGGCGCTCGGCCTTCGATGCTGTGTTTCGGGCAAGTTACATTCAGATGCAAACGATTCTTAAAATCTTTCTTAACTCGGACCAGATATGTGCTTTTTCTGCAACATTTCGTCGGCACAGCCCGAGCAGGCTTCCCTGGCAAGATGCGCCTGCTTCACGCGAGTCAGAGTTCATTGTGTCAGATGAACTCGATATGCGTCTTGACGCCCATCAGAAGCTGGTTCCGCAGGCCAGGCTGTAGCCCAGGGTTGATGTAATACTGGAGGTCAGGCGCAATCGAGACACCACGCCAGATATGCAGTTGATAAAACACCTCGATGATGCCCCCCCAATCCTGAGGTCGTCTGGTATGCCCCCGCAAATGCCCCCCCTGCGCATAGGCGGCCAGCTGCGCCCGGCGCGCAGCGCGCGAGACCTGAATGACCGTCATATCAAGCCCGATGGCATCGCTCGGGCGGGAGGCGATCATGCCACGCATGAACAATCCCAGAGAATACTGGGCCTTGCGCAAGGCTGTGCGTGGCGCGTTCCAGTAAGCCGCCCCCAGCAGGGTCAGCCCGGCATCGCGACCATGCCCCTTGAAGCGCCAGACCATCTGATCCGCCATGACCCATGCCGACCATGCCCCCTTGATCTGGCGTGGCGATGCGCTGACCAGATAGAGGTTCTGCCCTTCCATGCCCTCGAAACGGCTGTCATGACGGGCCGTGTCGTAAACAAAGCCGAGCTTGTAGAGACCAGACAGGCCCTTCCTCGGCCCGAAGGCCGGTGTCCAGCTCAGCTCAAGCGGCAGGGCCATGCCATCGATCGTGGCGCCGTTGAACTTGAAGCCCGTGCGTGTCTGATGGTGCGTATAGATCGCCTCGGTTTCAGTCAGGTAGAGACCGGTCTTGATGGCCATCTCATTGGTAATCTGCACGCGCACCCGTGTCGCCCAGTTCGACATGGGGAATGGCGCATGAGCCTTGTTATCCGATGCTGCACGCGGATTGCCGCAAAAAGCGCCGTTCATGAAATTGCAGTAGAGCGGATTGGCCGAGAAATCGGAAAGGAACGTCATGCGCCCCACAGCCGCGCTCACCCGGTCATACAGCATGGATTTTTCAACATAGGCCGAGACCAGATGGATCACGACATTGCCGACACCGCCATAGGTGGCCTGGCTCGGATTCAGAAAATCTCCGAATTTGTGGCTCGTCGGGCTGCCATAGCCACTGGCAAGAATGATATGCGTCGAGACACCTTGCAGGGCCGCCAGACGTTCCCAGTCGATGTCGCTGCCATAGGTGAAGATACCGACATTGCCGACACCCTTCTCCAGCCCCAGCCCGGGCGTGGGAGAGCCGATCATCGCCTGCGTCTCGTTGGTATGCTGCACGTGAAACATCACGCCGTGCTCGCGTAACGCCGAGAGACTACCGAGCGTGGCAAGAGAATCAGCCCGTGCAATCCCGGCATGACCCATGATGATGCTGACCCCGAGCGTAACGCCCAGTCTAGACACGCCTCTCATGGTTGTGCTCCTCCTGCCTTCAGGTCCTCTCTATCGTCCCGTGGTTCAAGCGGCGGTTTGTGGCGATTTTCGGCCGGTCTGGCCCGTGCAATGTTTTGTCTGTTACGCTTGTGTTCTGTCTCTCCCGCTCTACGAAAGGGTCGATCATGAGCGACCATCCCTTCCGGCAGGTCGATGTTTTCGCCGCCACACCCTTCGCCGGTAATCCCCTGGCGGTCATTCTGGATGCCGATGGCCTTGATGATGCGCTGATGGCCCGCATCGCCAACTGGACCAATCTGAGCGAGACAACCTTCCTGTTACGCCCCACGACGCCCGAGGCCTCGTATCGTGTGCGTATCTTCACGCCCGGCGGTGAGCTTCCCTTTGCGGGGCACCCGACACTCGGCACAGCCTTTGTATGGGCCTCCCTCCCCGGCAACACCCATAATGGCACCATCGTGCAGGAATGTGATGTGGGGCTGGTGCGCGTGCGGGTTGATGATACACGTTTTGCTTTCGCAGCCCCACCGAGGCGACGGGCCACCCCCCTGACGATCGAAGAGCGCAATACCGCCTGCGCGGCGCTGGGCCTTGCTCCCGATGATATTCTGGATGCTGCCTGGGGGGATAATGGCCCACCCTGGCAGCTTCTCTCCCTTCGTGAGCGCAAGGATGTGCTCTCGGTCAGGCCTGACTGGTCGAGAATGGGCGACAATCTCTACGGGATCGTGGCGCCCTGGCAGGAAGACCGTGATGAGACAGGCGCTGCCTTAGAGATCAGGGCCTTTGTCGGCCAGAACCAGGGATTTGAGGACCCGGTGACCGGCAGTCTCAATGCCGCCATGGCCCAGTGGATGATTGGCAAGGGCGCAGCCCCGGAGAGCTATATCGCGAGCCAGGGTACTGCGATGGGCCGCAATGGCCGTGTTTCAATCGTCAAGAACGGGGAGACGATCTGGGTCGGGGGAACTGTCACGCCACGCATTGCGGGCACGCTGACACTCTGAAAACAGAAAAGGCGGCTCCTTTCGGAACCGCCTTTCCCACCTGATACACGTTTGATCTTATGGGATCAGGACCGTCTTGATGGACTTGTCGCCCTTCTTCATCAGGTCGAAGCCTTCCTTCCACTGGTCCAGCGGCAGGGAGTGGGTCACCACACCCTCGACCGGCAGACGACCATCGGCAATGGCGGCAATGGTGAAGGGGTAGCAGTACGGACCCAGATGCGCACCGAGCACGTCCAGCTCCTTACGGTCGGAAATGATCGACCAGTCGCAGGTCACTTCATCGCCGAACACGCTGAACTCGACGAAGCGGCCGAGCTTGCGGATCATGTGCAGGCCCTGACGAACGCTCGAGGGATGGCCGGTTGCTTCGATATACACATCGCAGCCATAGCCACCGGTCAGTTCCTTGACCTTGGCCACCACGTCTTCTTCAAGCGGGTTCATCACGATATCCGCGCCGAACTTCTTGGCCAGATCCAGACGGTCCTGCTTGGTGTCGAGCACGATCAGCTTGCTCGGGTTCTTCAGGCGGGCAGCGCCCACCATGCCCAGACCCAGCGTACCGGCACCCGCCAGAACCACCACGTCATCAAGCTGGATGTTCGCACGGTTCACAGCGTGAACGGAGCAGGCATAGGGCTCGATCAGGGCAGCCGCCTCGGCAGGCATGTCCTCGGGAACACGATGGGTGCGCGACGTCTTGGGGAAGCGCATGTACTTCGCCATGGCGCCGTTGGTGTTGTTCTGGAAGCCGTACAGGTCGTGACGCTCGCACATCCAGTACTGACCGCCCTTGCAGTAGCGGCAATCGTCGCAGGGAACGATCTGCTCGCTGATCAGGCGGTCACCCACCTTGTACTGCCCGCGCAGGTTCTCGCCGATCTCGACAGCGCGCCCGATGAATTCGTGGCCCGGGATCATCGGCGGCTTGACGTAGCGGGGCTGTTCCTTGTCGCCCCAGAAGGAAGGGGCGCCCAGGAAGCACTTGATGTCACCGGCGCAGATGCCAACGGTCTCGACTTCGATGATGATGTCATCGGGACCGGCGCGGGGGACATCCACCTCTTCCCAGCGATAATCGCCGGGTTCGTAGGCGACGACGGCCATCATCTTTTCCGGCAGGGCGACGCTGGCTGCTTCTTTCTGCAGGGCACCCAGGTCAGGCGTAACAATCTTGTTCATGGTCTTGGTCTTTCGGTTCGTGGCGTATCAGGCGTTGTGGTTACGCGCCGGAGCCACGAGCTCCTTGGCGATCGTCTGAAGGATCAGGCAGCAGGAGGTTGCACCGGCATCGAGCACGCCACGTGAACGCTCGCCCAGTCGGCTGGCGCGGCCGATACGGGCCACCAGATCGATTGTGGAGTCACGACCACGTTCTGCCGCTTCCGACATCGTAATCAGGGCCTGCTCGAACGACTTTCCATCATCCAGTGCCTTGTGGAAGGCTTCAACCGAAGGTTGCAGCGTATCGACAAGGGTCTTGTCACCTACGCGGGCATTGCCAAGGCTGTTGATGCCGGCCAGCGCCCCATCGAGCATCTGGGCGAAGAGCTTGCCATCAAGGAATTCGACATTGCGCAGCGGGATCGCCATGCCTTCGAAGAAACGGCCATAAAGCGGGCCCATCGAGCCGCCGATACCGGCCATCAGCGAGTCTGACAGGGCATCGAGGCCCTTTTCCATGACCGGCGGGTTGGCACCCAGCGCATCACCGCAGCGGGCAAAGCCCTTGGCCATGTTGATGCCGTGATCGCCATCGCCAATCTTGCCGTCGATCTCGCTCAGCCAGTCACGTGCCTTGACGATGGCATCGACCAGGGCCGGGATGACCTTCGTGGTTTCGGCAACGGGAATACCGCTCTTGGGCACGTATTTCTCGCCCGTCGCGGTCTTGACCAGCGCTTCGACCGGGTCGGCCTTGGCCGTAGGCGCTTCAGCAGCCTGAACCTGTGCCGCACCAGCGCCGACGCGCACCAGACCGATGGATTCGGCGGGAGCAGCCATCAGGCGATCCAGCTCTTCATCGGTCTTCATGATCGTCAGGGTGGCGCCCTTCATCTCGAGCGAGGTGAAGAGATTGCCAACGAAGCGATGCGCCACCTCAATGCCCTTCTCCTTCAGGAGATCGGCAACATCAGCGTAAAGCACATAGAGTTCGATGATCGGGGTGGCACCCAGACCCGAGAGCAGCACCGTCACGCGGTCGCCTTTGGTGAAGGGCAGGTCGGGCAGGATGTGCTCAAGCATCAGCTTGGCGATATCGCGCGAGCGGCCGAGCTCCTGAACCGACACGCCGGGCTCGCCATGATGGCCGATACCGACTTCCATGGTGCCGAGTTCGATCGAGAAATTCGGATGACCGTTGGCAACGATGGTGCAGGGCGTGAGGCCGACACCGATGGAGCGGGTATTGGCAATGGCCTTGCGGGCAACGGCAATCACCTCATCCAGCGAGCCGCCTTCTTCAGCGCGCGCACCGGCGGCTTTCCACATCAGGATTTCGCCAGCAACACCGCGGCGGCGCTCGGCTTCACTTGCCGGAGCCGAAGCAACGTCGTCGGTGGCGACCACGGTCTCGACCTTGATGCCAGCCTGCTGCGCATCACGCGCCGCCATGCGGACATTCATCGTATCACCCGCGTAGTTGCCAAACAGGCAGGCTACGCCAGCGCCCATATCGGCTTCCTTCATGGCGTCGAGGAAGCTCACAGCCGTCGGAGAAGAGAAGATCTCACCAATGGCAACCGAGTCCAGAAGGCCCGTACCGACATAGCCAAGGAACGCCGGCTCATGGCCCGAACCGCCACCCGTGATCACGCCGACCTTGCGACGGCCCGTGGTCTTGGCGCGCTTGACGACACGCGGATTGGCCGTTTCTACAATGATGTCGGGATGAGCAAGGAGTGCGCCGCGCACGCCGTCTTCGACCACGCCATCGGGGTCGTTGAAGATGCGGTCCAGCTTGGGCCGTGCTGCGGGAGACTGGGACGAAGCGCCATCGCCATGGCCGGTATGCGCTGCGTGAACGATTGAATGAACCATAATGGGCCCCATACTGTGTGCCGGGAAAACACCCTAAGTGCCCAAGAACCATAACCGTAACAGCGGTTGTGAACGAAATCACACTAACGAGAGTGATATTCGTTACCTATTATGTGGGACCAGAACGATCCTGATTACTGTTTTTGCATGTGAACTACGGCACTTTGTTATAATTATGTATATTTGTCAATATGTTGTCCACTACAGGGCCTTTGGATCGCCTGCTGCGAGCACCCGGCATTCATCTGATCAAACTGAACAAATGTGATATTTCGTGTCACTTACGGACCATTCGGCCTGCCTGCGCCATGGTTTGAAAGACTCTGTCCGTTCTTTTTCACATGATCAGCGACTATTGGCCTGTTTTTAAGTGCCCAAGGCCATACGGCGACCATGCGTGTATCGGCAGCATGATCATCAATGGCGATCAAGTTCCGGTGTGACACTGCATTTGGGGTATCGGTTATTGTAAAACACTCCGATCCTCCTTAAAAGTCACCGGAGCCACACCCAAAATAATAATACCTCAAAGAGGCCTTGGCACCGAACGATGCTGCACGAAAACCGCGTTGCGACGCTGCCATTGACCACTGCACAACGTGGGTTGTGGATGACGCAATTTCTCGCCCCTTCAGGATCGAGCCTGAATATTGCGGAAGCGATCCATCTTCGCGGAGCACTCCGCACAGATCTCTTCATCGAGGCACTCACCTGCGTACAGGCCGAGGCCGAGACGCTCAGGACCGCCATCGTCAAAAAACCAGAGGGTCCGGTTTACACGATCCGCCCACCAGGATCCGTCACCTGTCCTGTCATCGCGTTCCACGACATGCCCGATCCGGAACAGTCCGCCCGTGACTGGATGCTTGAACGCCTGCGTGCACCGTTGGATCTCGAACATGATCCGTTGTGGCAAAACGCCTTACTGCAGCTCAGCGACACGTATCATATCTGGTTTCACTGCTGTCATCATGCCGTGCTGGACGGATTTGCAGGCGGGATGGTGGCAGCGCGTGTCGCGGCCCACTACAGCGCGCGATATGACGGGATATCCCCCCCGGAGGCCGCCTTCCTCCCACTCTCGACCCTGCATGAGCAGGAACAGGCCTACCGGCAGTCGCCTTGCTTCGAAAAGGACAAGGCCTACTGGAGCGAAGCGCTTTCAGAAGCACCCGAGCCGGTTTCGTTGTCGCTGCGCCCCCAACGTGCCCCCAGCGGCGAGGCTGGCGGCGCGATAACCCGCGCAGTTTTCATGTCGGATGAGCGCGCCGAGAGTCTGACCCGGATCGGCCGTGCGCTGGAGGCGACCCTCCCCCAGACACTGACAGCCCTTCTCGTGGCCTATCTCTATCGCGTTACCGGACAATCCGACCTTGTCGTGGGCATGCCCGTCAGTGCACGCGCCAATCGTCAGCTCAGACACACGCCCGGCATGGTCGCCAATGCTGTGGCGCTGCGTTTCAGGATCGCACCCAAAACCAGTTTTGCCGACCTCGTCGGCATGGCACGTCGGGCCATGCGTAATGCATTACGCCACCAGCAATATCGCTACGAGGATATGCGGCGTGATCTCGGGATGTTCAGCAATACTACCCAGATCAGCCGTATCGGCATCAATATCGAGCCTTTCGACTATAATCTCTCCTTCGGTCCCATCACCGCGCGCAACGAAAATCTGAGCAATGGCGCGATGGAGGATCTGACCATCTTCGTCTTCGACCGCAAGGACGGTGCTGGCCTGTGTTTTCAATGCGATGCCAACCCAGCGCTTTACGCGGCCCATGAGCTGGATGCGCATCTGACCCGAATCCTGCGTCTGGCTGAACAGATCGCCAACGTACCCGATACCACGCTCGATCATCTGTCCCTGCTCACGCCAGAGGAACGCGATGCGCAGGAAGCCAGAAACCGGACAACCCGCCGCGACTGGCCCACCACGCCCCTGACAAAGCTTATCGACCATGGGGTCAGTCGCGGCTCCGGCCCCCTCGTCAGCGATGCCTATGGCGTGATGACGCGTGAGGTATTTCTTCGACAGAGCGGCGCTTTGGCCGAACAGCTTCGGGCAGAAGGCATGGGGCCGGGCAAGCTGGTCGCTCTGGCCCTGCCACGCGACAGACGCATGATCCTTGCTGTTGCCGCTGTCCTGCAGGCAGGCGCCGCATGGTTGCCCCTCGATATCGCCTCGCCCCAGGCACGGGCAAAGTTGATCCTCGAAGATGCTGAACCCAGTGCCGTCATTGTGCCGGACGCTGCCCATCTCGACTGGGCGGCAGAATACACCGCATGGGCTCTTGCGAGCGACGCGTCCACACTGCAGCGACTTTCGCGAGGGAAGATAGCCTCGTCCTCGCCCGTCCCGGATGACACGGCCTATGTCACCTATACCTCAGGTACGACCGGGCGACCCAAGGGGGTGGTTATTCCCCGCAAGGCCCTGACAAACTTCCTGCATGCCATCACGGAAAGACTGGCCTATGGCGCGCAGGAAACACTTCTGGCCGTCACGGCCTGGACATTTGATATTGCCGTGCTCGAAATGCTCCTGCCGCTCACATCCGGCGGGGCCTGTGTCATTGCCAGCCGCGAGGATATCCTGGAACCAGGCCGTCTGGCAGCCCTTGTTCGGGAACATGGCATCACAGCCATGCAAGCGACCCCGACGCTGTGGCAGACCCTGCTCGGCACAGCCGAGAGCAGCGCCCTGCAGGGTATAATGCTCATGAGCGGCGGCGAGGCGATGCCAGCCCATATGGCGCGCCAGATGCTGCATCTCGGCCGGGCGGTGCATAATCTGTATGGCCCCACGGAAACCACGATCTGGTCTACGACGCATCATCTCGACCCTCAGGAAACCGATACGCCGGCCGCTGGGCATGCTCTGGCCAATACACAGCTTTACATCATCGGGCCCGATCAAACCCCGCTGCCAGATGGCGTTGTCGGCGAATTGCTGATTGCGGGTGATGGCGTTGCCTCGGGCTATCTCAATCAGCCGGAACTCACGGCAAGCCGCTTCATCCCCGACCCTCTTGGGGTACCTGGACACAAGGCCTATCGCACAGGCGATCGGGCGGCAATTGGACATGACGGGACGTTGACCGTCTTTGGGCGCGGCGACCAGCAGATCAAGATACGCGGGATGCGTATCGAACCCAGTGAGATCGAGAGTACGTTGCTTAGCCTGCCAGAAATCCTGCAGGCCGCCGTGATGATCGAGAAAGACCCTGCACGCGGCACGTCTCTCCTCGCCGCCTATCTCGTACCCGCAACCCATGGCGCAAAGCTCGACCCTTCACAGATCAGACGCACCCTTCTTGGCCTGCTTCCCCCCCAGATGATCCCGGTGCGTATCGTCTGCGTCGAGACACTGCCGCGCATGACAAGCGGCAAGCTTGACCGGGCGGCGCTGGCCTCCCTGCGTGAAGAGACGGAGACGACAACCTTCACCGAAGCCCGCACCCCGGCGGAACGCAGGCTGAGCGCATTATGGGGCGAACTGCTCGATCTCGAACGCGTCGACATCCATACCAGCTTCTTCGAACTCGGCGGCGACAGCCTCATGGTCGTACAGATGATCGCCTGCCTCTCACGCGAGGGTTACGCGCTTCCTGTCGGGCAGGTTTTTGCCGCTCCTACAATTGCCCTTCTGGCTCCCCTGCTCGAAGGGGGCTCGGTCACCTGCGACCCGCTTGCGCCATGCCTTGCCATACGGGAACAGGGACACAACGCGCCGGTCTTCTGTTTTCATCCCGTGATCGGCATGAGCTGGAACTTCAACACGCTGGCCCCACTCCTTTCTGAGTCCCATCCGGTCTATGGCCTGCAGGATGCCGGGCTCCTGCTGAAGAACGATGCGCCCGCCACGCTCGCGGCCCTGGCGGCCTTCTATGTTGCCGAATTGCGGCGTTTGCAGCCGCACGGCCCCTATCATCTGGTCGGGTGGTCCATGGGTGGCGTTGTTGCCCATGAAATTGCGTCTCTCCTAAGACAGGAGGGGGAGGAGATAGCCCTGTTGGCCATGCTGGATTCTTATCCCTGCCTGCTCCAGGATCAGAGCCTTGCGCCGGATAGCCCCCAGGCCATACGCGCTGCCCTGCAATTCCTGCAGATCGCTCCGGTCGAGGATGCAGCCTTGCCCGATACGCTCGATGGCCTGGCCGATCTGTTTCTGGAAACACTGGACACAACGGTGCTTCCGGATCTGCCTGAAATCGACCTCAATGCCCTGACCAGCCTTGCCGAGAAGCTGCGCCTGATCACCAGACGCAATATCGAGATGCTGCTCGCCCATGTTCCGACGCCCAATGATGCCGATATCCTGTTCCTCAGGGCTGCGGACAAGGGAAGCCAGAACGAGGTGACGATCATCTCGGACGACCCGTATGCCTGGAGGGCGTACAGCTCTGGCCATATCACGGCCCATGACCTTGACTGCCGTCATGGCGATATGCTGCTGCCCGGCCATGTCGAGACCGTTGCGCGTTGGATCAATATCGGCCTCGCGCAGGACCGCACGCCCGCATCCTGCCTCTCTGCCGCCTGACCGGATGCCGCCATGAAAATCGTGATCTTCACCATCGGCACGCAGGGCGATGCGCGTCCGTTCGTCGCCCTTGGGCAGGGCCTCGCCAGACGGGGTCACGACGTCTGCATTGCCACATCAGCGCGCCACGAAGCCCTCATAAGGGGCGGTGGTCTCAGGTTTGCGCCCATCGAGTCCGATTTCGCCGACCTGATGACACAGGAACATGCTGTGCTGGAAAAGGGAAACCAGTTGCGCATGGGATGGCAGGTCGCTCGTGCCCTGTGTCGGTGGATGCCTCTCTGGGTCAGGCAGGCGATGGAAGCCACGAAAAGAGCAGAACTCGTCATCGGATCGGGCTCCGGCACGATACTCGGAGCCTCGATTGCCCAGAAGCGGGGCATAGCGTTCGTTCAGGCGCAATTCATGCCCATGACCCCGTCGAAATGGGTGCCTCCCCTGTGGCCGAACCCGGCCCTGCGCTTGCCCGGTATCCTGCATAAGGCGCTGACCCATGTGGCACGATTCCTGATCTGGCGTTTCATGTCGTTTCCGGTGGCGATCATGCGTCGCGAGCTGTCCCTGCCTCCCATTGGCTGGAAGGGACCGTGGTCCGAAACGGACAGCGCGGGTAACAGGCGCTATCTGCTTTATGCCTTCAGCCGGCACATCCAGCCCCAACCCGCTGACTGGTCGCGTGACCGCATTGCCGTAACCGGGAGCTGGTTCTACGACCAGAAAACAAGCTGGCGCCCCTCACCGGAGCTGGAAGCATTTCTCGCCGCCGGTCCTGCCCCGGTCTATGTCGGGTTTGGCAGCATGATGACCGGCAACCCGGAGAAATTTACCGCGCTCATTCTCAGGGCCCTGCGCCTGACCGGGCGACGCGCGATCGTCGCGACAGGCTGGGGAGCGCTCAAAAACCTCAAGCCCGACCAGGAGGGGGATATCTTTTTCATCGACAACGCCCCCCATGACTGGCTTTTTCCCCGCGTATCCCTTGCGGTTCATCACGGGGGCGCTGGAACGGTGG
Source organism: Asaia bogorensis NBRC 16594 (assembly GCF_001547995.1). Lineage (NCBI taxonomy): Bacteria > Pseudomonadati > Pseudomonadota > Alphaproteobacteria > Acetobacterales > Acetobacteraceae > Asaia > Asaia bogorensis. The sequence goes on from NZ_AP014690.1 coordinate 2,432,637, forward strand.
CGGCTGCCACGCGCGCCGGCCTGCCTCAGGTGATCATACCGTTTCTGGCTGACCAGTTTTTCTGGAGCTGGCGCCTGAAGGTTATCGGTATCAGCCCGATGCGCCTGTCGCGCAGGACACTCACCGCCGAAAGGCTGGCCGAGGCCATCGGGCGCGCAACAACACGCGCTCCGCGCGACAAGGCCGCCTCATTGCGTCCACTGATCGAAGCAGAGCAGGGTGTCGAGAGCGCCATCGACATACTTGAGGGCTGGGGCCTGTTGAGGCAGGAAACCCGGAGTGCCACCCTGACCACAGGGATATTACCGCGTTGACGCCAGCCAAGCCCTCTACCGAGCAAGCTCATGATCGCTCATGCAGACCGGAGCATGCCGTGCCCTCAGCGCCTTCGGGCATGGCAGGCGCGCCACAGGCTGTGATCAGGGTGGAGAAGCTGGTCAAATCCTACGGGGATCGGCAGGTTGTCTCGGGTCTGGATTTCACGGTCGCTCGCGGTGAGATTTTCGCCTTTCTGGGGCCCAACGGCGCAGGCAAGACCACCACGATCAAGATGCTGACCACCCTGCTTCCCCCTGATAGCGGACGCATCCTGTTGAATGGCATCGATCTGGCCAATGACCCGATGGAAGCCAGGCGTCATTTCGGCGTGGTCTTCCAGGAATGTACCCTGGACCCTGCCATGACCGTGCAGGAGAATCTCTGGATCCATTGCGCTTTCTACCGCATCCCGCGTGCCGAGAGAGCGTCACGTATTGCAGACGCGCTAACCCTGTTCGATATGACGGACCACGCGCGGCAGATGGTCAGGACCCTGAGTGGCGGTCTCAAGCGGCGGGTCGAGATCGCCAGATCCCTGCTGCACCGCCCAGCCCTGATTTTTCTGGATGAGCCGACTCTCGGGCTCGACCCGCAATCACGGCGTGTGCTGTGGGATCATCTACAGGCGTTGCAGGCCCATCAGGGTACGACCATTTTCCTGACGAGCCATTATCTCGATGAGGTCGAACGCGTTGCACAGAGCGTCGCTGTGATCAAACAAGGACGCATCCTGACCCAAGGCGCGGTCAGCGCTGTGATGGATCATGCCCAGCAAGGTTCGCTGGAAGACAGCTTCCTCTCTCTGACCGCCGGGGAAGAGCCGCGTTGATGATCGATGTCATCTATAATTTATGGCTCAGGCAAATCAGGAGCTTCTTGCGTGCGCGAGGCCGGCTGATTTCGGCGCTGGCACAGCCTTTCCTGTTTCTCGTTGCCCTCGGTCTGGGCTTTGCGCCAGTTTTTCGCAAGGCGGGCGAAGGGGATTATTTCACGTTCCTCGCACCGGGTGTGGTGGGCGCAGGTATCCTGTTCAACACGGTCTATTCAGGTGCGGATTTGCTGTGGGACAGGCAGTTCGGGTTCATCAAGGAGACACTGGTCTCGCCGGTTTCCCGACACTGGATCCTGCTCGGGCGTGCGCTGGGTGTGGCAAGTGTCGCGTTGATCCAGGCTATCATCGTGAGTGTGATATGCCTGACACTGGCAGGTGTTCTCCCTTCACCCGCCCATCTGGCGCTCGCCTTAGCCTTTGCCCTGCTTCTGGCTTTGCTCTTTGCCTTTTTCGGCTCGGTGCTGGGCTCCGTCATGAGCGATGCCCAAAGCTTTTCACAAACCGTCAATTTTATCCTGACGCCGCTTTTCTATCTTTCCGGCGCTGTCTTCCCCCTTGAAGGGCAGAGCCGCCTTATCAGGGGACTCGCCTTCAGCAACCCGCTGACCTACGGCATTGACGGCATGAGAGGCGCCCTGACCGGCCACGCTATGCTGGACCCACTTTTGTCCCTGTCGGTGCTCGGCGTCACAACCCTTCTTATGGCTCTTGCCGCCCAGATAGCGTTCTCCCGCATTCGGCCCTGACCCTTCAGAGATCAGGCGCCTTTGGCCTTCCTCCCCATTTCGCCGTGGCAGACAGAATCCCTGCGCGGCAGTCCGGCCTGAAACAGTATCGCACCATTGACCAGCAAACCCGGAAGAGCCGGACTCAGACCAAAGGGGCCCCAGTCCAAGGCGAAAACCACGCCACCCGATACAAGCCCGAGGAACAGGGCAGCAAGCAGCCGTCCAGGGGAAACGCGATATCCCGTCACGCAAAGCAGCACGGCGGGTAGGAGCTGCACCAGCCCTACATAGAACAGCCGGTTGAGTGTCACGATCAGCGCGGTATGCAGGGCAGCTGTCAGCACGGAAAGGCCAAGATAGAGCGCAATGATGGCCAGACCCGTACGCTTTTGCGCAGGGGCAGAAAGATGCGGCGTGAAACTGCCGGTGACGATCGCCGCAAGGCTGAGGCACACCGCCCCGAGCCAGACGAGCGCGGTCAGGGCCACTGCGCCTGAGACGATCCCGACACCCCACCCCGGCAGAAGATGCGACGCTACCGAGAGAAAGACTGAGTCGGGCCGTCCCATAATGACGGGATGGGTCAGGCCGAAACACGCAATGACGACCAGCAGCGGAAACAGCACCATATAGAGCGGCATCCAGATCTGGGCCCGTCTGATGGTTTGCGGATCGCGGGCCGAGAAGACAGCGGCAGCGGTTTGTGGCGCAATGCAAAAGCCGAAAGCCTGCGTCACGATCGTGCTCATGATCATCACACAGGTCGAAAAAGGATGTGGACTGGCACCACGCAGCGCCACGTTGAGAGGGCGCGTCGCCTGATGGGGCCAGGCCAAGAGGGCTGCAAACGCCACGCAGACGATGGAGAGCAGGATCAGGCCATCCTTCAATGCCGCACTCAGCGCCGCACCACGCAATCCGGCACCCGCCACAAAAAGGAACGCCAGCAATGCTGCGAACGCACTGAGCATGATAGGGGAAACCGGTAGGGCAAGGGTCGAGAATACCGCATCCAGGCCTATGAACTGCATGGTCCCCAGCGGGAGCATCAGAATAACGAGCACAAGGCCCGTCACACGCCCGACAAGCGTACTCCGGAAATACCCCCCCAGCATGTCTGGCAGGGTTATGGCGCCCAGGCGGTTTCCCACCCGCCATAACCGGGGATACAGCACCATCCCGACCGGGAAGGCGAGCAGGATATACCCGACAAACCACAATGCCACGTCGATGGAACCGCTCGCGGCGATACCTCCGGGAAAGCCCAAAACCGAACCGATCGAATAGGTCTCGCCCACTGAAAGCAGAAAGAAGAGCGCAACGCCGAACTGCCCTCGTGCGGCAAAAAAGGCGCGAGGGTCACGGGTGACGCCGCTTCTGAGCGGCGCGCAGGCCAAACCCAGGGCGAGCAGGAGGACGAGAACGAAACCCGCCACTCTCAACGTTCTGCCCCTCCGACAGGTGCAGCATCATCGTTAAGGGGCCCCATGGGCCGGAGTGCAAGGGCAAGGCAGAGTGTCGTGAACGGCAGACAGGCAAACAGCCACCACAGGCTCACTGGCACACCAAGCAGCCGCCATGAGGCCCCATAAAGAAAAGGCATGGGCAGCAGAACCGCGCAGAACGGGGCTCCCACCAGCAGGAGACGTTGCCCGTGAAGGGAAAAGCGGGGCGACATGGCACACTCGGGTTCAGGAGACCGGAACGCCCGACATAACGGCAAGTGCCATCATGGGGCCAGCCCTGAATATCACGCCTGAATTGCCACTCAGACAAACGAAGCAGACAGGGCGTCTGCCTCGCTGGCAAAGCACCTCCCCTTCATCTACTCCTGCAAGGCAGCAGCGCGGTAGGGTGGTGGCTCAGAGCTCCGCCCACTGACGCAGCAGGTTGTGATAGGTCGAGGTCAGCCCGAGCACACCCGGATGATCATCGGGGAGAGCCTTGCGGGTCTCGATGATCGAACGGTCGAAGTCGTACAGAAGGGCACGCTTCGTATCGTCGCGCACCATGGACTGGCTCCAGAAAAACGAGGCCCAGCGTGAGCCGCGTGTCACCTCGCTCACGCGATGCAGGCTGGTAGACGGATACAGCACCATGTCACCAGCGGGCAGTTTGACACGCTGCTCACCATAAGTGTCCTGAATCACCAGTTCACCCCCGTCATATTCATCCGGCCCGGTGATGAAGAGCGTTGAGGACACATCGGTCCGGATTCTGAAGCCGCTCTCGGGAATGGGGCGTATGGCGTTATCGACATGGGCGCCGAATTTCATGCCCACATCGTAGCGGTTGAAGAGCGGCGGGAAGACGCGCAGCGGCAGGGCGGCACTATTGAACACGGGGTTTCGTCCCAGCGCCCGCAACACGATCTCGCCCAGTTCGCGCGAGGTCTCGCAATCCTGAGGCACCTGAAGGTTGTGCTTGGCTTTTGCCGATTGCTGCCCGGCGGTCACCTTGCCGTCCAGCCACGACGCCTGCTCAAGCGTCTGACGGCAATGACGCAGCTCTTCAGGTGTCAGGACATTGGGAATATGAACCAGCATGAGCGCTCTCCTGTGCAATCGCTTTCTTGTAATTGAGAATGAATCTGATTAACAGGGACTCAGCGGATGGTTACATCCCGTAACAAGAGCAAAATGTCCCCGGATGGGTGACCGCCCCTCAGAATGACAGGAGAGCCCCATGGCTGCGCCCGCTGGCGACCTCGCCTCACTTCCCTTTACCCCGTGGGAAATGTTCCTCGGTGCCGGCCCCGTCGTGCGCTTCGTCATGATGCTGCTGATCGTGGCCTGCGTGATCAGCTGGGCGGTGTTTATCGCCAAGGTCGTTGAGGTCATGCGTGTCAGGCGTGCACTGTCACAGGCCGAACTGAAGCTGGAAAATGCAGCCTCGCTTGCCGAGTCCCAGTCGCTTTGCCCCGATATCGGCATCGTCCGCGCCCTGCTGCTCGCAGCCTCCAATGAATGGACACGCTCTGCCGATGTGCTGGAAGACCGCGAAGGGCTGAAAGAGCGCATCATGCTGCATCTTGAGCGTCTGGAAGCCGCAGAGGGGCGTCGCCTGATGCGCGGCACGGGAATTCTGGCTACGATCGGCGCGACATCGCCGTTTATCGGGCTTTTCGGCACGGTATGGGGCATCATGACCTCGTTCACCGGTATTGCCGCCACGAAGGCCACGAGCCTTGCTGTGGTCGCCCCCGGCATTGCCGAGGCCCTTCTTGCCACGGCGCTTGGGCTCGTGGCGGCCATCCCAGCCGTCGTGATCTATAATTTCCTGTCGCGACAGTGCCTTGGCTGCAAGGCGCAGGTGGGTGATCTCACCGCGCTCATCCTGCGTCTCGTCTCACGCGACTTGAGCCGCCTGCATGTGCAGGGCGGCGGTGGGCAGGTGCTGCGCTTTGCAACACCGCGTGCCGAGCAGGCCGGGCGCTGACCATGGCGTTGCGTATGCGTCATGCCGACGATACGGCGCTTGATGCCCATGAGCTGAACGTGACACCGCTGATCGATGTCATGCTCGTGCTTCTGGTTATCTTCATGGTGACGGCACCGCTAAGCACGGTCAACGTTCCGGTGGATTTGCCCTCCTCAACCCAGAAACCTGCCCCGCGTCCGGCCAATCCGATTTTCGTCACGGTGAAGGCCGACAAATCCCTGGCTCTGGGTGAGGACGATATCAGCAATGAGGCGCTTCCCCTGCGCCTCATGACCCTGACGAACGGCCACAAGGATGAACGCATCTTCCTGCGCGCAGACAAGACCGTGGATTACGAGACGCTGATGAAAACCATGGATCTGCTGCGCAAGGCAGGGTTCCTGAAGGTGGCGCTCGTCAATCTGCAAGGTCAGGAGGAGGGCGACGAACCGTGACCGCAAGGCGTTATCGCACGGCGCCAGCCACCCCGGCAGTGACTTCACCCGCAGCAGGAGACATGCTGTCCTTTCGCGCTGTCTACCAGCTTCATCAGAAGCTTGAGGGGCAGAGGCAAAGGCGTCTTGGTGGCTGCTCTACACTCGCCATCCTTGCCTTGACGGGTCTCGGGATCTGGACAGCCTCGACGCTGCGGGCAACCCCGCCCCTTCCCTATGCGCCCCCGCCTGCTGCGATCGCCATCGATCTTGCACCCGAGCCCGCCAGTATTCCTTCACCGCCCCAGGAGCGGCCGCCCGGGCCGCCTCAGGTCGCCACGCCGGAACTGCCCGCGCCTGAAAAACCTCCCGAAATCATGGCTCCTCCGTCGCCCGCACCCCTGCCGCCCGTGCCGGTGCCTGCCAGAATCAAGGTGCCGCCGGTGCGCCGCAAGGTAACGCCCACACCGCCCGTACCGCGCCACGTCGCTCCACTCGTGCCAACGCAGTCGACAGCGAATACCGCACCCCCACCTTCGGATGCGCCCCCATCAACCGTATCGGCCACCAGCGCCAAGGGAGCGCCTTCGACGCGGGAAATGTCGCAGGCCAAGGCAAGCTGGCAGGGCAGTCTTCTGGCGCGGCTTGAACGTTTCAAGCGCTATCCGGCACAGGCACAGGCCGAGCATCAGGAAGGAACGGTGATGCTGCGCTTTACGATGGACCGCAAAGGCCATGTGCTCTCAGCCAGTCTCGTCAGACCGACCGGCTATGCCCTGCTGGATAACGAGACCCTCGCGCTTGTCCGGCGCGCCGAACCTCTGCCTGCCCCGCCCGACACCATACCGGGTGCCACACTGAGCCTTACCGTTCCTGTGGAATTCTATATGGAGGAACACTGATCGAACGGCCGGAAGGGGCATGTCGGGTCAATTAAGCGACCCGACCGCCGCCAGCCGGAACGGTGTGCAGTGATCACATATCGGGCAGCCTGCCCCCAGGTGGGGCCCGCTGTTCTTGCGCGGGCGCAGTCTTGCCCTCACAATACCACCGCATGATGGCAGCAAACCAAAAGCCTCCGCTACGGCCTCGACAACACGCCTTCTGTCTAGATACTCTGACAGCGTGACGGCCTGATGCGTCAAACCCCCAACACCCCTGACACATCGCCTGTCCTGAACGCGCGTCCAACGGCCGACACGGCAGGGACGATGCCAACCGGCCGGTTTGAGATCATCCCGCCCCCTGATCGCATGACGCAGGACGCGGCATCTCCCTCAGCACGACTCGTCCTGACAGGATCCTGGCTTAGCCATGATTCAGCATTGCCGGACTGCACGGTTGAGGCACTCGCGCCGATGGGCGAGGCCACTACACTGGCCTGCGATGTCTCCGGCGTTACGGGCTGGGATACCGGGCTGATCGCGTTTCTGTGGGATGTGCGCCGCCTGTGCGATGCGTCACAGCGCGTGTTTGACGCCACGCTCCTGCCGCATCCGATGCAGCAATTGCTTGATTTGCTTCCTGATCAGGCTGGCCCCGCGACCCCGAAGAGAAAACCCCGCCAGCCCGTTCTCGAACATGTCGGGGGCAAGGCGATTGATGTGTTCGCCGAGACGGGAATCGTGGCTGGCATGGCCTCACGCACGGCGTTGGCGGCGTTCCGCTCGCTGTTCCGGCGTGTTGGCCTGCGGCGCAGTGACCTGTTTTCCGATCTGTTCAATGCTGGCCCGTCAGCCCTGCTGATCGTCGGTGTGGTCAATTTTCTTGTGGGTGCCATTCTAGCCTTTGTCGGTGCCGTACAGCTGCAGAAATTCGCCGCAGGTATCTATGTCGCCAGCCTGGTCGGCATTGCGACCGTGCGCGAAATGGCAGCGGTCATGACGGCCATCATCATGGCCGGGCGCACAGGCGGGGCCTATGCCGCACGCATATCCACCATGCAGGGCAATGAGGAAATCGACGCGCTGAAGGTTTTCGGCATCTCGGTTTCTTCCTACCTCATTCTGCCCGCTGTGCTCTCGCTCGTCGTCACCATGCCGTTTCTCTATCTCTATGGCTGTCTGATTGGCATGCTGGGCGGTTATGTGGTGGCCATATCGATGCTCGACATCACGAGCCTTGGCTATTTTCATCAGACCGTCATTGCCTTTGGCATCGGCCAGTTCATCTTCGGCTTCGTCAAGAGCATCGTGTTTGGCGCGTTCATCGGGCTGACGAGCTGCCGCATCGGCCTCAAGGCTGGGCGATCGGCGGCGGATGTCGGTATTGCCGCAACACGGGCCGTGGTGATTGGTATTGTCGGGGTCATCGCGCTCGATGCCATCTTTGCTGTCATCGCCAATAGTCTGGGGGTCTGAGCCATGAGCCACGAGACAGACACACAGCCCCCTGCTCCCGCCATCCTGACAATGCAGGACGTGACCCTCGCTTTCGGCCCCAAGGTCATCCAGTCGCATATCGATCTATCGGTGCGGCGGGGCAGCATTTTCGCGGTGATGGGGGGCTCGGGCTGCGGCAAATCCACCCTGCTTAAAAGCATGATCGGTCTGCTGCGTCCCACTACGGGCCGCTTCATGGTTGGCGAGCAGGACTACTGGAAAGGCACGGATGCCGATCGCACGCAGATCAATCACCGCTTTGGCGTGCTGTTCCAGAGCGGTGCCCTGTGGAGCTCCATGACTGTGGGCGAGAATGTCGCCCTGCCCCTGCAGATGTTCACCTCTCTCGATGCCCGGGCCGTCAGACGGCTGGTGGAGCTCAAACTCGCTCTGGTGGGCCTGCTCGACGCCATCGATCTCGCACCGTCGGAAATCAGCGGCGGCATGCGCAAGCGCGCCGGCCTTGCTCGCGCTCTGGCCCTCGACCCCGATATCCTGTTTTTCGACGAGCCCTCTGCGGGGCTCGATCCGATCACCTCAGCGCGTCTGGATGACCTCATCCTTAATCTGCGTGACGGTCTGGGCGCGACCATCGTCATCGTGAGCCATGAACTGCCCAGTCTGTTCAGTATCGCAGACGATGGCATTTTTCTCGATGCCATCACCAAGAGACCCATCGCCCACGGCTCGCCGCGCTTTCTGCGCGATCACTGCGACGACAGTCAGGTCCATGCTTTCATGAACCGGCAACGCAACGAAGAAGGATCCCCCTCATGAACAGGCAAGCCCTTGTCGGCGCATTCGTGCTGGGTGGTATGGCCCTCATGGTGGCGGCCTTTGTCTTTTTCGGCAATTTCCATCCGTTCACCCATACAGATCGGGCAGTCCTGATCTTTCGTGGGTCAACCAACGGTCTTTCTGTGGGCGCACCGGTCAATTTCCGTGGCGTACAGGTCGGTGCGGTCGATCGCATTGCCATCGAATACGATCCGAAAAACCGCGAGGCCTATATCCCGGTCTATGTCACGCTGCGACGCGACGATATTTTGGTGGCCGGGCAGAAGCATGGCCATCTTCCGAGCCTGAAAAGCCTCGTCGATCATGGTCTGCGCGGTGAGATGAACCTCAAGAGCTTTGTCACGGGCACGTCGCAGATCGATCTCGACATCTCGCCCGATACGCCGGCAATCCTCCATCCCGAACTCACGAACGAAACCGAGATCCCGACGCGCCAGTCATCCATTCAGGCCATTACCAATACCATCACCCACCTGCCTTTGCGCAAGCTCAGCGATGACGCGGCTGCAACCATCGCCATCATGCACCATCTGGCCGAAATGCTCGATGAGCGCCTGCCGGCCCTTGCCGACAACCTGCAACAGACATCGCAGAGCACACGCGCGACACTCGATGCCGCACATGACATGATCACAGCCGTCCAGCCGCAATTGCTTCGCACCCTGGCCAGCGTGGACCGGCTGGCCACGACCGGGTCCGATCAATTGACGGCGCGCGGGCAGGAATTGCGTCTGCTGCTGCAAAACAGCCGCGAAACCATGGTGACCGCCAACAAGACGCTGTCGAACCTGCAAGGCATGACCTCACCCCGCTCGATCGATCGCGCCAATCTGGATGCCAGCTTGCGCGATATTGCCTCGGCGGCTGCGGCGTTGCGCGGCTTTGCCAATGATGTGGAGCGCAACCCGCAACTTCTGCTGACAGGACGCCGCCAATGAAAACGCGCCAGCTTATTCCGGCCATTGCTCTGGGCCTGCTGACGGGCTGTGCCTCGGCGCCCGTACAGTTCTATACAATTGCCCCGGATCCGGGCGCGGCCTTACCGGCAGGCACGGGAATGGCGGTGGTCTATGTTCCGCGTATCGTCATGCCGGACTATCTGGATACACAGGATATCCTGGTCCGTGATGGCAGTCGATTGATACGCAGCAGCAACGGGCGCTGGGCCAGCCGCCTGTCGCAATCAGCGACCGATCTGATCGTGGCGCGCCTTTCGCAGGACTGGCCGCAACGCACGATCACGGCCCATTCCCCTCTGGAACCACCGGAGTCACGCCTGAGCATCACCATTGAGCGTATGGATCTGACCAAGCAGGGTCAGGCTATTCTGCTTGCCTCATGGAGCGATCTGCCTAGCGACGACGCCCGCCCGGCGCGTCAGGGCCGTGCCAGTCTCAGCGTGCAGGGCAGTGTGGCCGATGATGCGGCCAAGGCGGCCCTGCTGCAAAAACTGTTCGAGCAACTGGCTGACCGCATCGCAAGTACGCTGCCCCAACGCTGAAGACCGCCTGAACAAAGGGGCTGCCCTTCACGCCGGGTCGTCCCGAGCCGGTCAACAGGTTCAGAAGGCAGCCTGAATACGGCTGCCCAGCGCATTGATCGAACGGCCCTTGTTATTGACTGTGCCGACCGTCTGGGAGCGCGTGGCATCGATGTGACTGTACTGCAGCTGGATGCGATAATGCCGGTTGATGTACCAGTTCAGCCCACCCGACCAGACGGTCTGTGTGCCGCCGCGCACCCCGCCCGTCACCGAGGCAGGCGCATCGCCGCGCAGATTGCTGTTGAAATCGAGCACACTCCAGCGTCCGACCAGTTCGAGCGCGCCCCATTTATTGTTCCAGATATCGAAATCCTCTTTCGGAGCGGGCGATGAAAACGCGGCATCCTTGGGGCTGTAGCGCCGCGGCTGTCCGAACAGGGTGTAGCTGCCCGCAACATAATAGCCATCAAAGCCGAGATTGGGCGCGGGACCCTTGACCCTTGCAGCCGCGGTACGGTCGACACCGATATGATAATATTCCGCCTGGATGAGCGCGGCCTTGTAGCGCAGGGCAATTTCCGGGCCGATCGCCCAGACCTTGCCGATATCGGCGATGGTCCCGGTAGAGACGAGACGCTCATTGGTCAGGCGTGTCTCAGGACGATCGCTAAGCGAAAGGACACGTCCCTGCGATGTCTGGTTGCGTTTGAAAGACATGGTTGAGGACATGCCAAGGTGGAGATCGACATTGGGTGTTGCCACCGGGCGACCCGCCACACGCAGCAAACCACCCATCTGGCTGTCGGACACTGTGGGGTCATTGGTGCGATCACCATAGGTCTGACCCGTCAGATAAGCGCCGAGATACCAGCGCTTTTCATGCGTACGCCCACCAAGGCTCATACGGGTATCGCCCGCAGCAATCAGACGCACCACTTCCGAAATCGAGGCACGCTCCATCAGGATGAAGCCGTTGGACGATTCTGAATCCTGCATCGTCACGCGAGGCTGATAATAGCCAAAGGTGAACTGCGAATTGTGGATGCCACTATAGACCATATTGGCCTCATAGAGCCCAGCCGTCCCGTCGACCGTGCGCCCCCATTCTGGCGTAAGGTTGGCCAGAAGATTGCCATAACGCCATGTCAGCGGCAGACGCAGGCGACGGGCATTTTCGTTCATCTTGGGAAAACGACCGGTCTGCCCCTGAGCCGTACCGCCCGTTGACGGAAAACCGCCAATATCCAGATGCATGACCAGCCCCACCGAAAAGGCATAGAGCCCGTCACTGGATGCGATGGTCGGACGCCCAGCAGGAAAGCCGATCCGTATTCCGCCGATATCGACCGTTTCAGCAGATTTCGTGGCCCGGCGGAAATCGGCCAGTGACATGTTCAGACCATGATCGGGCGGCGGGATCAGATGGGTATCATAAGCTACCTGTGGGTCAGAGGGCTTGCCCTCCCCATGTGACCGGGCCGCGGCCAGCTGGATGCCTTCCCCTCCAGAATTGTTCACCTGACCGGGCGATGTAGGGCCGGGCGATGCAGTGCCCGCCCCGCTCCCCGGGCTGGAAGGAGACGCCGAGGTATGCACTGCCCTAGCGGTTTGCGAGGCAGCGCCGCCCACCCCGGCTGATGCCATGAGAACACCAGGGGCGTCTTCATGAGGCTTGGTGTGCTGCGGCCCATCGGATCTCACAGGCAAGCCCGGTCGCGCATCAGCGACATCATGAGGGCTGGCTGTGCCAACAACGCCGGTGACACGACCATGACGGTTAGACACCGCCTTGTTTTGCGCAAGTTCCGACTGACGGCGCAGGGTGCGTTCCTTCGCCAGTTCCCGGCGCAGATCGCTGATCTGCCCCTGCATCTGCGCCCGCATTTCAAGCATTTCACGGCGCAGGGTGGCGATGTCATCTGATTGCCCCGCGGCAAAACCGGTTTCCGGCATGACAACGCCGCATAGAAGCAGCAGGGAAGTAAGGGAACGCGCGCGCATGAATTTGACTGACTCTGCCTCTGGACCGTATGCGCGATGCTATAAACGACCCAATAAGTCAGTTGAATGACTGTTTTATGAAAAAATGAACTTTTCGCAATCAAACGAAAGAAATGTTTTGTCGTAAAAATCAGTAGCACAATAACCGAAGCACTTATACCAGACGGACCCCACTAACGTCCGCAGAAAGTCTCACCTAACGCACGTTTCAACTACACGCATGTAATCAGCCATCTATCACGGCAAGAATTTCATAGGGCATCCGTTTAGCCTGGACCGCAATCCCGCAGAGAAAGGATAAGCCGCCCGTCGGGCACGCATGATATTGCCAAGCGGTCTGTGCGCCTCGAGCCCATGCCAGGGTGAAAACGAGAGACATTCATCAATCTGGTATGATCGCGCCTCGTTCCAACTATCCTGTGGCGGGAGTTCGAGCGTTGCCACAGTGTGGAAAGGGCTGAGAGCCTCGCTCCATTCTGTTGCGGCATTCTCGACAGGTTGCTGCTCTTCATTGCGGCAAAGCTGCGCACGCAGGCTGAAGCGCCCACCTTCCTGCGCCATGACGCGCCTGATCGCCCGGCGTATCGCAACCGGATCATGATCGATATCGATCAAACGGCCCGTCAGCCGACGAAAGCTCTCTGAATCAGGCACGAGATCGAGCTTCGCGACATAATCACCAAAACGCACCGGCACCTGCGAGTAAAACCGGTCGCCCAGCGGATGAGTGGGTGTAAATCCACCCAGCGCAGCAAGGGTGGCACTGGGTCTGGCAAAGCGCGTCAATAGTCTCTGTATCAGGCGCAGCGTGCGCGAAAGCCACGCTTTGGCGCCCTCTGCCCGATCGGTTGTCAGCGCCAGCACGCGCAGATTCTGAAGAAATCCCCTGGCATCGGGTGCCCCGAAAACGGCACCATTGGCAAACAGGAAGTCCTGTACCGCCACCCCCTTGTTGTCTTCCAGCAACGGACCGGGCACGTCATGAATTTTCAGGGCAAAGCCACGTGGCCCTGAAACGGCATCGCGCAGCGGATCGCCCGGTATGGCTGAAAGCCGTGCCGTCAGGCGATAGGCACCTGGTGTCGCAAAAAGCCCTTGCGCAAGCTCCGGCGGAAGATTGGCCGCCACATGCAATGTCCCTTCAAGCAGGGCATGGCTCTTGGCATGAACCCCGCGCGAAGCCGTGCCGATGTCACGATGCGTCGCCGTAATGATGCGCCGGAATGTCCGACGCAGTTGCTCGTGAGTGGCCCCTTCATCTGTCGAGCCTTTCTCGATGTCGGGGTGGTAGGCGATGGGTGCGCGCATCGATCGGCTCCGGCAGGTCTGGGCGAGGAATTCGATTTTTCCTCGCTCCCAGCGTCCGGCGACCGTCCGGGTTGCCATAGGCTCGTGCCATCGGTGTCAGACACACCTGAGGCACGACCCCACCTGTGGCTCGATGGCTGCCCCATCGGATGCAACACGGGGCAAGAGCACCTTGCTCGGGATAAACCGGTCAGGCGTCGAATGTGACGACCTTGGTCAGATGACGTGGCGCCAGCGTGTCAAGCCCGTTGGCGCGCGCCACGTACTCGCCCAGAAGTTGCAGCACGGGCAGACATACCAGTGGTCCCGCACCCTGATCGCCACCCACGGGGAGGGAAACCGTGCCCAGACCGCCAAGGCCAAGCACGACCGCTCCCTTCTCCATCACCTCACGCGCTACCTGCTCTTCCTCCTCACGGGTATCAGGATGATAGAGCATGACCACAAAGGAATGTTCATCGATCAGGCTGATCGGGCCATGACGATATTCGAGCGGATGATGCGCCTCGCTCTGGCTCAGGCTCATCTCCTGCATCTTCAGCGCCCCCTCACGGGCCACACCGTAATAGGCGCCGCCGCCAAGAAACACGAAATGCGAGCGCCCCTGAATCAGTGAAACGAGATGCGGGTCGGAAGCCTCCAGCAGGGCCTCGGCAGCGACAATCGTATCAGGCGTAATGGACAACCCGGCATAGCGCAGGCCCGTCATCAACATCAGACTGGCCGAGGCGGTCATCACGATCCCCTCCTCGGGGTGGGTCTCAGCCTCGAAGGATTCGCTCGAAACGCGCGTCAGGGCGCTGCCGGGCGCACAGGTAACGCCCAAGACATCAAGCCCTGCCTTGAGGCCTGCTGCGGCGGCTGCCACGGTCTCGGTCGACTCACCGCTGCGCGACAACGCCAGCATGCGGGTGGGTGTCCCGGCCGGTACATAGGATGAGGCGCGACGCGTCCACTCGTTGCCCGGCACCGCACGTGCGGCAAACCCGGCCTCGTTCAGCGCGCAGGCAATGCTGTCAGCGATATGCACTGAGGTGCCACAGCCAATCACCACATGGGCAAAACCGGGCTCGGGCGAAGAACCGGGAGACGACAGCGCCCGCCAGAAGGAGAACTGCTCACGTATGCCGCGTTCGGTCGCATTCATAGCCCAGTCTTTCACGCCAGGGGTGGAGGTGGGCGCGATCATGACACAAGCTGCCCCGCGTTCCGATACCCCCTCTGCCCAATCGGTCAGGTTTTTTCCGTCGCCTGTTCGGCGAAACGGACATCGCCCAGATCCTTGAGCAGATCCTCCTTGAGTGCCTCCAGACCCGTGACACCCAGCAGGGCCAGATCCCGGCTGATTTCGGTGCTGAGAATGGAAATGGCCTTGTCGAGCCCGGCACTGCCCGCCAGCGCACAGGCCTGAAGGAACGGGCGCCCCAGCATGACCGCATCGGCGCCGAGCGTGAGGGCCTTGAGCACATCACCGCCACAACGAAAGCCGCTATCGACAATCACGGCCATATCGCCCGCTGCCTGCCTGATGTCGCCAAGAGCCTCAAGCGGGGCGATGGTAGAGTCGAGCAGACGGGCACCGTGATCGGAAATGCCAACCGCATCGGCCCCGATCCGGGCGGCTTCGGCAATATCCTCAGGACGCAGCAGCCCCTTGAGCACGAGCTTACCTTTCCATCGCGACCGGATGTGGCGGATATGGTCCCAGGTAAAGTGAGGCGACCCGCCGACAGCGGCAATCTCATTGGAGAAAAGGCCCGGCCCACCCTGAGGGCGGATGTTCACGATCTTCGGGTTGCGATCACGCAGGATCGTGCGGCCCAGCGTGCCGAATGTCCAACCGGGATGCGCCATGCCACCGAGTGTAGCGCGCAGATTGGGGCGGATTGGCATGGAATAGCCTGCCCGTGTCTCGGCGATACGTTGTGCAGGCACAGGCACGTCACAGGTAATGAGAAGGACGGGATAGCCCGCCTCCTGCACACGATCGATCATCCCATCGATGATGCCCATATCGCTGGGCAGATAGGCCGCAAACCAGGCCTTGGGATTGATGCGTATGATCTCTTCAAGAGGTGTGAGCGAATTGGCCGAGAGCGCATAGAAAAGGTTATGGCGACGCGCGGTCGATGCCTCGATACGGTCTGCGTCATAACGGGTCATGGCAGCACCACCCGTCGGGGCGAACCCGAAAGGCTGGTCATAGGTCTCACCGAGAAGGGTGATCTTGGTGTTGAGACTGGACACATCGCGCAGGCGATAGGGCCGCCACAAATAGCGCTGGAAGACGGCCCGGTTGCGGCGAAGGGTTATTTCCGACCCGGCGCCATTGCGCACATACTCATACACAGCCTTGGGCAGATAGCGTTTAACGGCCTTCTCGAAATCGGTAAGCTGATAGATATCTTTCAAACGCCGTTTGGCCGTGATGGACATGAGAAGATCTCCCGAAGGTTCATGCTGATACGATGGCAATGAAGCAGGAACGGGGCCGGAGGCTTCTCGCGCTTTTGCAGCGTCGTCACGTTAAAGTGACATCTCGTACACCACGCTTATCCTGTCCCGGTTCATCCCGTTTTCAGCATCGGATACCGCAGGAAACAGCGAATTCTGATCATTCCGGTTCATGAATATAAAATAATTTTACAAAGTATGAAAATGAACATTCCCGCTTGACGCGACGTTGCTCTGGCACACAGCCAATCGCCGGAGCATCAGAGCCATGTCCATGAATGTCAGCGAATTCATGTGGAAACGCCTTCAGGAATGGGGCCTGAAAAGGGCCTATGGATATCCGGGTGATGGTGCAGGCGGGATCGATGTGGCGCTTCAGCGCGAGATCGATGCCGGGCGTGTGGAATATGTTCAGGTGCGCCATGAGGAAATGGCGGCGTTCATGGCTTCCGCCCATGCCAAATTCACTGGTCAGGTCGGGCTTTGCTTTGCCACCTCGGGGCCGGGTGCCATTCATCTGCTCAACGGACTTTATGACGCCAAGCTCGATCATGTGGGCGTCGTCGCCATCATGGGCCAGCAGGCGCGCACCTGTATCGGGTCGAATTACCAGCAGGAAGTCGATCTGCAATCGCTCTGCAAAGATGTCGGCTCGGAATATATCGTTACCGTTACCGAACCTTCGCAGATGAGACACGCCATCGATCGCGCCGTGCGTATCGCCCGTGACAAACGTGCCCCTACCATCGTAATCGTCCCCAACGACCTGCAGGAACTGCCCTACAAGGAAGCGCCTGTGGCGCATGGCTTTACCCATACCGGCATTGGCGAGACAGTCATCAGCCCCGTGCCAGAGATGCATGGCCTGCAGGCCGCCGCGGAAATTCTGAATTCAGGCAAGAAAGTCGCCATTCTGGCCGGCGCAGGCGCGCTGGAAGCGACGGATGAGCTGATTGCGATCGCCGACCTGCTGGGCGCCGGTATTGCCAAGGCGCTTCTGGGCAAGGCCGCTGTGCCAGACGAACTGCCCTATGTCACTGGCTCACTCGGCCTGCTCGGCACCAAACCGTCCTGGGACCTGATGAAGGAATGTGACACCTTCCTGATGGTGGGCTCGGCCTATCCGTATAGCGAGTTCCTGCCCAATCCGGGTCAGGCACGCGGCGTGCAGATCGATATCAACGGCTCCAACCTCTCTCTGCGCTACCCGATGGAAGTCTGCCTACAAGGCGACAGCGCCGCAACGCTGCGCGCCCTGATCCCCCTTTTGCAGCGCAAGAGCGACCGGAGCTGGCGCGAAAAAATCGAGAAGGAAGTCGAGACGTGGTGGAAGGTTCTCGAAGCCCGCGCCATGACGGACGCCAACCCGATCAACCCGCAGCGCGTATTCTGGGAATTGTCACCCCGTCTGCCTGAAAACGCCATCATCACCGCCGATTCAGGCTCGGTCGCCAACTGGTTTGCGCGGGATCTGAAAATCCGTCGTGGCATGAAGGCCTCGCTCTCGGGCGGCCTTGCCTCGCTTGGAGCTGGCACACCTTATGCGGTCGCCGCGAAAATGGCCTTTCCTGAACGGACCGTCATTGCCTGCATGGGCGACGGGGCGATGCAGATGAATGGCCTGAACGTGATGATCACGATCTCCAAATACTGGAAGCAATGGGAAAATCCGAAACTGATCGTTCTCGTGCTCAACAACCAGGACCTCAATCAGGTGACATGGGAGGAGCGCGTCCAACTTGGCGAGGGCAAGACGACCGCCACGCAATCCATTCCAGATTTCCCGTATCACAAATACGCCGAATTGCTCGACCTCAAGGGTATTCTGGTCGATCACCCCGATCAAATTGCCGGTGCATGGGAAGAGGCCCTGAACGCGGATCGACCCGTTATCCTCGAAGCCCGCACCGATCCCGACGTGCCGCCCCTGCCACCGCACATCACCCTGCAACAGGCCAAAGCTTTCCTCTCTTCCCTGCCGACCGAACCCGAACTGCTCGATGTCATCCGTGGGTCAGCGAAGGAAATGCTGGCCACGTTCCTGCCTTCGAAGAAATCCTGAATGCCGCGTTATAGTGGCCCGCGTGGCGCGGTCGGCTGGGCCCTCGGCCTGACCGGCGCGCTCACAGCGGCGGCCTTCGCTGCCGCAACGCGAGGCGGGCGCATGAGCCGGAAATCCGCCCTCCCTGCCCTTGCGGCAGAGCCGCCTCCCTCGGCGGATCGCGCCAATCTCGCCGCAAGACGCCTCAACCGTTCCGCGGGCACACTGGCCGCTTCGGTTTTTTTCGACAGTGCCGTCGAACATTACCGGGGCGATTTTGCAAACAAGGCGATGTACACCCCCCTTGTTACCTCGGCCCTCGCCCTCGCCGTCTCGGCGCATGGTACGGCGGATAGACGCGCTCATGCGCATCTGGTCCGCGACGGGGTTTATGCCCTGACAGGGCTCGTGGGGTTGGTGGGTACCGGGTTTCACATCTGGAATGTCGTCCAGAAGCCGGGACGATTCATCTGGCAGAACCTCTTTTACGGGGCGCCGCTCGGGGCGCCCATGGCCATAGGGCTCTCTGGCCTTCTCGGTTTTTTCTCTGAACGAGTGCGCGAGACAAAACCGGGCGACGTGCCGAAACTGTTCGGTCTGCCCGCAGGGCGCGTCATCGGCGCGGTCACCGGCGCTGGCATGGTCGGCACAACGGGTGAGGCCGGGTTGCTCCATTTCCGCGGGAGTTTCCATGACCCGTTCATGGTCCTGCCTGTTGCCATGCCGCCTGCCGCTGCCGTGGCCATCACCCATGCTGCGTTGGGCGATGCCCGGACGGACCGTCGCCTGACACGCTGGTGGCTGCGCGCTACCGCCATCATGGGGGTGTCCGGCACCGTCTTTCATGCGATTGGCGTCGGACGTGACATGGATGGCTGGCGCAACATCCAGCAGAACCTGCTCAATGGCCCCCCTATTCCGGCCCCGCCCGCCTTCACCGGACTGGCGCTTGCCGGGCTCGCGGCGCTCGATCTGATGGAGGATGACCGCGATGTCTGAGCGCTATCCGGGTTATGATGTGCTCAATAAGCGCCTCGGTCCTTCATGGAACGATGCGACGCGCCGTGTGATTGACGAGCGCCTCGCTGTACCGCGTGAGGCGCGCTTTCTGGAGCAGGCGGAATGGCTGACGCTTTGCGCCCTTTGCGACAGAGTCATGCCCCAGCCGAATGATCGCGCGCCCGTTCCGCTTGCTGCCTATGTTGACCAGAAGTTGCTCAAAGATGAGCGCCCCGGTTTTCGCGATGCAGCCCTGCCCCCCCAGCGCGAAACATGGAAGAGCGGCCTGGCGGTATTCGAAGCCGAAGCCCGCGCACGCCACAATGCCTCATTCCACCTTCTATCCGCTGCCGATCAGGAAAACCTGATGCGCGAAGCCGGGGCCGGTCGTCTGGGCCATGCCGGGTGGAGCGCTGAGCAGATGCAGCTTTTCTTCAATGGACATGTGCTGACCGATATCCTCTCCGCCTATTACGCCCATCCCACTGCCTGGAGCGAAATCGGGTTTGGGGGTCCAGCAAGCCCACGGGGCTACGTCCGTATGCAGAATGACCGCCGCGACCCTTGGGAGGCGATCGAAGCCACGCCCGAAACGGTCGAGAAAGTGCGCAAGGAAAACCGTCATGTCCGATAATCCCTTGCTCACACCGCGCGCCATTAATGGCCGCGCACCGGATGTTTTTCGCAAGGGCGAATGGGTGCCTATGCGCGAATATGCGCAGAATGAGCCGGTGGATTTCGTGGTGATTGGCACCGGGGCGGGTGGCGGTCCCCTCATCGCCCGTCTGGCTGAGATGGGTTATTCAGTCATCGGGTTCGATGCGGGCGCGTATTTCAGGCCGCTTGAGGATTTTGCCTCTGACGAGACCAGTCAGAGCCAGCTTTACTGGACCGATGAACGGCTGATCGACGGGGCAAATCCGATCAAGATGGGCAGCAATAACAGCGGCAAGGCCGTTGGCGGCTCAACAGTCCATTTCGCTATGGTTTCATTACGATTCAGGCCCGAATGGTTCCAGTCACGCACCAAGCTGGGCTATGCGGTCGACTGGCCGCTCGATTGGCGCGAGATGTGGTCGTATTACGACAAGGCTGAACGCGACCTCGCCATTGCCGGGCCGATTTCCTACCCTTGGGGGCCAAAACGGCCACGCTATCCCTATCGTGCGCATGAAATTGGCGGCGCGGCGGAGTGGCTTGCGCGTGGTGCCGAGGCGATGGGCTATCAATGGTCTGAAACGCCTCTCGCCACGGTCTCGGCACCGCGCGGCGACTCCCCCTCTTGCGTCTATCGTGGCTTCTGTCGTGTCGGGTGCTCGACCAACGCCAAACAGAGCCAGCTTGTGACCTATATTCCCCGTGCCCTGAAGGCCGGTGCCGAGATTCGCGATCTTGCCATGGTGGGACGCATAGAGACCAATGCGCAGGGTGTCGCGACCGGTGTGCATTATCATCGCGAAGGGACGTGGCATTTCCAGAAGGCGAAACAGGTCATCGTTGCCGGTTATGCCATCGAGACGCCGCGACTATTGCTCAACTCGGCCACAGACCGCTTTCCGCAAGGGCTCGGCAATCGGTCGGGTTATGTGGGGCGCAACCTCATGGTTCAATCCAATCAGGCTGTTTATGGCAAGATGAAAGAGACGGTGCGCTGGAACAAGGGACCGCCCTCTCTAACCATCACTGAGCACTGGAACTATGAGGACAAGAAGGATTTCTTTGGCGGGTATTGCTGGATGGCCCAGGGTCCCCTGCCGCTGGAATGGTCCTCTGCCGTTTCCTCATCGCGCGGGCTGTGGGGCGAGGCGCTGCGCCAGAAAATGATGGATTATAACCATCAGGTCGGCCTCAAGATGGTAGGGGAAATGCTCCCCAGCATGAATAACCGCGTCACGCTGGCTGATGAGAAAGACCAGTATGGCCTGCCCATCACACGTATCACCTATGGCTGGCAGGATAACGACAAGGTCATGATCCAGCACGCTCTGGGCGAAATGCAGCGCTCACTCGAACTCATTGGCGCACAGGATATCTGGCGTCAGGAGAACGATACCAACCATCTGGCAGGAACGGCGCGGATGGGGTTTTCGGCAGAAACATCGGTGGTTGATGCCGATTGTCGCAGCTGGGATGTCCCCAATCTGTGGATCTGCGACGGGTCGATTTTCCCGACCACAGGGGGCGTCAATCCCTCATTGACCATCACCGCCATTGCCCTGCGCACCGCCGACCGCATCCAGACACTGCATCGTCAGGGAAAGATCTCGCTCTGATCACCCCCTGACGCTGGGCCCTCAGTCGGCACGCAGGAACAGCACAACGCCGAGCGAGGCCTTGTCCAGATCGATCCTCACCCGACTTTCATCCCGGACTGGCATGAAAGCTAGACTGAACGGCGCGAACCGGGTGAGGCGCGGACCTGTGAAGGGCTTGCCCGAATTCCAGCCGGCTTCATCATGACCATAGGCGCAGAACAGCGACAGACGCCCTCCCGGCTCAGGCTGCCCCCCGGCCACGCCCGTGGTGAGAACCAGACTGATCCGGTTCGATCCCGAGAGGGCCGCGGCAAGCGACGCACAATGGGCAAGGTCCTCTGCCAGAAAATCCGGATATCCTTCCTCCGAAACAAGAGCCTGAGCCGCCTGCATCACCTGTTCGACCGTTCCTGAGAGCGAGAGCGGCTCCAGAGGCGGCAAGGCCTCTCTCATGGCATCCACCCAGCTCTGTGGAGGTTGGCGCGTCCAGATGACCATATCGAGATCCTGACGGGTCAGGCTTGCCAGTGTGTCCTCCAGATTACCGGCGCGGACATGGGGAACCTGGCCTGACAGGGAAGCCATCCCGTGCAGCATATCCTGCCCGTCGGGCCAGCTCTCAATGGCGAACATGCAACCCCGCATCATCGTCCGGCGCGTACCCGTCCTGCGGGGGCAGGCCGCGATCAACTGTGCCATGATCCTCTTCGCAGCAGGCATCGATCAGACCGTCATGCCCCAACGCAGTCTCGTCAATCGTCAGCAGCAGCCTTCCCCCGACCTGAAGCTGTGCCGCTGTCATCGGTGGAGACCGATGTCGCACCGTGCATTGATCGGACCAGTCGGGATGGGCCGTCCCTGCCAGAAAGACAACCGCCCCTGGCGGGGTATCCTCGATGTGGGCGCCGTCATCGCGTGTCCATTGCACGCCCGGCCCGACATAGCTGCGCAACAGACGCAAGGCGAGGTGATCGACATGGAATTTGCGGCAGCTATCCGTCACGATCCGCTCAAGCCTGACCCGCATGACAGAGTGCCCCGTCATATCGGCGTAGAGCGACACAAGCGACATGATATCCTCGCGCAAGGCGTCGAACGTGCCCTGCAAGGCATCGGCCAGCTTCACCCCCAACTCATCACGCGTACCGCGCAGCACAATCACGGCGGGACGGGTCGCAAGGTAGCGATAGGCCGCATCGCGCACCTCTGCGTGCAAGCCCAGTGGCAGCGTCGTCAGGTCGCCGGAAGGGAGTGTGACCGCCAGCGGGCTTTTACGGAAGGCGAGGATACGTCGCGTCGGGCAGGAAGCAATCATGGGTGGCCCTCAGAGTAAGTTATGTTATAACATAACAGTTCTAGCAAAGATTTCAATCCTTCCCCGTTCCCTTGCCCCGAGCGCCTCATGCCCGATTCATCCAGCCTTTCCCCCGCTCATCTTTCCGCCGAGACCGCCGAAACCCTCGCGACCAATAAGGGAGACCGTGACACGCGCCTGCCGGTGACCATACTCTCAGGATATCTCGGCGCAGGGAAAACCACGCTGATGAACCATCTGCTGCATAACCGCGAAGGCTTGCGGATAGCGGTGATCGTCAATGACATGAGTGAGGTGAATATCGATTCCGCACTCATTCGCGCGGGCCATGCCGATCTGACGCGTGCAGAGGAAAACCTCGTTGAGATGACCAATGGCTGCATCTGCTGCACGCTTCGCGACGACCTTCTGACGGAAATCAGCCGCATTGCCGCTCTTGATCGCTTTGACTACCTGCTGATTGAATCAACAGGCATTGCAGAGCCTATGCCCATTGCCGCCACATTCGAGTTTCGTGACGAGGCAGGGCATAGTCTGAGCGACGTGGCGCGGCTCGATACGATGGTGACGGTGGTCGATGCGGTCAATCTGCTCAATGACTTCTCCTCCACCGATTTCCTGCATGAGCGGGGTGAGAGCGCTGGCGAGGATGACCACCGCAGCCTTGTCGATCTTCTGACGGAGCAGATCGAATTTGCCGATGTCATCGTGCTCAACAAGATCGATACGGCAAGCGAGGCGCAGCGCCGGGTCGCACGCTCCATCATCAACGCCCTCAATAGCGAGGCCCGGGTGATCGAAACCTCGGAAAGCCGTCTTGCCTCGCGGGAGGTGCTTGATACCGGCCTTTTCGATTTCGAGCGGGCCCATCGCCATGCCCGCTGGTTTCAGGAACTCTATCACCCGCACATGCATGCGCCAGAGACCGACGCCTATGGCGTGACCAGCTTCGTCTATCGCGCCCAGCGACCATTCGAGCCGGAAGCCTTCGCTTCACTGATCGCCCGCTCATGGCCGGGGCTTGTGCGCGCCAAGGGGTATTTCTGGCTGGCGACCCGCCCCGACTGGGTGGGAGAGCTGAGTATTGCCGGCTCGCTGGCGCGCAACCAGGCCGCCGGGCGCTGGTGGGCAAGTATCCCTGCGGCAGACTGGCCGACCGATCCTGAATGGCGGCAAACACTCGATGCGCTATGGGACCATTGCTATGGTGACCGCAGACAGGAGCTCGTTTTTATCGGTGCCAACCTGAACGAGGCCGCCTTGCGTCAGGCGCTTGACGCGTGCCTGATCACACCGCCCAATACCGGCGCTTTCGATCCCGGTCTTTATGCCGATTTGCGGGACCCGTTTCTCCCATGGGGATGATAACGAGCCCTGTGACACCCCTTACAGCGCGGTATAACCGCCATCGACAAAGATCTCCTGCCCATTGATCATGCCTGAGGCGGGCGCGGCAAGATAAAGCACCAGATCGGCCACTTCCTGCGGCGTGGCCACACGGCCTGCGGGGATTTTTTCCAGGAAACGCTGAAGCTTGTCCCCCTCCCCCCATACGCGCTCGCCCATGGGCGTCCAGACCACGGTAGGACAGACCGCATTGGCCTGGATGTTATGCTGGGCCCATTCAGCGGTCATCACCTTGGTCAGGCCGTTCAACCCGGCTTTCGACGCGACATAGGGACCATGATCGACGAGCGCCACACCGCTGGCCATCGAGCTGATATTGATGATCTTGCCTGCCTTGGCGGCAATCATGCCAGGTGCAAGCGCACGGGCCATAAGCCAGGGCGCACGCAGGTTGAGGTTCAGGATGGAATCCCATTCCTCAACGCTCTGCTCGGTCAGCGAGCGCGGGATGCTCATGCCCGCGTTATTGACCAGGATCGTCGCGTCACCTAGCGTCGATTTGATCCGGGCCGTTACTGCCTCGGCGGCCTCGGCATCCAGAAGATCTGCGGCCAGTGCCAGACATTCACGTCCATTCGCCGTTACGCGGGTTCGTGTTTCTTCCAGCAGGGCCTCGTCACGCGCCACAGCCACGATATCGGCGCCAGCTGCGCTCAGGGTCTCACAGATCGTGACCCCCAGGCCGCGTGAGGCGCCGGTCACGACGGCAATCTTTCCTTCAAGCGAAAAGCGGTTCGAGAGAGCGTTCATGACAGGGTCGATCCTTCGGGAAGAGGCGCCTTGTGGCACCCGGGAAAACAGGGGGCGGTAATCTGGTGCGAGTGGTGCCGGAACTGTCGCGGCGTGCAGCCACGCAGGCTTAGGAAAACCCGGTTGAAATTCGAGAGATTGCCAAAACCGGCCTCGAGACAGACCACCGTGATCGCATCATGTGTGGTGCTCAGAAGATGGCAGGCATGATCGATGCGCAAACGCTGCACAAAACTCATGAATGTCTCACCGGTGACCGCGCGAAACTGGCGCGAGAAACCCGATGCCGTCATACCCAGAGAGGCGGCAATATCTTCATGGCGCAACGTTGCCGGATCGGCAGATAAAAGCGCACGAACCAGCTGGTTGATCCTGACGGCGCCCGAGCCCCCCTGTGCGAGGGGGTCCTGCATTTTCTGGCAATTGCCGGAAAGGCGCCTCCAGGGGGAAGCTGCAAGACGCGCCATCAGGGCGATGCAATTAGCCAGACGCACACCGCTATCAGCGGCAGCACGCTCCATCGTGTCATCGGTCGAACCATCCGGCGTGCAAGGCTGCTCGCCCATGGACTCCCCAACTGGGCCACCGAGATTTCTGAGCGCAAGACCGTTGGCGAGGGCTTGCGCGCCCGTAAACTCAACGCCGTAGCGGGCATCAGCCAGCAGGCGCGTCAGGCCCGCGAGTTCAGGGCAGAGGGCGATCAACCCTTCTATCCAGCTCTGGCTGAACTGAAGCACCACATCACGGCCTTTCAGCACCTCCCCTTCAGCAAGCGGGCTGAACCATGCATGAGGCAGATCGGGGCCGACAAGCACCAGCTGACCGGCTTCAAAAGGGCCAATATAATCACCGATCATTGCCCTGCCGGTCCCGCACGTGATCAGATGGAGCTCATATTCCGGGTGATGGTTCCAGCGGGCAATCGCCGCCGGATAATCGTGCTGATGCCAGCGGAAACTGAACGATTTCCGCTCCGGGATGAGTTCGAGCACGGCCGGATTGACGGCCCCACGCCCAACGCCACCCGATGGTCGTCTCGGCACTCTCGGATTATGCGCAGAAGACAGCACGTTGTTGTCTCGCTCAGGGGAAATGGCGGCGCGTCAGAGCGTGATCTGCAATTTGACATCCTCGGCGCGCCCCTCTGCCGCACGCTCAAAGGCGGCGATGGCGTCACCGAAGGGATAAGTACCGGAGACAAGCGGCTTAAGGTCGATACTGCCCGAGGCAATCAGGGCAATCGCGCGATCATAGACATGGGCATAGCGGAAGATCGTCTCCATGCTCAGCTCCTTCGCCTGAGCCGCCACGATATCGAAAGCGACCTTGCGCGGCGGCATGCCGACCAGAACGAGACGGCCACCGGGGCGCGTGCAGGCTATCGCATCGTCATAGGCGCTTTCGAAACCGCTCGCCTCGAACGTGACATCAACCCCCCAGCCCTCGCCGCAATGCAAGGCAATGCGCTCTGCTGCTTTCCCTTCTGCCAGATTGATCGGCACAATATTGGGATAAGCCCCGGCGATAGTGAGTTTGGGGGCCGAGAAATCGCTGATGAAAACCTGGCTTGCCCCGGAGGCCAGCGCCGCAAGCGCTGTCATGATCCCGATCGGCCCTGCTCCTGTAACAAGACAGACGTCGCCGGGCTGCAGGCGCGCCTTGACGCAGGCATGAACCCCGACCGCCAGCGGCTCGACCATCGCCCCTTCAGCAAAGCTCACACGATCAGGCAATTTGTACGTGTAAGCCGCCGGATGCACGACAGAGGCGGTCAGGCAACCATGCACAGGCGGGGTTGCCCAGAAGCGCACTGCAGGGTCGATATTATACTGCCCCAGACGGGAGGCACGCGATTGCGGGTCAGGAATGCCCGGCTCCATGCACACACGGTCACCGATTTTCAGCCCCGAGACGCGGCTGCCCAGCGCGGTGATGGTCCCCGAGGCCTCATGCCCGAGCACCATGGGCTCGCGCACGATAAACGGCCCGATGGCACCATGCGTATAGTAATGCACATCGCTCCCGCAGATCCCGACCGTATGGATGGCAATACGCACATCATCAGGGCCAAGCGTGTCATCTAGGGCAATGTCCCGCAGCGACAGTTTGCTACGCTCTTCCAGAACCAGTGCCTGTGCCATATCGTCATTCCTTGCAGGTCCCGACATGCTCCAACGATACGCGAACATGACAGAACTGTTAGATATAACGACGTCGTCTCATGAAATAGATCTATTATTCACAAAATCCGATGATTTTTTGCGTGAGCAGAACACCACTCCGTGATTTTTGATCTGGGCGCGAGCCTCTGTGGGCAGGCACCGCATTCACCCAAGGCACTGCGTAGGGACCCGGTTTGGCGCTGCGCCATCGCTGACCTATGCTGGTTTTCCATCGGGGGGCACCTCGGCCTTCCTCCAATGCCGACAGAAAGAGTTATGATGACCGAGCGTCCCGTTTTCCCCGGATTGAGCCGCCGACGGGCCCTCGCTTCGCTTGTCGCGACCGGAGGTGGCCTGATGGGAACGGCACTGGCGCAGGCCGCGCCCGGCCCTGTGGCGGCACCCAAGGCACCGGACAAGGAAAGAAAGGCCGAGCCGAACGCCTCGCATCCCTCCCCTGCCGACCAGCCAGGAGCCACCGCCCATCCGGTCATTCGCACGCAAAGCGATGCCCTCTATCGCCCCACGATCCATTTCTCACCCGAGAGCGGTTTCATGAACGACCCCAACGGGCTTATTCATGATGGATCGGTTTTTCATCTCTATTATCAATATGACCCCCTTGCCCCCTATGCCGGTCACGTGCATTGGGGGCATGCGACGAGCAAGGATCTGTTGTCATGGCAGGACCAGCCGATTGCGCTCAATGAAACACCGGCTGGCGAGGCCTATACTGGATGCGCCGTGCTGGACGCACAGAACAGTTCAGGCCTGTTCAAGGAGGGGCAAGGTGGACTGGTTGCCCTCTACACCCGCGCCACGCCCAAGAAGCAGTCGCAATATCTCGCGATCAGTGAGGACGGGGGGCAGAGTTTCCACGATATCGCCCAGAATCCGGTGCTCGATATCGGCAGCAACTCATTTCGTGATCCGCAGGTGATCTTTCACGAACCTACCCGGCAATGGGTCATGGTGGTTGCAAAGTCACGCCTGCATCAGATTGCATTCTACGCCTCCATCGATCTCCGACACTGGGTGCATCTCAGCGATTTCGGCCCGTCCGGCCTGTATGGCGTCGATTATGAATGCCCCAATCTGATCGAGATTCCCGTTGAAGGCGGCGGGTCACGCTGGGTTCTGTTCATCTCGGTCAATCCCGGTGGGCCGACGGGGGGCAGCATCACCCAGTATTTCGTTGGCAGCTTCGATGGCAGTCGCTTCACCCCCGATGACACCGTGATCGGGCTGACGGATTTTGCCAAGGATGCCTATGCCCTTCAATGTTACCAGAACATGCCGGGCAAGCAGGCCGTCTCCATCGCCTGGCTCGGCAACTGGCAATACTGTCAGGAACTCCCGACACAAAGCTG
Source organism: Asaia bogorensis NBRC 16594 (assembly GCF_001547995.1). Taxonomy (NCBI): domain Bacteria; kingdom Pseudomonadati; phylum Pseudomonadota; class Alphaproteobacteria; order Acetobacterales; family Acetobacteraceae; genus Asaia; species Asaia bogorensis. The sequence goes on from NZ_AP014690.1 coordinate 2,461,093, forward strand.
GCGCGGCTGCATGACCCTGCCCCGGCTCATGACACTGCGCCATGACTCAGCCGGCTGGCTGCGCCTCGCCCAGGCCCCGAGAGGGCTGGAAACGCTGCGTGAAGCGCCCATCGCTTTCACCTGTCAGCGTCTGGCCGCCGGTGCCAGTGCCTCGGTGCCCCTCCCGCAAGGCGTGGCGCTCGAACTGGTCCTGAGTGCGACCGTTGACCAGATGCCCCCTAATCTGCCGCTGGGGGACAAGGGGCGCACAGGTCGGTTCGTTATCGTGTTCGGCAATGATATGGGCGAGAACCTGACCGTTGGGTTTGACGCCTTCAGCGGTCAGCTCTGGATTGACCGGGCCGATCTCAACGGTTTCAAGCAGCCTTTCTTTACCGGGCAGTTCTCAACCCCTCTCAATGCCGATGACCGCCATTTCGACATACGTCTGGTGCTTGATGCCTGCACGCTTGAGGTCTTCGCCAATGGTGGCCTTTCGGTTGGAACCGCCTTGCTCTTTCCGGCCAACCCGCTCAGCTTCCTCAAGCTTGAGGCGACGGGCGCAGGGGCAAGCATCGAGACGCTGGGCCTGTACCGGCTCAGGAAGGTCATGCCGCGCGAGACAGCCCTGTAAGCCTCGGCCACGCTATGATAAGGCGGTGATCCCGACGAACCAGACCGGAGCTATTCCCCCTCATGTCCTTCACTGCCTGTCTTTTCGTCATGCTTGGCGGGGCCCTTGGCACGCTGGGGCGCTATCTCGTCTCTGTCGCGACCGCGCCCTATAGCCGCTCCATGCCGTGGGGCACGATCCTGGCCATCAATACGGTCGGGTCGTTCGTCATCGGTTTTTTCGGTACGCTGACGCTCGCCCATGGCCGCTTTCCCGTTTCAGAAAACATGCGGCTCTTTGTCATGGTCGGGATTTGCGGAGGGTACACCACCTTCTCGTCATTCAGCCTCCAGACACTGGATCTGATGCGTGCCGATGCATGGGGCCGCGCCATGCTCAACATCATTCTTTCAGCCGTGCTCTGCCTTGGCGCGGTATCGCTGGGGCATCATGCCGCCTCGAAGCTCAATGCCGGGGCCTTTCAGATTGCCCAGAACGAGACCGAAGAGGACGCCTGATATCCTGACGACCGTCCCGCCGGGTCAGAGCCTGGCGGGACACAGGGTTTGCCTTGTTCGCTCCCGCAGAGGCCATCCTTCAGGCTGAGAGCGCTTCGAAGCGGGCTGTCTGCTCGTCGCAGCGATAGATATCGGCCATCGGGTATGGCTGTCGCGCAAGCGTCGCCACCGCGTTGATGACCCGATCAACCTTCTCGTCGCTCATCAGAACGCTGAAGTTCAGCCGGGTCCAGCCGGGCTTTTCGATTTCATGACCCGACAGGATCTCGCGACGCAGGATTGCCGAGGCAGGCTCATCGATGGAGAGCAGACGATGCGCATAGGGCCCGGCGCAGGCACAGCCGCCACGTGCCTGAATACCGTAGCAATCGGACAGCAAGCGGGTGAAAAGCTGCTGATGGATATGACCGCCGCGCTGATGATCGCGGATGCGCATGGAGAAAATCGGCAGAGCCGGCTTGTCGGGTGAGGCACCGATCAGTTCGATCTCTGCCACGTCGCCCCATGCCTTCAGCGCCCGCGCGCGCAGTTCGGCATGACGTTCATCCATGAAATCCTGACCGATGGCGTCCTTCACCAAAAATGCCAGCGCCGCACGGATATCGCCCACCACATTGGGTGTTCCCGCTTCCTCACGGTCGCTCACGCGATCGGAGTAATCATGCCCCCAGGGCGAGACAAAACGCACCGTCCCACCACCGGGCAGGCTCGGACGTGTGATGGCCACGGCAGCATCACGAACGATCATTACACCCGAAGCACCGGGCCCGCCGACGAATTTGTGGGGTGATACGACCACCGCATCGATCTGGGCAGGCGTTCCCGCTGCCATATCGATGGCGAGATACGGCCCACCGCCCGCATAGTCCCAGACCGAACGCGCGCCATGCGCATTGAGCAGGGTCGTGATGGCCGCGACATCGGTCAGGATGCCGGTCACATTCGAGGCTACTGAAAAGGCTGCCACCACCAGTCGTCCCGGGGTAAGGGATTCCAGCACGCGGGCGAGCTCTGCCACATCAGGCCCACCTTGCACGGCCTCGCCAATCTCGATGATTTCCGCCCCGCTTTCGCGCCACGGGAGAATGTTGGAGTGATGCTCGTAAGGCCCGATCAGAACGAGCGGTTTTCTGCCTTCAGCGACGGCCTGTGTAACGCCCATAAGGCTGACGAGACGGTTGATGCCTGACGTCGCACCTGAGCCGGTGAAAACAACGCTGTACGCCTCCGTTGCCTTGCAGAGCCGGGCGATATGAGCGCGCGCTGAGGCGCGCAGCCTTGTCATCATGCGCCCGCAATAGGACGCTTGGGTATGACTATTGGCGTAGTAGGGCAGAACCTGCGTGAGGACGAAACTTTCGACCTGCTGAAGCGCACGTCCCGATGCCACGTAATCGGCATAGAGCAGCGGATGGTCGCCAAACGGCCCCGGCACAGGCACACCCTCACCAATGACCCCTTTGCGAAGCCCTGCCAGCCCCTCTTCGCCCTTCAGAGAAACGGCAAAATCATCGAGGCAGGTATCGGGGTTCAGCATGGTAATGGCTCCTGTGATCGGATGAACACAGGATAGAGCGATGGAATGGTGGAAAACTCACCCTATTTCATCTCAAATTATGCTTTATTTCTATCAAATGATCTGTTTTTCTCGGTTTCATGGATCAGATAGACCGCGCCATCGTCCGAGCCCTCCAACAGGATTCATCGCTTTCCCAGCGGGGTCTGGCCGAAAAGGTCGGATTGTCGCAGAATGCCTGCTGGCGCCGTCTGAATGCGCTTCGAGCCAGCGGTGTAATCGAGGGAGAAACCGTCCGCCTGTCGCAAACGGCCATAGGGCTGGGTGTTACGGTATTCGTGATGGTACGTACACGCTACCACTCACGCGAATGGCTGAGCCAGTTTCGCGAGGCCGTTCTGGCCATACCCAATATCGTGGATTTCCACCGTCTGGCGGGTGATTACGACTACATGCTCAAGGTCGTCGCCAAGGACATGAACGCATTCGACCGCATCTATCAGATGCTTATCAGCAAGGTAGAGTTGGACACCGTCACCTCCTATCTTTCGATGGAGGCTATCGCCGATAATCGTGACATGCCTGTGTGATTGCGCAGGATGGAAAGGCCTTTCGCAACAGCCACGCTCACACATACAAATACTGATGATGGACAGACGCCCCAGAGGCACCGTCCATCATCAGTTTCCAGGCCAAAGAAGGCTCAGCTTGCTTCAGGTTTGGTGATCAGTTCGAACAGAAGAACCGAGCGCCCTGTCACGGTATAAACCTGCTCCTGCTCAAACAACTCGGATTCCAGCGCCTCGCCGTCATCTGGCCGGTTGGTGTCCAGCAGCAGCTTCCATTCGTCTCCTTCTGCCTTCGGCAGCGTGAACTCCACCACATCGTGCCAGCTATTGAGGATGAGCAAGAGCGTGGCATCAGCGCCGCGACGCATGATACCGCTGGGCTGGGCCCGACCATCCAGCATGAGCCCGAAGCACTGTGCCAGCGACCATTCATCCTGCTGCATGTCGCCACCGGACGCGCTGATCCAGGTCAGTTCCTTGACGTCGAGTTCAGGATTATAGGCCTCGGTCAGGAACCGGGCGCGACGCAGGATCGGGAAGCGTCGACGAAGCGCGAGAAGCCGCGTGGTGAACTTGGAAAGACGAGCCCCCCCTTCACTGAGACGCCAATCAACCCAGGAGATGTCGTTATTCTGACAATAGGCATTGTTGTTGCCGCCCTGGGTTCTGCCGAACTCATCCCCCGCCACAATCATGGGGGTGCCTTGCGAGAAGATCAGGGTCGCCATCATGTTGCGGCACTGACGCCAGCGCACTTCGTTGATGGCTGCATCGTCCGTCTCACCCTCCACGCCGTAATTGCATGAGCGGTTATCCGACGTGCCGTCCTTGCCGTCCTCTCCATTCGCCTCGTTGTGCTTCTCGTTATACGAGACGCAGTCCCACAGCGTGAAGCCATCATGAGCCGTGAGAAAATTGACACTGGCCCAGGCCTGACGACCCAGATGGTTGAACAGGTCAGGGCTGCCAAGCAGGCGCGGCGCCAATACATCAGCCTTGGCCTCGCCGCGCCAGAAATCGCGCACCGTATCACGGAACTTATCGTTCCATTCGGCCCAGCCGGGAGGAAACTGGCCAACCTGGTACCCGCCGGGACCAATATCCCAGGGCTCGGCGATCATTTTGAGATGGGTAAGGGTCGGATCCTGCTGGCAAATGCGCAGGAAGCCCGACTGACTGTCGAACCCGTCAACCTCGCGCGCGAGGATGGTGCCAAGATCGAAGCGGAAGCCATCCACACCGATTTCATTGGCCCAATAGCGCAGACTATCAACAACAAACTGTAATGATGCAGTTTTTGTCAGGTTGAACGTATTACCAGTACCGGTATCATTAATATAGAATCTCTTATTGTCAGGCATGAGCCTGTAATACGTCGCGTTATCCAGCCCCTTGAAGGAGAGGGTCGGGCCGAGTTCGTTGCCTTCTGCGGTGTGGTTGTAAACCACGTCCATGACAACCTCAATGCCCGCCTCGTGGTAGGCGGCGACCATGCGACGTACTTCGGTCAGGGCATCATCCTGATCCGCAGCATAGCGCGTGTCAGGGGCAAAAAAGCCGATCGTGTTGTAGCCCCAGTAATTCGTAAGGCCCTTGTTCACCAGATACTCATCAGCGACGAAGCTCTGGATGGGCAGCAATTCGATTGTCGTGATGCCAAGCGATTTCAGGTGCTCGATCACATGGCGATTGGCCAGCCCTGCATAGGTGCCGCGCAGGCGCCGTGGAACGCGAGGATGATTGAGGGTGTAGCCCCGGACATGGGTTTCATACACCACCGTATCTGACCAGCGCGTACCCAGCGGACGCAGGTTCTGAGCGGCAGGATCGGTAATCACGCATTTCGGTATGTATGCTGCGCTGTCACGCTCATCGAAGCTCAGATCCTTGTCGGCATGGCCAATCTGGTAACCAAAGAGCGCAGGATTCCATTCGATCTCGCCAAAATGCTCACGCGCATAGGGGTCGAGCAGGAGCTTGTTCGGGTTGAAGCGGTGACCGGCATCGGGCTCGTAAGGGCCATGCACACGCAGGCCGTAGAGCTGCCCCGGACGCAGGTCCGGGACCCAGCCGTGGAAAACCTGATCTGTATATTCCGGCAGGCGAATCCGGTCTGTTTCCTTCTCGCCGTTCTGGTCGAACAGGCAGATCTCGACCGCCTCTGCATTGGCGGAGAATACGGCAAAATTGACGCCCTTACCGTCATAGACGGCGCCTCTCTCGGCGGGGCTTCCTTCCTTCAGGCGTTTCGCAAAAGAATCACTCATGAGTTTCTTTCCATCCTGACCCGTTAGACCGGCATTTTCCCTATCTGCACCCGGGTTCGAGGGGCCTAACGCTATGGAAAGGGAAAGTGCTGATAACATAAACGCGAGCGGTTAACGATTTCAGATGCGAAGCGTTTCACAAGTATTAGCATCCAAATGGCTCTGCAATTTCTTCCCGATTTCCCAGACGAGGCTCGCCATGCCGTCAGACCAGATCGTTACGCTTCCGACGGATTTGCAGCTGCTTTCCGTCACGGCAGAGATGTTTCCTTTCGTCAAAACCGGAGGGCTGGGCGATGTGGCGGCCTCGCTTCCTACCGCCCTGCGTCATCATGGCGTGCGCACCCGCACCATCCTGCCCGGCTATCCCGCAGTCATGAAGGCTCTGACCCAGAAGGTGCAGGCCTATGTGTTCCACGACATGCTCGGCTATCGCGTCACCCTGTGGGAGGGAACAGCGCACGGGCATCATCTCTACGCAATCGAGTCGAGCGATCTCTACGATCGTGCAGGTGGCCCCTATCTGGGTCCGGACGGGCGGGACTGGCCCGACAATGACATGCGATTTGCCGTGCTCTCCCGTGTCGCGGCCTGCATTGCCCAGGGTTGCCTTGCAAACTGGCAGCCCGACGTTGTCATGACTCATGACTGGCAGGCTGGATTGGTGAGTGCCTATCTACGCTACGACAATCTGCCTGCACCACCGGTTGCCCATGTCATTCACAACATGGCGTTTCAGGGGCTCTTTCCCCGCGATCTTCTTGCGCGCATCGGTCTGCCCGACCAGGCGTTCTCAGTCGACGGGGTCGAATTCTACGGCAAGCTCGGATATCTCAAGGCCGGTTTGCAGCTTGCAGACAAGCTCATTACGGTCTCACCCACCTATGCCGAGGAAATCCAGACGGCCGAAAACGGCATGGGTCTCGAGGGTCTGCTCAGCACGCGGGCGAATGACCTGCATGGCATTCTCAATGGCATCGATCTCCATGACTGGAACTCGCTGACCGATCCAGCGGTGATCTTCCCTTACGCGGTTGGCGACATCGCGGGCCGTCGTGCCAACAAGCGCGTGTTCCAGGCAGAGTTCGGCCTCCCGCAGGACCCGAACGCCATGTTGCTGGGTATCGTGAGCCGTCTCACCCGCCAGAAAGGTGTGGATATCCTGGCCGAAATCGCGCCGCGTCTCTTCCAGGCCAATATCCAGCTCGCCGTCGTAGGCGTGGGTGACAATGACATCATGCAGGCTTTCCGGTCCCTGCAGCTGCGCTATCCGCGCCATCTCGTCTGCCATTTGCGTTATGATGAGGTACTCGGCCACCGCCTGCACTCTGCGGTCGATGCCTCACTCATACCCTCCCGCTTCGAGCCCTGCGGCCTGACGCAGCTTCATGCCCTCCGTTACGGCTCTGTGCCAATCGCTGCACGCGTGGGTGGCCTGACCGACACGATTGTGGACGCTAATGCCGCGGCCATTGAGGAAGGTGTGGCCAATGGCATCCTGTTCTCCCCAACCCAGGGCGATGCGTTGTATCGCGCGATCCGTCATGCTCAGAGGCTCTATCGCCAGAAATCAGTCTGGGCGCGTCTGCAACGCAATGGCTCACTCCATGATGTGTCGTGGCATGGGAAAGCCGCCCATTATGCGCGACTGCTTCTCGAAATGGCTGGTCGCGCACCGGCCCGCCTGATTGGCGAAGGGGAGATCGCGCCTCGACTGAGCGATGTGGGCATCCCGCTTGCCCCCAATACGTCTTTCACTCGCACAGCCAGAATGCCGCAGAGCCGGCCACGCAACCCCGGTCTGGGCCGCACCGATCTGCCCCGTTTCGGAACCAGCGCCTGACCGCACGCATCCGTATCCAGCTTTGAATGGCTCGCGGGCCCTACAGCCCGTGAGCCTCACCGCTTGCACACTTCCCTGAGGCGAGATCGTCTTTCCCATGACCGATACAGAAACCACGCAGCCCACCATCAGGGCCATCAAGCCTCAGGAGCAATCCCTGATCGACGAGATCGTCGAAGGTCGCGCTCATGATCCGTTTTCCTATCTTGGGCGCCATCGCGAAGGGCGTAACGGGGTCGTACGCGTGTTCTACCCTGACGCCGTCGAGGTCAGACTGCTGGCTGAACGCAAGAACAAGCCCCCGCTCGAAAAGAAAATGGACCGCATCGATGAGCGCGGCATCTACAAGGCGACCATAGCCGCGACCTCCACACGCTACAGCCTGCGCATTCTATGGGCGGATGGCTGGCAGGAAACGCACGACCCGTACAGCTTCGGCACGTTGATTGGCGATCTTGATCTCTATCTCTTCGCGGAAGGCAATCATCGCGATATCGACCGGATCATGGGCGCCCATATCTGTGAGATCGACGGCGTATCGGGTGTACGCTTCAGCGTCTGGGCACCTAATGCCCATCGCGTGTCGGTGATCGGCGATTTCAACATCTGGGATGGGCGTCGTCATGCCATGCGCCTGCGCCACAGCGCAGGCATCTGGGAGCTGTTCGTTCCGGGCATCGGATCTGGCGAGCGCTACAAATTCGAGATCATGGCACAAGGGGGTGTCATTCTGCCCGCCAAAGCGGACCCCTATGCCCGTTATGCCGAGCTCCCCCCGGCCACAGCCTCGATCGTTGCCCCACCGCTCGAGCATGACTGGCAGGATCAGGACTGGATGGCGCAGCGTGCGGCACGGCAGTCGCTCGAGGCACCGATCTCGATTTATGAACTGCACGTGCCATCATGGCAGCGCCTGAACAGCCCGACCGGCTATGTGAGCTGGAATGATCTGGGTGACAAGCTCATTCCTTATGTCACCGAGCTTGGCTTCACCCATATCGAGCTGATGCCGATCACGGAATATCCCTTTTCGGGCTCGTGGGGCTACCAGCCTCTGAGCATGTATGCGCCAACCTCGCGCCACGGAACGCCTGCGGAATTCGCGCGCTTTGTGGACCGCTGCCATCAGGCAGGGCTCGGTGTCATCATGGACTGGGTACCGGCGCATTTTCCGGCAGATGCCCACGGGCTGGCCCTGTTCGATGGCACGCATCTTTACGAGCACTCCGACCCGATGGAGGGCTACCATCAGGACTGGCATACGCTCATTTACAATTTCGGGCGCACGGAGGTTCGCAATTTCCTGACCGGCAGTGCGCTCTACTGGTTGAGAAATTTTCACATCGACGGCCTGCGTGTCGATGCAGTGGCTTCCATGCTCTATCGCGATTACAGCCGCAAGGAAGGCGAGTGGCGTCCCAACGTCTATGGCGGCCGTGAAAATCTGGAGGCCGTGAATTTCATGCGCGAGCTCTCCGGGATCATACGCGATTACTGCCATGACGCTGCTCTGATTGCCGAGGAGTCGACGGCCTGGCCGGGTGTGACTGCGCCTGCTGAGGTCGGTGGGCTGGGTTTTCGCTTCAAATGGAATATGGGGTGGATGCACGATACGCTGCGCTACATGCAGCAGGATCCGCTATGGCGGCGCTATCATGGGTCAGACCTCACCTTTGGCATGGTCTATGCCTATACCGAGCATTTCATTTTGCCGCTGTCTCATGACGAGGTCGTGCATGGCAAAGGATCCCTTTTGTCGCGCATGCCGGGTGATGATTGGCGGCGACATGCCAATCTGCGCGCCTATTACGCCCTGATGTGGGCCTATCCGGGCAAGAAGCTGCTCTTCATGGGCGGTGAGCTCGCCCAGTGGGAAGAATGGCATAATGATCGCGAACTCGCCTGGAACCGCCTGCATGATCACCTTGGCAAAGGTATGCACAATACGGTCGGCCTGCTGAACGCGGTCTATCGCGAGGAACGGGCGCTCAGCGCTCATGATTACCACCATGACGGTTTCAGATGGATCATCGCAGACGATACCGAAAATACGGTTTTCGCCTGGTTGCGTCAGGCCCCGGGGGCTAACCCTGTTCTCGTCGTGTGCAACATGACGCCCGTGGTCCATCATGAGTATCGCATCGGCGTGCCGTGTGGTGGGGCATGGGTCGAACGTGTCAACACCGACCGCAGCGAGCTGGGTGGCTCTGGCGTGGTTCATGACAATCCCGTCATGGCATCGCAAGAATTTGCTCATGGCATGGAACATTCACTCGTCCTGACGCTTCCTCCTCTCGCCGTTCTGTATCTCGTCCCGAAGCACGGCTGACCCTTCCCCAACCGGAGGCACCAATGCCAGAAGCGTATCTCTACCAGACCCGTTTTGGTGCCACCCCCCAGAGTGACGGAACAACGCGTTTCGCGCTCTGGGCGCCGTCATGCGAGGCCGTCAGCCTCGAACTGGAAAACCAGGCGCCCCTGCCCATGCAGGCCGAATCTGACGGTACGTTCACCCTGACAACGTCATGTCCGTCAGGTGCCCGCTATCGCTATCGCGTACGGGACGATCTTGCCGTTCCCGATCCGGCCAGCCGTAGTCAGCCGGATGGCGTGCATGGGCCGAGCGTCGTGACAGACCCGTCTTCCTATATCTGGAAAACACGGAACTGGGCTGGGCGCCCTTGGGTCGAAGCCGTCATTTACGAGCTCCATGCCGGCCTGCTCGGCGGTTTCGATGGCGTGCGCGATCGTCTGGATGAGCTCAAGGCGCTGGGTATCACGGCCATCGAGATCATGCCCGTCAACAGCTTCGGCGGCACACGCAACTGGGGGTATGATGGTGTCCTGCCCTACGCCCCGACGCAGGCCTATGGCGACCCTGACTCGCTGAAGCGGCTCATCGACACGGCTCATGCCAAAGGCATGATGGTGTTGCTGGATGTGGTCTATAACCATTTCGGCCCGGACGGGAATTTCCTGCACGACTACGCCGAAGCGTTTTTCGATCACGACAACAACTCCACCTGGGGCACTGGCATTGCCTTTGCGCAGCCTGAAGTGGCCGATTTCTTCATCGACAATGTGCTCTACTGGCTGATGGAATTCCGGTTTGACGGTGTGCGCATCGATGCGGCCTCGGCCATTACCGATCATGCGTGGTTCGGCAAGCTGCGCAAGCGCGTCGCCGGGACAATCGAGCCCGGTCGCTACGTGCATCTCATTCTCGAAAACGAAAACAACGACGCAGGCCTTCTGCGTGATGGCTATACCGCCCAATGGAATGATGACGGCCATAACGTACTGCATGTCATGCTCACGGGGGAGAAGGAGGGCTATTATGAGATGTTCGCCGATAACCCCACGCGCATACTCGCCCGCGTTTTGCATGAGGGATTTACCTATCAGGGTGAGATGAACCCGTATTCGGGCAAGAAACGCGGCATGCCGAGCGGCGACCTGCCCGCAACCAAATTTATCCTGTTCCTGCAAAACCATGACCAGACCGGCAACCGTGCCATGGGCGAGCGTCTGATTTCACTCGCAGCGCACGAAGCCCTCCATGCGGCCTATGCTCTTTTGCTGCTGAGCCCCATGGTCCCGATGCTGTTCATGGGGGAGGAATGGGGCTGCACCACACCCTTCCTATTCTTCTGCGATTTTCATGATGAACTGGCTGACGCCGTGCGTGAGGGCAGACGCAAGGAATTTGCCAAATTCGCCTCGTTTCAGGATCCCGAAAAGCGCAAGACCATCCCTGACCCCAATGCGCTCTCGACCTTCGACCAGTCGCGCCCGGATCGTGATGAGCGCGCCACGCTGGATGGGCGTATCTGGCTTGACCGCACCCATAGCCTCCTCTCCCTGCGCAAACGCTTTCTTGTGCCGAGGCTCTCGAATGTGCACAGCCTCGATGCCAGCGTGATTGGCGATAAATCGGTGCTGGCGCGCTGGAAACTCGACGATGGATCAATCCTGTCGATCGCCATCAATCTTTCGGACCACGAAACCTGCAAGATTTCCGAACCTGCCACGCTCCTTTATAGCTCGGCAGCGCGACGCGCCGTAGAAGAACTGCCACCCGGCAGTCTGGTGGCCGGACTGGAGTGACGCGCATGACCTATCTGCCTCTGACAGCAACCCTGCGGCTGCAATTTCATCGTGAATTCACCCTCAACGACGCCGTCCCGCTGGTTCCCTACTTCAGAAAGCTCGGGATCAGCCATGTCTATGCATCGCCGCTCCTGTCCTCCACCCCTGGCTCCATGCACGGCTATGACACGATCGATTGCCACACGATCGACCCGGATCGTGGCGGCATTGAAGGGCTAAAGAATCTGGTTTCGGCGCTGCGTGACCAAGGTATGGGGCTTATCCTCGATATTGTCCCCAACCATATGGGGGTCGGTTCCGCCAATCACTGGTGGATGGATGTCCTGCGCCACGGGCGCGACAGCGCCTATGCCCAGCATTTCGACATCGACTGGTCACCAGCCAGCCCGATGCTGCACAACAAGGTGCTGCTGCCTTTTCTCGGCGATCCCCTCGATGACACCATCAGGAGCGGTGATCTGAAAATCGCGCTTCATGAGGCGTCCAACCATCTCGCCATCCATTACGGCGATCAGTTTTATCCTTTGTCCGCACAAAGCGAAGCCGGATTGCTTGCCGAGGCCGGAAGCGTCAGAACATCGGCCATAACGGATGAGACCCTGACGAAACTCAACGCGCTGATCACCCCTGACAGCAAGACCGGGAGGGAGAGACTGGAAGCCCTGCTTGAGGCCCAGCACTACCGTTTGGCCTGGTGGCGCGTTGCAGGCGATCTGGTCAACTGGCGCCGTTTTTTCGATGTTACCTCCCTCGTTGCCCTGCGTATGGACCGCAAGGACGTGTTTGATGACGCGCATAAACTCGTCTTCGAGCTCTATCGTGAAGGCCTGATCGACGGCTTGCGCGTGGACCATGTCGATGGCCTCGCTCGCCCGGCGGAATACTGCACGAGACTTCGCGCCCGTCTGGACACCCTGCGGCGGGAGCGCCCGGAAGGTCTGCGCGATCAGGCACCTTTCTTCATCGAGAAAATCCTTCAGAAGAACGAAATCCTGCCACTGGAATGGCCGGTCACGGGGACGACTGGCTACGACTTTCTCGAACAGGTTGATCTTGCCCTTCATGACCCACGTGGCGAGGCACCACTAACCGAATTGTGGTCCGCTTACGGTCCGGCCGATTTTGAAACCGTCGAGCACGGGGCCCGGCATGAAAAACTCGACACTTCATTCGTGGGCGATTTCGAGGCGCTGACAGCGCGGCTTGCGGGGCAGTTCCCGTCGGGTCGTGACCTTACGCCGCACGCCATTGGCGTTGCCCTGCGCGCCCTTCTGACCGTCTTTCCGGTCTATCGCAGCTACTTCGCCGATGGTGGTGATTCCGGTGCCGATTTTCGCGCCATCGACAGGGCACGTCTCGCAGCACAGCAGATTTTGCCTGTCTATCAGCACGAGATACTGGACCAGATTTGCCAGTACCTTGCCGATGCCCGGATCGACACGACGGAACGGCAGGATATTCTCGAACGCTTCGAGCATCTCACAGCGCCCCTCACGGCCAAGGCAGGTGAGGATACAGCGTTCTATCGCTATGCCCGCCTTCTCTCGCGCAACGATGTCGGTTGCAGCCCCGATCGGTTCGCAGCCCCTGTGAAGAGCTTTCACAGCATGAATATCGAGCGTCTGGCCAACCACCCCCAGGCACTCCTTACCACCGCAACGCATGACCACAAGCGCGGGGAAGATGGACGGGCTCGGCTCATGGTTCTCAGTGAGCCGGCGGCCAACTGGCCTGAAACGGCGCGGCGCTGGCTGGACCAGAGTCAGGCTTTCCTTGAAAAGACTGCCCATGGTCCCTCACCCATATCGGCCGATGCCTATTTCATTTTCCAGACGCTGATTTCTTCCTGGCCCCTAAATGAGGCTGGTTTCAGCGATTACAGCGAACGTATCGACGCCTATCTGACGAAGGCGCTGCGTGAAGCCGGCAGCCAGACCGGGTGGAGCAATCCTGACGAAGCCTACGAGAAAGCCTGTCTGGATTTCGCCCATCGCTGCATGACCGGAGACTTTGGCAAAGGCCTGTCATCCTATGTCGCGCGCATCAGCCCGGCCGCCACGCTCAACAGCCTGTCACAGACATTGCTGCGCATGACCAGCCCCGGTGTTCCCGACCTTTATCAGGGTCGTGAAACCTGGGATTTCAGCCTTGTCGATCCGGATAACCGCCGACCCGTCGATTATCCCGGCCACCAGTCAATGCTCGATGAAGCCCTGCCCTTTGCCCAAAGCAGCGCCGGGTGGAAAAATGGGCGCATCAAGCAGGCATTGATCGAAACCGTTCTGGCTCTTCGCCTTGAGAACACGGATCTTTTTGCCTCCGGGCGTTATCTGCCACTGATGGCCACCGGCCCTCTGGCAGAGCATGTAATTGCCTTCCAGCGGCAAACGATGGAAGGCTCCTGTCTCATCATTGCGCCGCGGCTGACAATGGCGCTGGCGCCCGATGAGGGACTATGCATTCACCATCGCGGCCTGAGCGAAACAATGCTTCCTGTTCAGGGTGCCTGGCGCAGCCTGCTGCATGACGGCATCGCGCCCGAGGCCGGTGCTTTCTCGCTGGGTTATCTCAATGGCCGCCCCCCGATTGATATCCTGATCAACCGGGACTGATTTTCCGTGATGCGACAGGCTCGAACCATGACGCCTGTCGCCCACTCCCTTGGGCATACACATCCCTATCCTCGCCGGACGCGCTGCAGCGTGGGACTGGTGTCGACAACCATGCGTAGTCGGCTTTGCATGACCGCTCGTGATTCAACGAGAGTCTCTCAAGCGCCACACGAGGAAATGGGACGCGGAATGAGTCCCTAGGCGGCGCAACCCGTTCTCTCCCGAAAACGTTACATCGCCCCATGAGCGAGGTGACGCGTGCATATACTTCACATTGCGCTGGGCGGCTGTCTTCGCGCGCCCCCGGTTACCTACGGAATTACGCCCGATACGGGCGGTCATATCGCTTATGTGCTTGAGGCAGCCAGTGCACAGGCTGCCCGTCCTGACGTTGATCATATCACAATCATTACGAGACGTTTTCGTAATGAAATGCTTGGTCTGATTCACGATCAGGAGATCGAATGTGTCTCGGACAAGATCACGATCCGGCGCATCGGTGCTCCTGCCTCGCCTTACCGCGAAAAAGATGCCGCTCTTGCGGACCTTCCTGACCTGACTGAAGCCCTGCTGCGCCATGCCAGCCGCCCGGACCAGCGTTACGACGCTATTCATGTGCATTTTGCCGATGCTGCCCAGCTTGGTCTCGCTCTTGCGCAAAAGCTGAATATTCCCGTCATCTACACACCCCATGCACTAGGCATCGACAAATTGCAGGCGGGAGGGCGCAATTGCCCGGCTTTGCACGCGCGTATCGCCATGGAGCGAAGCGCCATCGCTCAGGCCGATGGCATCATCGTTTCAACCCGCGATGAAGCGAGCCACCAGATCCCCCGCTACGGCGTCGCGCTCAACCGCTCACGTCTGCGCCAGATCACACCCGGCGTCCCCACGCTCGATCCCGCACCCGCCGCGCAAGGACGGACCTTTATCGCCCGCCATCTGGCTCATCCTGATCGCCCCGTCATTCTGGCAATCGCCCGCGCTGTCGAGAAGAAGAACCTTGTCCTTTTGGCTCAGGCCTATGCAAGTGATCCCGGCCTGCGCGAGCGCGCCAATCTGGTCATTCTCGCGGGGCAACATGCCGGTGTGCAACCCGGCACGGAAGAAGCCGGTGTAATTGCACAACTGCATCATATCCGTCATGCAGCGGGGCTGGAGGGGCAATTTGCTCTACCTGCTGCTCATGAGGCGCATGATGTTGCCAGCCTTTACCGGTTTGCGGCTCATACGAGAGGCGTTTTGGTCAATCCGGCGCGTCACGAACCCTTCGGTCTGACCCTGCTCGAAGCGGCCTCGGTCGGACTGCCCGTCCTTGCCACAAATCGGGGTGGTCCGGTCGATATCATCGCCAGACTGGGGCATGGCCTGCTTTTCTCCCCTGATTCACCAGACAGCCTGACGGACAGGCTGAACCATCTGCTGTCGTCGCCCGAACTATGGGCACGGCTTTCGGGGTCAGCTACCAGACATCAGGCGCTCCTGGGCTGGGAAAACTACGCCGCGGACTCTGTCGAGTTCTACCGCAAGCTTGGACGCCAGCGTCAGCGTTTGGCACGCCCTGCCCCGCGCAGGCTTGCAACTACTGTCTTGCCGTCAGGCAACATCGCGCCATCGGTTCTTCCCTTGCCTGCATTCTCCCAGCTGATTGACAGCGCAACCCAGCCGCAACTGTCAGGATGGTCCGCATGACACGCCCTATTGGTTATTTCGTGCATCATCAGGGTCGCGGTCATGCTGAGCGCTGCCTCGCGATCATCAACGCTCTGCCCGATACGCGTCCGGTACGCATTTTCTGTGCCCGCGCCGATCTGTTTCCTGACCTGCCCGCCCATGTCAGCCTGACCGTCATTCCGTCGCTTTTCGAAGCGACCGGGGTGGAAAACGCGGCGCTGGCAGATATGCCCACGCCCCGCACCCTGCATTGTGCGCCGCTTGGATGGCCCGGCATACGGCAGGCTATGGGGCAGATAGTGGCGTGGTTTGTCGAGGCAGACCCGGCCCTGATGATTTGTGATGTTTCGGCCGAAATTGCCCAGCTTTGCCGCCTGTGCAGTGTGCCGCATATCAAGATCCTGCAACACGGCGACCGTGACGACGAGGGGCATCAGGCAGCTTATGATGGCGCAGTCGGTCTGCTGGCGCCGTTTTCGGCCCAGCTAGCACAACCTGAATGGACGACCTCACGGCTGCAGCAGATTTTCTTTGCCGGTGGCCTCGGCAAGCCCGAGATCCTGCCTGAAAAGGAAGTGGCCCGACAACGCATCGGCATCGCCCCAGACAGGGAAATGATCCTTGTCATGACAGGCGGCGGCGGATCGGGTTTCACTCTGGCCCCCATCACAGTCGGCGCACGCCACCGCCCCGATGCCCTGTGGGTCACAATCGGCGCGCTGGAACGCGACTGGCACGCAACAGAGCCTGGCAATATTCTTCATCGCGGGTGGGTATCCAACGCGACAGACTATATCGCCGCGGCCGATTGCATCATTGCGAGCACAGGCAATACGACCTGCCAGCAAATTCTCGCCGCCGGCAAGCCATGGCTTGCTATCCCGGAATGGCGCTATTTCGATGAACAGCGTCGCAAGGCCGAGTGCCTCGAAGCCGCCCATATGGCCGTCATACGCCAGCACATGCCTGCCTCGGCGCTCGCCTGGGCAAAAGCGCTGGAAGAGACCTATTTGAACCATCGGCCCGGCATCCAGCGCAGCGCCATAGATGATCGTCCCGCCGAGGGTGTTGCGCACTGGCTTGAGACCCTGATTGCCCGCCTCTGGAATGAGCCCCCTTCCACCATGACCGGCGCCACCGCGCATGAAAGTTTCCTGCCATGAATACGCTTTCGGTTCTGACCCTTGCCAGAGGGCGCGCCAGCCATCTGGCCAATATGATGCTCGGTCTGTCGCGCCAGAGCGTCCAGCCTGACGAATTCATCGTTATCGTGATGCAGGATAAGCCCTATGAAAACCTGCCAGAGGTGGATTTTCCCGCGCGTCAGATCCTTGCCCCTGCCGGGGTGATGAATCTGTCTGCCGCGCGTAATCTTGCGGCGTCGCAAGCCATTGGTGAGGCTCTCGTATTTCTCGATATCGATTGTATCCCGGCACCGCATTGCCTGCGGGATTATCGGGATGCGCTGGAAACCTGCGACGGGCTGCTGATGGGTGAGGTCATGTACCTCCCCGCCGGGGCAAATGATGAAGGTTGGACCTACGCTGCTTTCGAGGCCGTCAGCGAGCGCCATTCCGACCGACGCGGCCCCCCGGCCTACGGGGTGGAATCCTGCCCGGATTATCGCTGCTTCTGGTCGCTCAATTTCGCTATTCGCGGGACACGCTTCGCGAGTTCTGGCGGGTTCGACGAAGGATTCATCGGCTATGGCGGTGAGGACACGGATTTTGCCAAGGGTTTCACTCTTGCCGGCAATGCCTTGGCCTGGGTCAATGGCGCACGCGTCTACCATCAGCACCACACGCATCATATGCCGCCCGTTCACCATCTTGAGACGGTTGTTCGGAACGCCGAGATTTTTCAGAGCAAATGGGGCTACCGGACCATGGGCCACTGGCTTCACGCCTTCCGGCTCATGGGGCTGATCGATGACACGCCCGGACAACCTATCCGTATCCTGCGTGCCCCCAATGCAGACGATCTGGCCCTGACAGGACAGCAGGCTCATCAGCCCTATGCCAATACGGCTTCGGTCATCAGAATTCTTGAGCAGCGTCAGGCAACACGTGAAGCCGCTTTCGCTGCGCTGCGACCGACTGAAACTGCCCCGCCCCTGCCAGTACCTCATGGCTCTTTACGCCCCGACGCGGTGAACCCTGTCGCCATCGCGGCTGAGTGACGGGTCGTCATCATGAACCGCCCGCTCCGCATTGCCCTGGTGGCGCATCCGCGCCACCCGATTGCCGAACCATTCAAGGGTGGGATGGAGGCGCATAGTTTTCATCTCGCGCGAGGCCTGATGGCGCGGGGGCATGACGTCACGCTTTTCGCTGCGGGTGACAGCGATCCCGCCTTTACGATCGATTCTTTGCTGCCTGTTCACTATGACCGCGACTACCCTTGGGAAAATACGACCCCCCATCCGGAGCTCTACACCGTTCTCGACAAGGCCTTTGGCGCGGCCCGCCACCGGATTTTTTCGGGACACTATGACATTGTTCACAACAACTCCCTCCATCGTTTTGTGATGCAGGAAGCAAAACGTACCGGCCTGCCTTGCGTGACGTCGCTGCATGTCCCGCCATTTGACGCCATACACGGCGTGGTGCGCGACACACTGAGTGATACCCATCATGTCACAGTGACATCCGCCCGACAGAACATCTCATGGTGGGGGCAGGCCGTCCCGCCCGAGAGCATGGTTGTGCATAACGGGATCGATGTGGCCTGCTGGCCCTTCGGTGCCGCGGGAGGCGATCACGCCATCTGGTGCGGGCGGATAACACGCAACAAGGGTCCGCATCTGGCCATCGCAGCGGCAAAACGCGCCAATATGTCGCTTCGTCTCTTCGGGTATCTGGAGGACAGAGCCTATTTCGATCAGGAGATCGCACCTGAGTTGAGCGAGGGCATCAGTTATGGCGGCGTTCTGGAAGGCGCCGCCTTGTCGAACGAGATGCAGCGGGCCGCGCTTTTGCTATTCACGCCCTGCTGGGATGAGCCTTTTGGCCTGATTGCTGTCGAGGCCATGGCGAGCGGATTGCCTGTGGCATCGTTCGATCAGGGTGCTGCAAGAGAGATCATCGGCGAGACAGCCGGACGTTATGCGTCACCGGGGGATGTTGACGGCCTTGCTCTGGCGATCCGGGAGGCGTCACGCATCGACAGGTCGCTTCCCCGGTACAGGGCAGAGGCTTTCTATAGCCGCGAGACGATGATCGACAATTACGAGGCGATCTATCGCCGCGTCATGGCCGCCTCGTCGCGCGTAAGAGAGGGTGAGCGCCCTTACGAGACGCTCATGTTGTAAACCGCATACATGGCCCAGAACAACGTGGCGCCAAGAGCCCAGTAATTGGTGTGGAAGTGGTCCTGCATGTCGACCGAAGTGCCCGCGATGGCCCAGGCAAGACAGACGTGGAACATAAGCACGCCGACCACCATGGCAATCATACGGTAGCGCAGACGGCGCTGCGCCTTCGCTTCTCTTATTTCCAGCGACATGTTGGCGACTTCTGCGGTCATTCTTACTCTCCCTGACGGAGAGGCGTCGACGGTGGAGCGAATATCCCCGGCGCCATCCCGTTGCTGGTTTTCCTGGAGAGGGCCACCCAGCCCCGCCGCGTATGGCAGAACCGGAACACCCTGTTCCCTCCTCGCACCATGACCGAAACTGACTGCAAATGCAAAATATTGTATGGACCAAAAGGCCATACAAAAGAAGCTATTGACGATTTTCGGGAACATTATCCGATACAACACCAAACAATATACCGATCATTCAATGACAAACCATTGCGACAACCCCATACCATTGAAAACTTGTGGTTTTTCGCTCTCTTTTTCGTGAACGACAGAACGCACTGTCTCGGTCACACAATATCGGAAAATCCGCTGGCGGGGCGATAATCCAGCACTGAACGCAGATTGATAAGCGAGTCCCGCAGCCCGGAGAGGTCAGGGGCGCTTCCAAGTGCGATCCTCACCGCCGGGGGTGCATGCCCGGTCACCGCAAAGACAGAGCCGGGCACAAGAGCCAGCCCCTGCCGCCTCGCGAACGCCACGAAATCGGCACTGGTCCACCATTCGGGCAAAGGCAGCCATACATGAGGGCTGGGTGAACGGTCATGAAAATGATCGCTCATTACCTGCCGCAGCACATGATGACGCTGTGTCAGTTCTTCGCGGATGCCGCGCAGGCATTGCTGGGCAATACCGGTCTCGATCCAGCGTGACACGAGCGCGTCCAGCAGGCCTGCCTTGGCCTGACAGATGGCCCGCACGCCCGAGGTGATGCGGCGGGTCATCTCCGCGCCGGGCAGGACGATGTAAGCCGTGCGCAAACCGGGGCTGAGCACCTTGGACAAGGTGGCGACATAGATGACACGTGTCGGATCGAGCATTGCCAGTGTCGGCGGGGGCGCCTTGAGGAGGAGACTATAGGGATCGTCCTCGACAATCTGCACCTGATAGCGTCTGGCGATGCCAAGTATGGCCTCACGCCGGGCGACTGACCATGTGGCAGCGGTCGGATTGTGAAGGGTCGGGGTGCAATACAGAACCCGGGGTCTGTGCTGCGCGCAGAGTTCGTCCAGTGCCTCGGGATTCATTCCCTCCTCATCATGATCGACCCCAAGCAGCACATAGCCAAACTGGGCGGCAATCGACCTCATGCCCGGATAGGTCAGATAATCCGTGACAATCGCCTCACCCGGCCTGACGAGAGAACTCATGATGGCCGACAGCGCAACCTGGGCGCCCGGCACAATCAGCAGTTCACCTGCCCGCCTGCGCCCCAGAACGGGAGCCAGCCAGTTGATCCCGAGCTGGCGATCCTGCTGCGTTCCGCCAGTCACGCGGTATGACATCAGGGACTGCACATCCTGATGGCGAAATATGGAGGCGATCTCGCCCTGTATCATGGCCTGTAGGGACGGGTCGCGGGGAAGAGGCGGTGAGTTCATGGTGAGATCGATCACGCTGGCGCCGGTCTGACGCCACGAACCATCGCCCGCGTTGATCCTGACGAATGTACCGCGTCCGACCGTTGCATCGAGCAGGCCGCGCTTTTGCGCCTCGCCAATGGCGCGGGTTACCGTGCTGAGATTGGTGCCCAGACGGGCAGCCATCTCGCGCTGAGGGGGGAGCCTCTCACCCTCCTGCAAATCCCCCTTGCGGATCGCATGGGCAATACATTCGACCATGACGAGATAGAGCGCACCCGTCGCCCGGCTGAGCGCTGCTTTCCATTCATCGAGATAAGCTTCGCCTGCCATTTGCCGCCCCTGCCCCGCTATTCGCCATGCTGCATCAACTGGCCCCGTTTCTACCCCTCAGGCGACAGTGCAGGAAGAGCCGTCAAGTGCGGAGCACGGATCACCCAGACCAGGCAGGACGCCTAACCGTCGGCTATACATTATAACGATCTATAATAGTGATTAACGAATTTAACGTGATTCACCGTTGACAAAAAATATCATTCCATTCTGTTATGTCGATATAACAACTATTTTTTGTTGTTGAATTCACTAAATTCAGTCCTTCCTTAGGGATTTTGTCATGGTTTTCACAGAGATTTTTCGCGTTATTGCTCGAGATGCCGCGCAGCGCGACTGTGAAAGAGCCCCTGCGCATGACGCTGTTGCCGCTCTGGCTCAGGCCGGATTTGGTCGGTTGCGTCTGGACAAGGCGGCAGGCGGGGCAGGTTTGAGCCTGTCTCAAAGCTTCAGGGTCCTGCGTGACCTCGCCAGCGCGGACTCCAATATTCCACAGATTTTCCGGGCGCATTTTGCCTTCGTTGAAACGCTGCGCGCCGGATTGCCGGATGCCGAACGGTGGCGCGGCCTGATACGCGAAAACCGGGTTCTGGGCGCGGCCATGGCCGAGCGCAATAACGAGACGAGCGTCACCACCCAGGTTACCGAGGCCCCTGAGGGGCTGCGGCTGAACGGACGCAAATACTACTCGACCGGAACGCTCTATGCTGACTGGATTATCGTCTGGGCCACTTTCGGCAGTGACAGGGTGCGCGTGCTCGTGCCTGCAGACGCCCCCGGCGTTACCCGACTGGACGACTGGGACGGGTTTGGCCAACGCCTGACCGGCAGCGGCACCACAATTTTCGAGCAGGTCCCGCTGCAGCCCTGGCAGATTGTCGAACGCTCACCATCTGACGCCCCGCCAAGCCAGCCTTTCCTTGGGGCCTATTACCAGCAATTCCACAACACGACCCTCGCAGGCATCGCCCAGGCCGTGCTGCGCGATGCGATGGATTTTGTCCGCCCGCGCGAGCGGGTATTCGGCGTGCCGGGCAAGGTGGTCCAGAAGGATGACCCGATCGTGCAGAGCGTCGTGGGACGTCTGTCCTCTCTTGCCTACTCGACCGCTGTGCTTGCTGATCGCGGAGCACAGGCGCTTGAGGAGATCGAGCCGCTCTTCCTTGCCGGGCAGCATGATGACGATGCCATCGAAAAGGCCCAGGAGGAAATCTTCAAGGCGCAGCAGATCATCGCGCAGCAGACGCTTGAAGCTGCCACGGCCCTGTTCGAGGTTGGCGGTGCCTCGGCCACTTCCGAAACGCGGCGTCTCGATCGGCATTGGCGCAATGCCCGCACACTGGCCTCGCATAATCCCGCCGCACAGCGTCAGCGCGAACTGGGCGATGTGGCGCTCAACGGCACCAGATTATGGACACCCTATCGCGACGGGCTGCGCCGCCTTGCGGCAGACGCAAACCGGGAGAACGCAGCATGAGCCCTGCACCCCACCCCGATCGGCAGGGCGCGGCACCGCCCGGCAAACGCAAGACCCTTCACGTCAATCTGTTCGAGATGGCCTGCGTCAGTCACATCGTCCACGGCATGTGGCGCGAGGAAGGCAACCAGCGCCATCGTTTCGGCGAGATGGCGTTCTGGCTTGAGACAGCCCGCAAGGCCGAGGCTGCGGGGATGGATGCCATCTTCCTGGCGGACGTGATCGGCATTTATGACCGGTTTGGCGGGCTCGATGCGTCATTGCGTCTTGGTTTGCAGATTCCGAATCTCGATCCGCTCTCGCTCATTCCGGCAATGGCCGCCGTTACCACCACGCTCGGCTTTGCCGCGACATTTTCCACGACCTACGAACCACCTTTTGCCTTTGCGCGGCGCATGAGCACGCTCGACCTGCTGACGAATGGCCGCGTGGGCTGGAACGTCGTCACCTCCTACCTGCCCAATGCCGCACGCAATTTCGGTCTGGATGGCGAGCTGGAACATGACAGCCGTTACGACCGCGCCGATGAATATCTCGAAGTGCTCTACAAGCTCTGGGAAGGCAGCTGGGAGGAGGAGGCTGTCATTGCGGATCGCGAAGGTGATCGCTTCAGCGATCCCGCTCGTGTGCGCCACATCAATCATGACGGCACGCATTTCCGTGTCGAGGGGCCGCATCTTGTGCAGCCCACACCGCAGCGCACGCCGGTTCTGTTTCAGGCCACCGGTTCGCCACGCGGGCTGAAAACGGCATCACGCCATGCCGAGGCCGTATTCATTGGCGGTCGCACACAGGATGAGGTGCGCAACCATATTGCCCGCACCCGCGCAGCGGCCGCAGCGGAAGGGCGCGATCCTTCGGAGCTGAAATTCTATGTGATGGCCGGTCTCATTGCAGGCCGCACAACCGAGGAAGCCGAGGCCAAACTGGCGCGCTACCGGGCTCTGTATTCCGTGGAGGGCGCACTGGTCCATGCTCAGGCTGAAATCGACCTGCGACAGTTCGACCCGGCGCTTACCATCGGTCAGGCCCTTTCTCAAAGCGGGCGTGAATTGGGCAATATGGGGCGTCGCTTTGGTGCCGATCAGACAGTCGGTGCGGCACTCGCGCAGATCGCAAGCTTTGACGAGGGGCGCTTTTTCATCGCCGGCACGCCGGAGCAGATTGCCGATGCCATCGAGACCTGGCTCGATGAGGACGGCATCGATGGCATCAATCTGCGGCAATATCACAGTCACGAAACGCTGGACGATTACGCCACCCTGATCGCGCCCGAATTGCGCCGCCGCGGAAGGCTGCCGCCTGCCCCGGCAGAGGGTGAAACGCTGCGCCATCGCCTGACAGGGCGTGACCGCCTGCCCGACACCCATCCCGCCTCCGCCTATCGCAAGCCCCCGGCCTTCTGGGCCACCCCGCCAGCGCCCGGCGCACATCCCATAAGCACGTCCCCGCCAACTCGGCGCACGCCAGAGCCCGCATCGGGACCACAGACCAGCCCACGGCAAGAGACCGTGCAGAAAGAAAGCGCCCTGCCATGACCCGCCCCCCTTTCTCCCTTCCGTTCGCACCGGTAGACAGCACCTCTTTCGGGGGGCGTTCAGGTGATGGTGGTGCAGCCCACACGACCCCGGACAAGATCAACGTCCTGTGGTTCCTGCCCACGCATGGTGACAGCCGTTATCTTGGCACCAGCGAGGGCGGTCGCGCGGTCGATCTGCCCTATCTGCAACAGATTGCCCGCGCCGCTGATTCGCTGGGCTATTATGGGGTGCTTCTGCCCACCGGGCGCAGCTGCGAGGATTCCTGGGTTGTTGCCTCCGCGCTGGTCACCTCGACCGAGCGTCTGAAATTCCTTGTGGCTGTGCGTCCGGGGCTCCAGTCACCCACGCTCGCCGCGCGCATGACCTCGACGCTCGACCGCCTGTCCGGAGGGCGTCTGCTGATCAACGTCGTAACAGGGGGTGACCCGCGCGAAAATGGCGGCGATGGGCTGTTTCATGACCATCCCACGCGCTACGCCATTACCGACGAATTTCTGGATATCTATTCGCGCCTTCTGCGTGGCGAGACGATCGCCCATGAAGGGCCGCATTTCCGCATCGAGGATGGTCGGCTGCTCTTTCCGCCCCATCAGGAAAACGGCCCGCCGCTCTATTTCGGCGGCTCTTCCGATGTCGGGATCGATATTGCGGCAAGACGGGTACAGAAATACCTGACCTGGGGCGAGCCGCCCGCCCTTGTGCGCGAGAAGATCGCCCGAGTGCGCGAGGCTGCTGCGAAAGCGGGGCGCGAGGTCAGCTTTGGCATACGCTTTCACGTCATTGCCCGCGAAACGACGGCAGAGGCCTGGGCAGAGGCAGATCGGCTGATTTCGAAACTCGATGATGCCACGATTGCCGAGGCGCAATCTGTTTTTGCGCGGCTTGATTCCGTGGGGCAGTCACGCATGAGCGCCCTGCATGGCGGCCGGCGTGACAAACTCGAGATCAGCCCAAACCTCTGGGCCGGTGTCGGGCTGGTTCGCGGTGGCGCGGGAACGGCGCTCGTGGGCGATCCGGCCACCATTGCCGAGCGTATGGATGAATACCGCCGCGCAGGGTGCGACAGCTTCATTCTCTCGGGTTATCCACATCTTGAGGAAGCCTATCGCTTCGGTGAACTCGTACTGCCGCTGCTGCCAACCGCCCATCCCGTGCGTACGAAGCAGGCCAGCAGCAATATGGGCCCGTTTGGCGAAACCATTGCCGGAAGCCACAGGCCCGGACGGATCGCGGCGTCATAATGGGCAGCGCATCCCCCTCCTACCCGGTCGCCATTATCGGCGGCGGCGCCTCAGGTGCGATGGTGGCCTATCATCTGCTCAGGCTGCGCCCTGACCTCGCTGCCGGCCAGGTGGCAATTATCGAGCCACGTGCCCAGCTTGGTGCGGGGCTCGCTTATGGCACGCAGGACCCGGAGCACCGGATTAATGTGCCCGCGTCGCGCATGAGTCTCGATACCAGCGTGCCGGGAGATTTCCGCGCATGGCTCGATCTTGATGCCCTGTCCGCCACCGATCCTGACGCCTTTCTACCCTCGGGCGATCTCTACCCCTCACGGACGCAGTTTGGCCGTTATGTTGCGGCCCGCCTCGCCCCCGAAATCACATCGGGGCGGTTGCGGCATATCCGCGCCGAGGCGCTCGATATCACGCGCGACAGGCTTTGGCGTATCGCTCTCAGCGATGGGCCGCCCATCCTGGCGGAACGGCTTGTCATCGCCCTGACCCATCCCGCACCCGCCCTGCCGGTGCCGCTCAGGGCGCTCGCCCACGACCGACGCGTGATTGCCAACCCGTGGCGTGACGACGCGCTGTCGCGCATCGGGGTGCAGGATCGTGTGGCCATTATAGGAACGGGCCTTACCATGGCCGATGTCGTGGCCAGCCTGACCGCACGCGGCCATCAAGGACCCATCGTCGCCTTCTCGCGGCGTGGGCTACGACCGCGCGCTCATGCTGCCGAGGCCTCGGCGCTCTCCGAACTTCTCCCCATTGCGCCGGCCCCGACCGCAAGGGGCCTGCTGCGCCATGTGCGGCAGGCACTGCGCGATCATGCCGATCTGTCATGGCACGAAGTGATCGACGCCGTGCGCAAGCAAGGGCTTGTTCTGTGGTCGGCACTTTCTCTTTCAGAACGTCGACGGCTGATACGTCACCTGCGCCCCTTCTGGGATGTGCATCGCTTCCGTATCGCCCCGCAGATCGACGCCATCCTCACACAGCGTCTGGCCGAAAAAACCCTCAGCCTGCGTGCTGCACGCCTCGTGTGTGCAGAAATCTCGGAAGGTGGTGTGCGCCTGCGCATCCAGCCCCGGGACAGGACAAAGCTGGGGGAGCCCTCCTTTCCCCTTGTGGTGGATCACGTGATCAATACCACCGGCCCCGACCATGCAGGCATTGTCGCACATATGCCTGTGCTGCGGTCGCTCGCAGCACAGGGCGCCCTTGCCCCGGACCCGACCGGCCTTGGACTGCACACCAGCCTTGATCATCACGCGCTGTCTGATGGCCACAAGGTGGACTCGGTGCTTATTGCGGGTCCGTTGTCACGCGGCACCTTTGGCGAATTGATGGGCCTGCCCGAAGTGACCGAAAACGCGCAGTCGGTGGCCCGCCATCTCGCAGCCCTCCTCTCTCCTGCAACGCAACGTCTGCCCGATGAGGTCCGATCATGAGTGCCGCCCCCTCTCATGCGCCCGAACGCCCGATCATTCGCTCGGCCGATGATATTGCGGCCCTGATCAATCGCGGGCCGAGCGGCAAGGGTCATGCCAATATCATCGTGCTGCTGGCTTTGGGCGGCGTGTTTCTTGACGCCTATGACCTGACGACCCTCTCCTATGGCATTGGCGATGTGCAGAAGCATTTCGGCCTGTCCGGCTCACAAACCGGAATTGTAGCGGCCGCCATGAGCGCAGGAACAATTATTGGCAGTATCATGGGCGGATGGCTGACTGACCGTATCGGCCGCTACGCTGTATTCATGGCGGACATGGCATGCTTCGTGATTGCGGCCCTTGTTGCCGCTGCTGCACCAAGCGCGAGCATTCTCATCTTGGCCCGTTTTGCCATGGGGTTTGGCGTTGGTATGGATCTGCCCGTTGCCATGGCGTTTCTCTCCGAGTTCTCGAAGCTCTCGGGCAAGGGAAGCAAGGCCGGGCGGGCCGCCGCATGGTGCCCCACCTGGTATGCGGCCTCCTCAGCCTGCTTCATACTCGTGTTTGCGCTTAACGCCATTGTGCCAACCAGCCACCCGGACTGGCTGTGGCGTGCCTCGCTCGGCTTTGGCGCAGTCCCTGCCCTGATCATCATTCTGGTGCGCAGCCGCTACATGAGTGAATCGCCGCTCTGGATTGCCCGCCACGGTGATCTGGAAAAAGCCGCCGCCATCCTGCGCGCCACACATGGGGTGGACCCAGTTCTGCATATCACGGTAGCGCCGCCGCGCCAGACGCCGCCCAGCCTGTTTGCCCTGCTGCGCAAGCCCCTGCTCAAGCGCACCACGCTTGTCATTGGCATGAAGATCGTGAGCGCCACCTCCTATGCAGCGATTGCCTTTGGTCTGCCGGGGCTTCTGTCGTCCATGCTGCACCTGCAACGCACCGAAGTGCTGGGTGTGTCCATCCTGCTCAATCTGGTCTTTGCCTTCAGTGGCGGCCTGCTTGGCGTCAGGTTGACCCGCAGCTTCGGATCGCGACCGATCACCCTCGCCGGTTATGCCATGCAGGTGGCGGGCATTCTACTGCTTGCCCTGACCGGCACGCCGCATAGTAGTCTGGGCATCGTGTCGGTGATGAGCGGTTTTGCCCTCTTCCTGTTTGCTCAGGGTTTCGGGCCAGGATGCCAGCAGATGGTCTATCCAACGCTCAGCTACCCGACCGAATTGCGCGGCACAGGCATCGGCTTCACCAACTTCGTAGCCGGATTCAGTGGCACACTGAGCATGTGGGCCCTGCCCACGCTCTATACAGCACTCGGTATGCAGATCTTCTGGGTCATCCTGATTGCCCCCTTGTTCGGCATTGCGCTGCATATGGCGCTTCGATGGGAGGTGTTCGGCTATGACGCCGATGCTGACCCGACCCTGTGTCATGCCCTGTATCGCACACGGGACGGAAACAGGGGGCAGACGCTCTGCCCCTCAAACCAGGCCCCGTGAGCGCCCCCTCTTTCACCCTCCGAGCATGAAGGGCTTCTCCCTCTGCGCCCGGACGATCCGCGACGTAATTCAACGATTATAAATGAGTGAAATAATGAACAACGAAAATATACCGTTTATCCCCTCACACGACCGATGTCCGCCTTCTCGCACGCTCTCCAGTTTATTCATCACCCTCCCCGGATATCGCCCTTATGAAACACCGCCACCGATCTGAATTGCCCCTCCCGCGTCGCAACACGCTTGGCCCCCACTCCCTCGCCCTTCTGGCCGGGGTGAGCCTTGTTCCCGTCTCGACGGCATTTGCCGCCGTCTCACCGAGCCGCAACCCTGCTCCCGTGCAGCCCGGTCACACGGCCACTCAGCCTGGCTCAAGCGCTGAGTCGCCGTCAACTTCAGCATACGCAGCATCGGCAAAAGCCACCGATCGAGCCAAAAGGGGCGTCCAGACGCCCGATCGACGCAGTGGCGCGAAATCTGTCATCGGCAAAGCGGAATCGATCACCGTTTCGCAGCATCGTCTCTCCCCGGCCGCAGCAGCGAGCCGCCAGCTCGAAACCGTGCCGGGTGGGGTATCCGTCATCAGTTCGAAGGAAGTCCTTCGCAGCCGTAATCTGACCAATGCCGATCTTCTGGCTTTCCAGCCCGGCGTCTTTGCCCAAAGCTCTGGCGGCGGCGACGGGTTGCGCCTCTCCATTCGTGGTTCCGGCATCCAGACAGGCACCAACTACTTCCGCTCCGGTATTCTGCTGATGTTCGACGGGCTCCCCGTCACCACCCCTGCCGGCACGCCCTATGAGCTATTCGAGACGCTAGGCATCCAGTACACCGAGGTTCTGCGCGGCGCGAATGCGTTCGATTATGGCGGGTTGCAGCTTGGGGGTGCCATCAATTACGTGGCGCCCACGGGCTATACGGCCGATCATTTCCAGGCGCGTGTCGAGGCAGGCAGCTTCAACTACAACAAGCAGCAGATCAGTTCTGGCGCCGTCATCGGCAAGTCCGATTATTATATCAGCCTCACCAAATCCTATCGCGGCGGGTATCAGGCCCAGACGGCAGCGAGCAGCTTCGGCGTCAATGCCAATTACGGCTATCGCTTCAATGACAATGTCTCGACACGCCTCTTCTTTCGCTATCGCCAGACGCAGAACGGCTATCCGGGCTATCTGACCCGCGACCAGATCGAAACCAACCCCAAACAGGCTCAGGCGCTTTACGCTTCGCTGCACGGGCATCGCATCCAGCCCGGCAGCAAATTCTATGGCGACATGACCACGATCCGTATCGATGACCGCTCGAAGCTCGAACTCGGTTTCGATTATCAGGATGCGCCGATCGATATCCAGAATACGGCGACCGCCCAGCGCTGGGGCTACAAGACAGTCGCGGGGGTGCTGCGTTACAGCCGCAACGATACTGTTTGGGGCCACAAGAGCGAAACGCTGTTCGGCATCGATACCTATACCGATCTGGAGGCGTGGCAAACCAACCGGTCGCGCACCAATACGGGCATTTATGCCAAAATCCCCTTTGGCACCGTGCTGCGCCATTCGAATTACGGCGGCACCGATAACTACTTTCACATCCGGAACAATTTTGAGTTGTTTCATAATTTCTGGCTGACAGCAGCTGGCGCTCTGGATTTCGTGCAGCGTTCGACCGAGGTCACCTATCCCACGCGGAGCTCTGTTGGCACCTCCGGGCTCGGCTTTACGCCCCGTGGCGGCTTTCGCTACGTGATTTCGCCCCATGCCTCGATTTACGGCAATGTCAGCCGCAGCTTCCAGCCGCCCAATGACTGGCAATTGCTCTCCGGCGCGCTCTACACTTCCGGCCCGGCGCAGGGCCTCAATGCCTCGGGGGTAAAGCTCGATAACCAGACCGCCACGACCTATGAAGTCGGCACACGGGGAGAGTGGAAAAACAATCGCTGGAGCGTCTCCTATTACTATTCAGACGTACGCAATGAGCTGCTCTCGGTCATGACGCCGCTCTCCCAGCTTTACGGTGCGGCCACCTATTCCAATGCCAGCCCGACGACGCATCAGGGTGTCGAGGCCTCGCTGGAAACCGATCTCATCAAATGGTCAGGGGGCAAGCTTGGCCTGCGCCAGTCCTATACCTGGCAGGATTTCCACTTCAAGCATGACGCGGTGTTCGGCCATAACGCCCTGCCGGGCATACCGGCGCATTTCTATCAGGGGGAAATACGCCTCGACCTGAAGAACGGGCTTTATGCCAATTTCAATACACAGGTCTCGTCAAAAGTCTCCGGCTCCTATGATGACACCTATTACGCACCGTCCTACCACATCTTCAACACCACCATCGGGTATGAGTGGCCGCACAAACACCGGCAGGTCTTCCTGTCCTTTAACAACCTCGCCAACACGCATTACGCCTCGATCGTCGTGCCGGGCTACATCGCCGCAGGCAAGCAGCTCGCGGTGTTTCAACCCGGCGACGGCTTTGGCGTTTTCGCCGGTGTTTCGGCGGGCTTTAACTAGGTTTCAACACGGTTTTTACCTTTTCCGATGTGACATTTTCAGGTTGGGAGGAGCGCCCGTCTCCCAACCGGGAAATCTCCAGAGGCCGACCTCGAATGCCTGCAACATTCCGACGCGGCGAATTCATGGAACGGTCACACACCGGCTCTCGGGAATCCTTTATCGAGGCGCCGTAACCCGGCACTCTTCTGGAAAAGGAGCAGGTCAATGGAACTTCAGCTTCAGCACGACAGATCCTCAGCCCCTTCAGATCGCTGGCGCCAGACGCTTGTTGCGGCATGGCGTGAGCACCGTCTGACAGCCATTTCCCTGCAATCGCGTCGCGGCGCGCTCATGGCTCTCGATGAAGAGCCCCTGCGTGAGGATGACCAGACCTGAGGCGTGACCCGCTTTACATCCGGCCCCACGCTTCAGACAAAAGGCCGCTTCTCTCCTCGCTGAACAGATGTTATCGCCGTTGATCATGACTCGTCCGACACGTTCTCTCGCCGCAGCCCTCCTTGCCCTGACCTGCCTGAGCCCAAGCCTCGTTGCGAAACCGGCGCAGGCGCAGACTGTCCGTGATGCGGCGGAGGGATTCCGAACCAG
Organism: Asaia bogorensis NBRC 16594; assembly: GCF_001547995.1. Classification (NCBI taxonomy): domain Bacteria; kingdom Pseudomonadati; phylum Pseudomonadota; class Alphaproteobacteria; order Acetobacterales; family Acetobacteraceae; genus Asaia; species Asaia bogorensis. Next base: position 2,492,344 of record NZ_AP014690.1, read on the forward strand.
GACACCCATCAAGCATGTGGTCGTCATTTTCGATGAAAACGTTTCCTTCGATCATTATTTCGCCACCTATCCCCAGGCAGCCAATCTCGAAGGTGAGCCGATCTTTCTGCCGCAGCTTGGCACACCGCCTGCCAATACCCTTCTGCGCGCCAATCTCCTGACCCATAACCCCAACACCAACCCGGCCAATGGTGCGGACGCAGCGCTACCCTTCCGGCTGGACCGGACGCAGGCCAGCACGGCCGACCAGAATCACGGCTACACGGCCGAACAGATGGCCTATAATGGCGGCAAGGCCGATCTGTTTCCGCTTCACACTGGCAGGGCCTCACCCGGCGGTGTCGGGGCTTTTTCCACGCGCGGTCAGGTCATGGGCTATTTTGATGGCAACACGGTTACCGCCCTCTGGCGCTACGCACAGCGTTTCGCCATGAGCGATAATGCCTTTACCGATACCTATGGTCCCTCCACGCCCGGCGCGCTCGAAATCGTTTCGGGTCAGACCAACGGTCTACATGTCACTGCCTCGGCCGAGAAACGGAGCACGCGCGAGCATCCCTCGCCCTTCATCCCGGATGGGTCAGGCAATGGCGGGCCGGGAGCGGATGATCAGGGGCGTATGACCATGATCAACGATATCGACCCCAGCGGAGACGTCTGTTCGCTTCCCGGTGAGCAGGTCTGGATGGAAGGCCGCAATATCGGTGATCTGCTGACGGCGAAAGGCGTAAGCTGGGGCGGCTTCATGGCCGGGTTTGATCTGTCTGCCCGCAACCGCAACGGGACAACCGGGTGCCAGCGCGCCACCTATTCGAGCGTCGTTGCCCAGACAGTGGTGGATTACATTCCTCATCACAACTGGTTCCAGTATTATCCCTCCACCGCCAATCCCAAACATCTGCGCCCTTCGGGTGTTGCGGCCATCGGTCAGACGCTTGGCATGGACGGCAGGACGAAAGACCCCGCCAACCACCAGTATGATCTTGAGGATTTCATCACCGCCACACGGGCCGGTCATATGCCTGCGGTGTCGTTCCTCAAACTTCCCGCCTTTCAGGATGCCCATGCGGGCTATTCCAACCCGCTGGACGAGCAGGAGGGCGTGGTACGTCTGGTCAATTTCATCCAGTCCCGTCCTGAATGGAAAGACACGGCCATCATCATTGCCTATGATGATTCCGATGGCTGGTATGACCATGCCTTCGTCAAACCCCAGCACAGCTCTCATGACCCGCAGGCCGATCAGCTGGATGGCCCTGGCCAGTGCGGCAACGCGCCTGCCCCTGCCGGGCTGAAGGGCAAACCGGTCAACGGGCGATGCGGTCCGGGCACGAGGACGCCGCTTCTGGTTCTCTCCCCCTGGGCACGCCGTAATGCGATTGACCATACCCTGCTGACCCAGAGTTCAGTCCTGCGCTTCATCGAGAATAACTGGCTTGCCGGGGCGCGCCTGGGTGGCGGATCATTCGATCAGGACGCGAACGACCTCGATACGCTGTTCGACTTCAAGGGACAGCCTGACCTGTCGCCGCTCTATCTTGCCCCCAGAGACGGCTCGATCCTGCATGATGCGCCGACGGTCTTCTGAAAAATCGCCTGCACCCACTGCATCCCGCACTGACGCACCAAGGCCTTTGCAAGGCTGGCGTGCCCGTCTGATCAAGCGGGTTTTCCCGCTTTGGATCGGGGCCGTCTGGATGCTGGGATGTCATCCCGGTCTGGCCCTTGCCGCCTCGCAAAACGTCGCCCCTGAGTGCAGCATACGTGCCGATGGCAGCAATCCCTGCCCCGTCACGCTCCTGCGTCCGGCAACAGCGCCCCTTTCCGCGATGGCCCGACTGGGCCGCGATCTGTTCAACGACCCTAAACTCTCGGGGTCGGGGCAGCTTTCCTGCGCTTCGTGCCATGTGCCAAAGGCTCATTACGCGCCCGATGATGACCGTGTATTTGCCCGCGGTGGACGGACGATGCAGGCTGCGGGCGTGAGGGCGGTGCCGTCTCTCACCTATCGGGAGCGCCAGCCCCCCTTCAGTGTCGGGCCGGATGATGCCACCAGCGAGGCCGCACCCCCTGCTCCTGCGCAGACAGGCCCAGAGACGCCGCGCGCGGCCAAATCTGCAGACAACACGGCGGCCTCTGCCCTGGCCCTCGTGCCTCAGGGCGGATTATTCTGGGACGGCCGGGCCGATACGCTACAGGCGCAGGCAGCGGGTCCACTTTTCGATCCGCGCGAAATGGCTGCCACGCAGGCTGATGTCGTGCAGCGCCTGCGCCATGCACCCTACACGAATTCATTGATGGCGCTGGTCGGTGGCTCAGCCTCCGATGACATGCTGGTCGCTGAAGCCCTCTTTGCTCTTGCCCGATATCAGATCGAATCCCCCGGCTTTCACCCTTACTCCAGCCGCTATGATGCCTGGCTTGAGGGCAAGGCGCGTCTGACACCCCATGAAGCGGAGGGTCTGGCACTCTTCAATGATCCGGAAAAGGGAAATTGCGCCGCCTGTCATCTCAGCACGGTCGATGCGGAGGGGCGACCACCGCTTTTCACCGATCATCAATACGAGGCCCTTGCCGCGCCACGACAGAAACTCGCCCTGCCCGGCAGTGTGGATCTGGGTCTGTGCGCTGCCGGCCGGACCGATATCGGCGCCGCCTCTGGCTATTGCGGGTTCTTTCGCACCCCCTCACTGCGCAACAGCGCCACGCGTCGGCATTTTTTCCATAATGGCGTGTTCACCTCCCTGCGTGAGGTAATGGATTTCTATGTGCTGCGCGATATCGAGCCCGCGCGCTTCTATCCTCGCAACAGAGACGGAACGGTCGCCCTTTATGACGATCTGCCCAGGCAATACCGCGCCAATGTCGACAGGAATGACGCGCCTTTCGGGCCTCGTGACAAACCTGCCCTGACGGAGGCCGAACGCGACAGGATTGTGGATTTTCTCAACACCCTGACCGACGCCCCTGCTGACGGTCAGGGGCGCCTTACACCCCCATGATCCGCATTTATCGCGTTCAGATCAGACGATTGATGAGACGAATCGCCCTGACGTGGCCGCGGCGATCTGACCAACATTCATGTCGGTCGGAACAAAGATGACGGTTGCCTTGCCTGAGCGGCTGGCGGTCACCACCATATCGGCCTGATTGACATTCTGCATGAGGGTCAGGATTGCCTCTTCACTCACACCCGGCACGCTCTGGCGAAACAGCTCCGCCGCCTCGGCAAACCCTGCCGCAATCGCCTTGCGTTCATTGGCGATACCCTCACCCTGCAGCTTCTTGCTCTCGGCCTCGGCGCGGGCAATACCGACGCGCCGCACCATTTCGGCCTCGGCTTCAGCCTGCGCGGCGTCCTTGCGCGCAATGGCGGCCAGCTTGTTATTCATGGCCTCCTGAATCTCGCGTGGTGGCATGGGCTGCTCGATCGTAACGCCATGGATATCGAGACCCGATTCAAGGGCATCGGCCACCTGATCGGCAATGACGCGGCGGGCAATCTCGTTGCGTTGCGAGTAGAGCGCGGCCAGCGTCATCGTGGACGCAATCTGCCGGATTTCATTCTCTACCCGAAAGACCAGACGCTTGACGGGCTGCGATACCTTGTAGGCGTAGTTGAACACGGCCTCGCTGTCATCACGGACACTGTAAAGCAGCACCCAGCGTATCTCGATGAACACGTCATCCAGCGTCTTGACCTCGGAAGAGGTCTCTACCTGCATCTGCTGGAGGGACACCTTGTACGAAACGCGTGTCAGCAACGGAATACGGAAGTGAAGGCCGCTTTCGAGAAGCTTGCGCTGCGGCTTGCCGAGAAACTCGGTGACGTAAACCATCCGCCCCGGCACGATCATGATCCCGCCGAACAACAGGCAGAAGACAAGGAAGAGAGCGAGAACCACAACAATGGTGAGAAGAACGGGCGCGGGAATGGTCAGTGTTTCCTTCTTGCAGGAGAAGCCCCCAACCATAGCCGTGTTATCCAGCCAATACAGAGAGAATTGTTACGTCCGCATTATTGAGCGCCCCAGACAAGCGCTGCGTGCCCGCACGCACAAGGCGTGCGCCTTTCCGTTGCCGTCGCTCCACCACGCCGCACTGGCGGCGCGGGGCCGTCTATGTAAAGAACACACAGACCTGCAACAGGAGGTATTTCCTCCCACGCGATGAGAGGAGCCAACGCCGTCATGACGCAAGCCACGGCCCTGCGTCGCGGATGGACAACCGGAAGCTGCGCTACGGCCGCAGCCAAGGCAGCCTGGTCTCTGCTGCGGCACGATATCTGCCCCGACCCGGTGACGATCAGCCTGCCCGGCGGCAAGGAAGCGTGTTTTGCGCTCAACGGGCATGGGAAAGACGGCCGAACCGCATGGGCCAGTGTGATCAAGGATGCCGGTGACGACCCGGATGTAACCCATGGCGCCATAATGCGTGTGACAGTGGAGCAAGCCTCTGCGGGCACGGGTGTCGCCTTTCGCGCTGGCGAAGGCGTTGGCACCATCACACAGCCCGGCCTGCCCCTGCCGCCGGGAGAGCCCGCCATCAACCCCGTGCCCCGACAAATGATCCGCGCAGCACTCCTGCAGGTCACGCCAGAAGGGGCGGATGCCATCGTGACGGTCTCGATTGCCGATGGTGAGGTGTTGGCCAGACAGACGCTCAATGCTCGCCTTGGCATCATTGGCGGTCTCTCCGTTCTGGGAACGACCGGCATTGTCATACCCTATTCCTGCTCGGCCTGGATCCATTCGATCCATCGCGGCATCGATGTCGCACGCGCTCTCAATCTCCCCCATATCGTGGCGAGCACCGGTGCGACCTCGGAAAATGCTGCGCGGTTGCGCTACAGAGTGAGTGAGGCCGCCCTCATCGAGATGGGTGATTTTGCGGGTGGCTTGCTGAAATATCTCCATCGGCATCCGGTGCCGCGCCTGACTCTCGCTGGCGGTATTGCGAAGATGACCAAGCTAGCCGAGGGCCATCTCGATCTGCATTCCAGCCGTACCCTGGCCAATCCGGCCGCGCTGCGCAGCATCGCCGCGCCTTTGGGCTTATCCGCCTCCCGCATGGCACAACTCGATGCAGCCAAGACTATTGCGCAGGGCTATGCCGCCCTCGCTGATGAAAGGCTGGGCAAACTCATTGCCGAAGCGGCCTGCGCCACCGCGCGCAAGACGCTCGCTTGTCCAGACTGTGAAATCGGGGTGCTGGTGGTGGACAGGCAAGGCCTGATTGTCGGTGCCAGCGAGAGAGCGTGACGCAGGCGCACTTGCCTGAGCCCCCGGCACGAACCTGAAAATTTGGTGACTTTCCGTAACGAAAAGCGATTGACCATTTCGATATCGTCATTTTATCGTAATCAGAAAGAAACTGATTACGGAAAAGCGGTCATGCGTCGATGGAAAGTGATGATACCAGAAAACAGACTCCGTTCTGGCGCTTTCCTCATGGTATTCATATCTATCGGCTACAATCCTTCTCTTGTCATGGCCGCGTCTCACGCCAGCCAGAAGGCGGAAAAATCCGTTTTGGCACGCAAAAAGACACCCGGAACGGCCAGAAAGACTGCTGCCCTGGCCGTCCTTGCGCAGAAAGAGTCGATCTCTGTCAGCGGCAAGCGCCTGCGCAGCCATGCTGCCGAAGTCGCGATCTCGCGCAGCGTCATGGATCGTTTCATTCCCGGCACGAACCCGATGCAGGTCCTTTCTCTCACTACACCGGGAGCCAATTTCACGTCGTCCGACGCTTTCGGCCTCGATACCGCCGCCAATACCTTTTACGTGCGCGGCTTCACGCAGACACAGATCGGCGCAACGCTTGACGGCATACCGCTCGGCACGCAGGGCTTTACCAACCAGAACGGCGTCTCGATCACCCAGGCCATGATTCAGGATGATCTGGCGGGGATGACCATCTCGCAGGGCGCAGGCTCGCTCGATACGTTCTCGGGGCAGCTTTTGGGCGCCGCCATGACGTACACATCCTCCGACCCTGCGGACAAGGCCGGCGGTCGGGTGAGCCAGAGCTTTGGCAGTTATAACGCCTTTCGCACCTATGGAAGGGCCGATAGCGGCATCCTCAACCCGAGCGGTACGAAATTTTATGCGTCCTTCGCCCGCACCGAGAGCAAACTCTGGAAGGGCGAAGGCTATCAGCGCGAATTACAGGCCGATGCCAAACTCGTGCAGCCTGTGGGAGACCACGGCAAGATCACCGGGTTCTTCGGGTTCGGCAATTTCACCCAGGCCAATTATCTGAGTCTGACGAAAAACATGTGGGAGCGTCTCGGACGCGATACCACCTACCTCAAACCCGATTACGAGAAAGCGAAGCTCTGGGCCTATTATGCCCAGTTCACCGATGATGTGCCGCCCGGCTATGAGGGTGTTCTTTCCAACAGCGAGGTGGGGAATTACGCATGGGATGGCTCCCAGATCCAGCGTAGCTACCTGTCCTCGGTCAACGGTCATTTCGATATCTCTACGCGCCTGCATTCTGACACGGTGGCCTATGGCAATGTGGCCAGCGGTGTTTATGGCGGCACCAATAATTTCGTGACGTCCCCAAGCTACGGTGTGCCCATGCTTCTGGCGGATGGTACGGTAAGTGGTGTTCCCATGGCGCTGCAAAGGGCCCATGCCGGCATGCAGCGCATCGGCTTTACGCAGAAGCTTTCCTACGAAGCGCCCCATCATAATCTCGTTGAGGGCGGGCTCTGGTATGAAAACAATCGCTGGATCTACAACGCACGCCTGTACGAGGACACCCCAACCAGCGCCCACAACATGATGTCCGACCTCAGGAAGGGAACAGGGGCCACGTGGTTCGAGGACACTTATAACTCGAACAGTTTCCAGTTCTTCCTGCAGGATCGCTGGACCATCATCAGGGGTATGACACTGCTGGCGGGTTTCAAATCACTCACCCAAACCACGCATGGCGGCACGAAAAATGACTATACGCAGCGCCTCAAGGCCGAGGGCTGGAACACCTATTATCGACGCCCTGCCAGTGGCTCCCTGACGGCATCAGGCGCCTTCCTGCCCCATTTCAGCTTCGATTACCATTTCCTCGATCATCATGAGATCTACTGGGATATTGCCGAAAACCTGCGCGCCTATGACTACTACTCGCAGGTTGCTTCCGGCACGGCCTGGGGTGGGCTCGGCAATGCCTCGCAGCCCGCGCAACAGGTGTTTGACGCGAACAAGAAAATCCTCAAGCCCGAACGGACATGGAATTACGTCGTGGGCTATCGCTACGACACCAGATTTTTCACCGGCACAGTCGATTACTATCACACAGATTACTATAATCGTCTGGCTTCGATCACCGAAGGGACGTCGAACAACACGCGTAATGCCTATATGAATGTCGGCCGCGAAACCATGGATGGGGTCGATATCCTCGGTGCCATCCGTCCGGTCAAGGGGCTCGAAATCACCAACAGCTTCAGCTGGAACAACGCGCGATATCAGGGCACGGGCATCAATTACGGCGGTCAGATCTACAGCCTGAAAGGCAAGCGTCAGGTGTATTATCCAGCCTATATGTACAAGGCCAATCTGGCCTACACATGGCGTGCGACACAGTTCAATTTCAACGTGAACTATATCAGCTCACGACCCATGACATTTCTCAATGATCTGAACATTCCGTCCTACTGGCTCGCCAATCTGACTCTTGCTCATGATTTCGGCCGTATCGGCTTTGCCGAGCATTTCAAGGCAAGCTTTGGCGTCACCAACCTCTTTGACAAGAATTACATCGGTGGCGTTTATGGCGCGGCATCGGTGTCGGGCGATAACAACAGCAATCTCTTTGTCGCATCGCCCAGGCAGTTCATCGGGTCGATCGCCGCAGCCTTCTGAGGGGATCAGGCCTAGAGCGTAAGCAGCACTTTCATGGCCTCCTTGCGGTTCGAGGCCAGATCGAATGCCTCTCTCGCTCTCTCGAGCGCGAAGCGGTGCGTGACGAGGGCCGAGAGGTCAGCCTTGCCGTTATCGATGAGCTCGACTGCAAGGGCAAACTCCTCACGGAACCGGAATGACCCCACCCAGTTCAGCTCGCCTGCCACGATACGGCTTTGCGGCAGAGTCACATCATCCCCAAGACCAAGCTGAACGATCGTCCCGCAAGGGCTCATCAGATCAATACCATTTCTGAGCGCCTGCTCATTGCCTGAGCACTCGATCATCACATCCACCTGCCCCTTGAGCGCCGCCAGCGCATCAGGCTCTTCCCGCCCGTTGATCACCTCATCTGCGCCAGCCTTGCGCGCTATTTCGAGCGGCTCGGAGAGGATATCGGTCACAATCACCCGCCTCGCACCATTCAGTCGGGCTGCAACCGCCACGAGTGTTCCGATCGGCCCTGCCCCCGTAATCAGCACCTTTTTGCCAAGCAGTGCGCCCGCCCGTCTGACAGCGTGGAGCGCAACGGCGAAGGGCTCGGCCAGGGCGAGATCGGCAGGTGATTTGTGATGTCCCCTGACGCATTGAACGGCCTTGCAGACAAGGTTCCGCCTGAAGGCACCATCCACATGCGGGTTGCGCATGGCACTGCCATAAAACCGCATATCGGTGCAGTGATTGGACAGTCCAGCCAGACACATGGCGCAATGGCCGCAGGCCAGACCCGGATTGACGGCCACGACATCACCGATTTCGAGCCCCTGCACATCCGGTGCCTTTTGCGCAATGCGCCCAGCTACTTCATGACCAAGCACCATCTTGTGCCTGATGCGCACCGCGCCAAAGCCGCCGTGATGATAATAATGCAGGTCCGAACCGCAGATACCCCCTGCCTCGACCCGCACCATGACTTCACCGGCCTGGAGGGGCTGCGTCTCGAATGTCTCAAGGCGCAGATCATGGGGCGCGTGGATAATGAGAGCCTGGCTCATGGGTCGGAACAGCCTTTCGCAGTGATTGCCAAAAGAAAGGCTGCGACGCGCCGCATGTTCCGCATGCAGGCTCTCACATCGCCGTGTTCCGTCTGCCTTTCACTCGAAGGTAGCAGACACGGTCGCGATGGCTGCAAAGCCGGTCCCTACGGCATAGGCAGGCTGAGACCCGACAAGCGTCTTGCCCCCCAGCCCCTTGATCTGGCTCGCAGCGCTCGGCGTGAAACCCGTGATGGATGACAGATAATGCACATCGCCGATGTTAATCAGGCTGAGCATCGCCTTGGGTCTTACATGCCCGAAGCGGGGCAGATAACGGCCGATCGAGGCATCGGCCGTGAAATAGGACGGGATGCCCTGATCGTTCATAAGGGTTGAATACTGAGAGTCGGAGTAACGGAAATTGAAATTGCCGAATGTCGTGCCGTCATCGAAGGTCAGCCCGAGCGCTCCGAGAAATTTGGGAGAAGCCACCTCCTGCTTCCCCTTGGTGGGCAGAATGTCGCCCATATAGGCGATATTATTGCCAATACGGGTGTGCATGTACTGGCCCGAGGCATAGGCGCTGAAATGATGCCAGGGACGGGTCGAAAGCTCAGCCTGCACGCCTTGTGCTGATTCACCCCCGGCATCGATAGGTTGCGAGGTGAGAATGCTGGTCCCAGGAATATAGGATACAGAACTGATCTGGTGATGGGTAAGATTATAGTTGAAGCCCGCCACACTCAGCATGACCGGCCCATAATGCCGGAAGCCGATTTCCTCGCCAATCATGTATTCGGGCGTGAAATTTGCCAGAGGTTGCGTGACAGGTACGGGCGTCGTGAAGGTATAGACCGGCACCTGCGCCTGAAACGATGAGGGGGCGCGATAACCTGTGGTGCCGTTCACATAGATCTGGTCATCGGGGTTGATCTGATAGCTGATGAGCACCTGCGGCGCAGGGATGAACATGTTCTTGATCGATTTGTACGGGGTCGATCCGGGTAGATCTTCAGTGAACTGGCGCGAGATCATATTGGCGCGCAAACCCGCATCGATGGTCAGGCGGTCATGAAACAGCTTGATCTGATCCTCGATACCGAGCGCGTTGAGCTGCTGGAAGCCATTGATGTCATACTGGGTGACCGCTTTTCCACCCACGGTCAGATAGCTGTTATTCTGCGTGTACTGCCCCATGGCATTCACCGGATAATGGTTCTGAAACTCGGTATGAACGGCGTAGGAATACCAGTAGGAGAATTTCAGCGTATTGATGCCACGGTGCCAGGCAGCGATCATGTTCAGCCCGCTTGAGGTCTGTACCCAGGGGTGAATGCTGATGGCCGTGACCGTGCCGGATTGCGGCGTATAGCCATCGAGAACGGCATATTTCTCGGTACCCCGATACCCGTTCGTCACAGGGATATTCGCGCCATAATTATTGGGGCCATAGGTCTCAACGGCGTAGGGCTGGGCATCGAGCGACCAACCGCTCCCCAGATCGAAATGGTTCTTGATGGTGCCGACCACGGCATTGGTGGCCTTGGTATTCAGCTTGTAATACAGCGTGTCTCCCGGTGTATACTGACCATGCGTATTATAGCCCGTACCATATTGATGCCATTGCGCGAGATTGGGATAGACCCACTCCGTCTGGTTCGCATAATTATATCCGAAAATTACCTCGGAGCTGCTCTTAGGCGTCCAGTGTTTCAGAAGCGCTCCGTCCAGATGCCAGCGATACAGGCTTCCGGGGCCACGCCACAGATTGCCGCTGGAATACGAGCCGGAAACGAAACCAGTCACACCACTATGGCCCAGCTCGCCCGTATCGACGCGTACAAATTCCTTGTTGGTGCTGTGCGTTCCACCGGAGCCTTCGGCGTATAGAGCGAAATGGTCCGAGGGATGACGCAGGCTCATGGTCATCTGGGCGCCATCGGCATTATAGGTTGGCGCCGTGAGGTCCGATGATCCCTGGCTGACCGAGACATTTGCCAGATCCTCGTTATCCACCATCGCCGATGTGTAAGCGCTATAGGTGAAAGGATCAGCCAGTGGCATGCCCTCATAGATCATGCCGATCTGGGTCTGGTCGAGACCACGGATATGAACTGTCTCCGAGCTCGTGCTGAGTGGTCCCTCGTTATTTCCCTGTACGCCCGGCAGGCTGGAGACCAGCACGCCCGGATTGACCAGCGGCGACTGCCTCGCGATATATTCCTGCGTCACCGTACTGATCGAACGCGCAACGGTTTGCCGCGCCATCAAGCCGCCCCCCAGAACGGCACGACGCCCTGAGACACTGACGTTTTCATCCTGGCCTTTTACCGGCTCATGCCGTTTGGCCCGGCTTGCGGCAGGCCGTGAGCCTGAACTGACAGGCATGCCCTTGTGCGCCGAGTGGGGGGCATGATGCACCGCCCAGGCGGGTCGCGGCGGAAGCAGGGCCACAAGAGCGCCAGACGCGAGCAGAGAAGCCATTTTGCAGGAAATAGGACGCGACATAACCCGATTCCGATACTGTGACGGCATGCGTGTCGTTACGCTTGCGATATCGGGCGGCACTTTGTGCGAGGGGTTCCTGCGTATCAAACTACAGTTTGATGACTATTTTTGGTCTGATTTGTTAATATTTCAGCGACATGAATTTCTACTGACAATAGCGAGAAATCGTCGCATCTCCAGCCTTATGACTCACGGTACGGTCAGAGTTGCGCCGCTGATCATGAAGACCGGCTGAAGCAAGGCCGGCAGCCTGCGCGAACGCCGGCCAGCCGGGAAATTCTGGGTCAGTTGCAGGTATGCAGAACCGATTTTGCGCTCGTCACCTGATAGGAGGTGGCCGTCGGATCATTGGCGCAAGCCGCATGATCGATCCCGTTACAGGAAGTGAGAGCGAGTGCGCCCACCAGAAATGCCATCAATTTGCCCATGCTCGGTCCATCCTTTGTTACAGGTCATCAACGCACCAGCCTGGACAGAGTGTCAATCGGGGTTAGCCGGGATCCGCATCACGCCTTGGGGATGGCTGGACTGACACGATGAAAGAACGCGCAGACCCACTCCTGAAATCCCATCAGCGGGTGAATGCCCCTCCAAGAACCGACGATGGAACGAGCGCTGAGCAACTCAGCCTGCCCCCCGAGCCGAAACCGGGCGCCCCTGTGATGCCGGGCGATGAGAGCGGCAAGCCGCGCAAGCTGCGCATGGCAAGAAAGGCAAAGCACTCGGCCTCGACCATATCACCATTCCACCCCAGCGCTTCCACCGCCGCGACCGTGCCCGGCAAAGCATGGCTCAGCGCCTGCATGATCGACGGATTGTGCCGCCCGCCCCCGCACACGAACCAGCCACGCGGCACCTCCGGTAGGGCGCTCTGGGCGATACTGCGCACCGTGAAGGCCACAAGGGTCGCCGCGCCATCCTCTGCCCCCAGTCCCGACACGCGCTCCAGCGCCATCGCAAAAGCTTGCCGATCCAGCGATTTGGGCAGGGGCCGTGCGAAAAAAGTATCGGCCATCAGACCGGCCAGAATAGCCTGATCGACCTGCCCCGCACGCGCCAGAGCGCCATTCCGGTCGCACGCCACGCCTGTATGGCGCAGGGCCCAGTCATCAAGCAGCGCGTTCCCCGGGCCAGTGTCGCCTGCCAAAATGGTCCCATCCGCCCCAACGAAGGTGACATTGGCCACGCCGCCGATATTGAGGATCGCCACTGGCCCCTGCATATCGCCCAGACAGGCCGCATGATACCAGGGCGCCAAAGGGGCGCCCTGCCCGCCTGCCGCGACATCGGCCGAACGAAAATCATGGATGACCGGCAGCCCGGTCAGGTGGGACAGACGAGAGGCATCGCCCATCTGCCATGTCCGCCCCTTTTCCGGCGCGTGATAAAGTGTCTGGCCATGAAACCCGACAAGATCGGCCGTACCTTCCTGCTTCAGCACTTGCTGCACAGCCCGCACATGGGCATCGGTCAGTTCGCGCTCGACCGCCCTGAATTCTTCCGGCAGGGCGTCGAGCGTCTCACCGGCAAAGGCGGCTGCCTGGCCGAACAGGGCATAAACACGCTCACGCAATGAGGCCTCATAGGGCAGACTAACCGCAGCGCCGCGATACCGTACGCTCACGCCATCCGTCTCGATCAGGGCGGCATCCACCCCATCGAGCGATGTACCGCTCATCAGACCGATCACGCGCAGAAATCTGCCCGTGCCTTCATATCTGCCGTCATGCCCCGTTGGGGGCCCGTCATCCTGTCGGGACGAGATCATGAGCCGGTCTTTGTCTTGCGGCCCAGTATCGCATGCAGATCACCCCCATGCGTCTTCAGGGCGAGTTCGGCTTCTTCCAGCGTCATGCCGTGACGGAGCAGCACAGCACGTTTGACGTTGCCATCGGCCTGTTTCAGCGCATTCCCGATCTCCGCATCGGTTCCCCCGGCGATGCGGCGCACCATGCCGATCGCTCGCCGTGCCAGCTTGGCGTTGGTGACACGCATATCGACCATCAGCCCCTGATAGACATGCCCGAGACGGATCATGAGCGTGGTTGAGAGCAGGTTGAGCGCTGCTTTCTGCGCTGTCCCTGCCTTGAGCCGTGTCGAGCCCGCGACCGCTTCGGCGCCTGTTGGCAGTGCAATGCCAAGCTCGGCCTCACGCAGCAGGCGACCCTCTGCCACGCAGCTTATGCCAATGGTAAGCGCCCCCTTGCTGCGCGCGAAACCGAGCGCCGCGCAGCTGTAAGGTGTGTTGCCGCTCGCCGCGATGCCAAACACCACATCATCGGGACCCACATGGTTGGCGTTCATCTCCGCACAGGCCGCCTGCTCATCATCCTCGGCCCCCTCGGCAGCCTGCGATACGGCGGCACTGCCTCCTGCCAGCAGCATCACCAGCTTCTCCGGCGGCCAACCATAGGTGGGGGTCAGTTCCACCCCGTCCTGCATACCTACCCGGCCCGCCGTGCCGGCACCGACATAAAAGAGCCTTCCTCCCCGCCGTAAACGCGGCAGGGCCGCCTCAATGACCGCTTCAAGCGATGGAACAGCCTCCCGGACAAGCGCCGTGGCCGCCATCTGCGCTTCAGCCAGCGCATCGAGGATCGATGCCGTTGGCCAAAGCTCGATCGTGGCGTAGCGCGGGTCCTGCTGCTCCGTCTGGAGTTTCTCCACAGCATGCGTCTGCGGAAGGATATCTGACGGTGTTTCAGTCACGTTGGGGCTCCTGACTGGCAGCTTCTGGGCGAGCGGCGCGCTGTCCCGCCAAAGCGCGATACAGCCCCGCAGCACCAAGGTGAAACAGGATGCCCAGTGGCACAAGCCATGAAAAGGCAATCGCGACACCACGCAGCTGACCAACGATCAGTACAAGCGCCATGCAAGCAAGGGATGCGACATATCCCGCCATGACCGCCCGAGCCCCGAGGCCGGGCAAAAACAGCGCGCAGAGAAACGCCCCCAGTGTCGGCCCATAGGACCACCCGGCGATGGTAAGCCCCAGAACAACCGCCGATTTGCTTCCCATCGTGAACAGGGCCGCCCCGACAAGCAGCACAGCCCCCCATAAAAGTGTCATGAAGCGTGGCGCAGAGAGCGGGCCAGGCCGATAGCCGATATGCTGCACCGCCTGTTCGATCCAGCGACGGGGCCTCGGACCGAAATCAGTCAGGCTTGCCCCGGCCATCGCGTTGAGTGTGGAAGAGAGCGACCCCATCGTGGCGCTTAGCACCCCGGCGATAAGCAGACCGGCAATCCCGGCGGGTAACGCTTCAATCATGAAATGAGGAAAAAGCGCGTCGGAAGACATCATATGATCCGCAGCAAGGCTGCGCCCTGCGCGGGCAACCCAGAGCTGAACCCCGAGAAGGGAGAGAAGCCCGAACAGGGCCGCCACCACAACAGCGCTGCCAATCAGGGCCATGCGGGCTTCCCGCAATGAACGCGCTGCCAGAATACGCTGCACCATGAGTTGGTCTGTGCCGTGAGAAGCAATGGAGAGCACAGCCCCGCCAAAAAGGGAGGCGGCGAGGGTGAAGGGGTCACCCAGCCAGTTCTGTGCGGTCAGGGGATGAAAGACCGCGAGCTTGCCCGACTGAACGGCCATGGACCAGCCCTGCCCTGCTGCACCAGATCCCGGCGCGCCATGCCCCGGCGCGCCATGTCCCACCATGCCGAGCCAGACATACACCACACAGAACACGGCCCCGAAACCGTAAATGCCGAGCTGGATCGCGTCTGACCACACAACCGCACGAAGCCCGCCGAGAATTGTGTAGAACAACGTGAAAACCAGAATGGCGGACAGAACGCTCCAGCGGCCCACAGGCAACCCGCTTTGCGTGAACAGCCAGACGATGGGCAATGCGCCGGCAAGCAGGCGGATACTCTCGGCCATGAAACGCGTGACCAGAAATGCACCGGACGCCAGACGCTGCATGGGGGCCCCGTAACGGGCGCCCAGCACGGTGTAGGCGCTCGTCATCGAGCCCTCGACATAGCGCGGCAGAAACCACAGGGCGACCAGGCCACGCCCGATGAAATATCCCCCGGCGATACCGAGGAAAACCATCCCCTGCGTATAGCCGATACCCGGGATACTGATGAATGTCAGGGTCGATGTCTCGGTCGCCACAAGGGAGAGACACAGGGCCCACCAAGGCAGGTCATGATGCGCAGAGAGAAAATCCCGCGACGACCCTGCGGAGCGGCGGCTGACACGCCAGACCAGAAAACATAGCCCTGCAAAATAAAGCAGGATGACAAGACGATCGAGCGGATGCATGGCGTCGGACCCGGCAGAAAGGCAAATAAATACCTATGATGGCGAAGAACACCATCATGGCAAGCACGTGGCCTGAGCTTTGTGCCAGTTCAGCCTGTCCGGCCCTGCATCCCGTGTCCCGGGGCGGGTTATTTCTCGATACGGTGGATCATGTCATCAAGCTTGTCCGTCTCGATGGTTCGATTCCGGAACGAGTTGCTTTGCGGGTTGGTAATCTCGATGGTCGGTTTTTCCTCCGCGCTGAGCGTTGCATGACGGGCGGCAAATTCCAGCACATGCCCGCTTATCTGGCGTTCATCGTCGAGGAAATGGAAATGAAAGCCGGGAACTGAAATGCGACCGAACAGGGCGGGCGTCCAGAAACCGATCAATCGACCCCGCATCCCCTCGAACCTGTCGATTTTCTGGCTCGCGGCAACAGCTTCAACATCGCGATGCTGATCGCTCTCGCCTGCGGCGCGATGGGGGCGGCGAAGCACGAGATGCTCGAACAGCCCCGTCACGCTGACTGCCATGAAGATATTATCGGGCGCGATCAGGGTGCACAGCCTATCATAGGCCGTCTCATGGGTAATGTTCTCGACTTCGACCTGAAACTGAGGCCGAAACGCCGTGATCTGCATGAAAGGAACTGCGTCGTGCTGCGGCAACTCATGCAAGGGCTCACCCGCCGTTGCTTCATAAACACGGCCATCGCAGATCGTGAGTTCGCTATTGAGCCCGGCAGAGCAACCGAGGCCGAACCCGGTTTCGTGGCAGGCGCATAGCGATGCGATTTTCTGCTCAGCCCGCAGATTTCCGGCCATCAGGGCCCCAATGGTCGAAAACTGGGTAATACAGCTCACGACGGTAACTCTCCTTCCATTCCTCAGCGCCACTGTTCAGCGCCATCCTGTCAGGCCTAACGCGTGAATCAGGGAATGGTCTGAACCGAGAGGGGGAACGGGTTGAACACCGACCAGCCGGTTCGCTGCACCAGACGCTCAAGCGCGAGCGTTCCCAGCAGGGAATTTCCCTGGCTGTTCAGCCCCGGCGACCACACGGCAACCGAAGCCAGCCCGGGCGCGATGGCCATAATACCGCCGCCCACGCCGGATTTGCCCGGCAGCCCCACCCGGATGGCAAAGGCACCAGACCCATCATAATGGCCGCACATCATCATGAGGGCCATGGTGGTACGGGCATCGGGCACAGAGGTGATCATCCGCCCGGAGCGCAGATCCACCCCGCCCGTCATGAGGTAACAACCGATTTCAGCCAGTTGACGGCACGACATGGTAAGCGCGCATTGGTGGAAATACAGATCGAGCGTGTCCTCGATCGGATTTCTGATATTGCCGAAAGTACGCATGTAATTGGCGAGGGCGGCATTGCGAAACCCCGTATCGCGCTCCTGGCGGGCCATGTTCTCATCGATATGCAGCCCCTCTGGCGCGCCGGACTGCGAAAGCGCAAAATCGAGCAACGCCTGACGCGCACCCAGACGACCCAGCCGGGAGACCAGAATATCGGAAATGACGATGGCCCCGGCATTGATGAACGGATTGCGGGGGATACCGTGCTCGCTCTCCAGCTGGACAATCGAGTTGAAGGCACTTCCCGACGGCTCCTGACGCACGCGGCTCCAGAGCTCGCTTCCCTCCAGCGTGAGGGCGAGGGTCAGGCCGAATACCTTCGAGAGACTCTGGATCGAGAAGGCTTCATCCGCATCGCCCGCCACATGAGCGGTGCCTCCAGCGTCAATGATTGCAATACCGAACTTGGCAGGATCGACGCAGGCAAGCGGCGGAATGTAATCTGCCACATGGCCACGCTCGGTGATCATCTGCATGTCACGCGCGATTTCGGCAACGATGCTGTCGAGATCGGCCATATCCTGTCCTTCCTGCCTTTACCTGTTCCGTCGTGGGGCCCGCCTTCGTCACGAGACATCGGCCCTTCATCACCCGGTCCAAACAGCCGGCTGAGGCCAGAGACATGACATGCACGAGGGCGGCGCACAATGCCGGATCAGGCGGGCCGCGGTCAGGCACCGTGACGTGATCACAGGACGGCTATGGCCCTATGACACCGCCTCTTTTCTGACTGTGCCATATCGGCGCCACGGTTGAGCTTGCCCGCCTAATCTGCGATGAGAAACCCATGAATGGCGGCAAGACACGATCGGGTAAGGATGCAGGCGGGACGGCAAATGTAAAGCCGGGCGAGAAGGCGTTTGCCTCGCCGGGTCTGCCTGATAGCGGCGCAGGTGACATGACCCTGCCCGATATCGACACGCAGTCCGAAGGCTTTCGTCTCAATCGGGCGGCGCGGCGCAATGCCCTGATAGAAGACTATGTGGAACTCATTGCCGATCTTCTGGCTGAAGGCCATGAGGCGCGGCAGGTGGATATCGCAACCCGCCTGGGGGTTTCACAGCCAACAGTCGCCAAGATGCTCACCCGCCTTGCCAATGAGGGCTACGTGCATCGCCGCCCCTATCGCGGCGTGTTCCTGACCGAGATGGGGCAGGATGTCGCCAATCAGGCCAAGAACCGTCATCAGATCGTCGAGAATTTCCTCCGCGCTCTGGGTATCAGCGAAGAGACGGTGCGGGTCGATGCAGAGGGGATCGAGCATTATGTCAGTGACGAGACCCTGGCCGCTTTCCACAAGGCGCTTGAAGCAGGCCTGACCGCTTTCATGACGCCATCCCCTCGGTCCTGACCACGCTTTCTGGCGGCCCCGCGACGGGGGCGCGGTGGCGCCAGCGCTCCAGTCATCGCATGCCTGTCTTCACCGCCCGCAGCAGCCTTGCGCGGCAGATCGACTGAACGAACACCCTCCCCTTCAGCAGTCCGCGCGTTGCTCGCAGTACAACCCGCCCTGACACGGTAGACGAAGCGTGCATCTCGTTTGGGGTATGGACGGCTGACAACATCCTCTACCGAACGACATCGCTTCGCCCGCCGCGTATCCCTTCTATTCTGCCTGTCTCCCCCCATGACGAGGCTGCGTGATCGGTCCAGACGTTGCCGCTCGCAGTCTCATCGACCCGCGAGGAAATACCCGGTCAACTTCGCGCCATCAGGACCGTTAGCATCCACAAAACCGTTCACTCGTGAATATAGTATATTGCATATTTCTAAGCCTTGGGTTTGAGTAACGCATCATGTCCTCTCTTCCACCTGCTCGCGGGACGCATCCCGACCCGGCTCCTCCCGGGCCCAAAGCCCGGCGGTTCGTCCGCGCATTGGGCAGTGAGGGACAAAGCCTGCCTGAGGTTTTCTCATCCGTGCGTCTTGCGCCGGAAGGGTCGGGCTGGATACGTCGTTTCCTCTCCTTCGTCGGTCCGGGCTACATGGTGGCTGTGGGCTATATGGACCCCGGCAACTGGGCGACCGATCTGCAGGGTGGCGCGCAGTTCGGCTACACGCTGCTTTCGGTCATCATGATCTCAAACCTGATGGCCATTCTCCTTCAGGCCCTTGCAGCGCGTCTGGGCATCGTCACCGGACGCGACCTGGCGCAGGCCTGTCGTGACCATCTTCCGCCCGCTCTGAACCTCGTGCTCTGGCTCACCTGCGAGCTTGCGATCATTGCCTGCGATCTGGCCGAAGTGATCGGCACGGCCGTGGCCCTGCAACTCCTGTTCCATATCCCGCTACTGGCAGGCGCGCTGATTTCGGCCTTTGACGCGCTGATCGTCCTGTTTCTGATGAATCGGGGCTTTCGCTATCTCGAATCCTTCATCATCGCGCTTTTAAGCATCATCGCCCTGTGTTTTACAGCGCAGATCGTGGCGGCAGCCCCCCCTGTGGCAGAAGTGCTGGCCGGTTTCATCCCACGGGCTGAAATCGTCACGCATCCCGCCATGCTTTATATCGCGATCGGTATCATCGGCGCGACGGTCATGCCGCATAATCTCTATCTGCACTCATCCATCGTGCAGACCCGTGATTACCCGCGTACCGAGACCGGGCGGCGTGAGGCCCTGCGATGGGCGACACTCGACAGCACAGTGGCGCTCATGCTGGCGCTTTTCATCAATGCCGCCATTCTGATCGTTTCGGCCGCCGCTTTCCATAATACCGGCCATCAGGACGTGGCGGAAATCGAGGACGCCTATCGCCTGCTTTCGCCCATTTTGGGCATGGGTATGGCCTCGACCCTGTTTGCGGTCGCGCTTCTCGCCGCGGGCACCAACTCGACAGTTACCGGCACACTTGCCGGGCAGATCGTGATGGAGGGGTTTCTTCATCTTGGCCTGCCCCACTGGGCCCGGCGCCTCGTCACACGCGGCCTCGCCATTCTGCCCGTCGTGGTGGTCACGGCACTCTATGGCAATCATGGCGTGGGCACGTTGCTGATTTTCAGCCAGGTCGTCCTGTCGCTCCAGCTACCCTTTGCGGTCATCCCACTCGTGATGTTCGTTTCTGACAAGCGCAAGATGGGTCAATTCACGATTGGCACACCCATGAAGCTGCTCTCCTGGGGCGTCGCTGGCGTGATCCTGCTGCTTAATTTCAAGCTGCTCTACGATACACTCATGAGCTGAGTCCGGCACTTTCCGCAGCGTCATGGCGCAGCCTGCAACGCAGCGAGCCATGACGCCTCGGCAATCCAGCATCTTACCACCTCCATTCGTCTATTGGCCTCTCAACCCTGCTCAGGACCCTTTCATGCCTCGTCTCAAGTTTGAAATTAGCAAATGCTATAATAATGAGTATATGGAATTCAGTAGAGCACTCACTCATAATGCAGGCTTTTTTCGTCGTCCTGCGTTCTGGCTTGGTCTGCCCACGGCCCTCCTTCTTATGTCGGGTACAACCCTTGCCGATCCCGCACGAAAATCCCCATTGGTATCACCGCCGGAACCGCCTGCGCATCGGGATCCCGCGGCACCGTCTGCCACGCATGCAGGCCGCCAATCTGTTGCGACGTCAAAGGACAGGGCAAAGCCGTCGAAAGCAGGCAGCGAGCCTGCCGTGGCAAGTGCCGCCCCTCCCCCGCATCGGGAGGAAATTACTGTCACTGCCCATATGGATCAGGCCCGTGGCCGTCTCGCACCGGGGTTGGGGGCCGTTTCCTATGGCATCGACCAGCGGCAGATACAGGTCACACCGGGTGGTGAAAACGCCGCATTCAGCCAGATCCTGCTCCGGCTCCCCGGTGTCGTGATGGACAGCTATGGCGAGGTGCATGTGCGTGGCGAGCATGGTGGCCTCACCTATCGCGTGAACGGCGTGCTGTTGCCTGAGGGGCTGAACGGCTTCGGGCAGGAACTCGACAGTCGTATCATCCAGTCGGTGGACCTGCTGACAGGCACGCTACCCGCCCAGTTCGGTTTTCGCACGTCGGGCGTCATCGACGTCAAGACCAAGAGTGGCGCAACGCTCAAGGAGAACCAGATCTCGCTCTATGGCGGGAGCTACAACACATTCATTCCGTCGCTGCAACTGGGAGGATCGAAGGGCCGGTGGGACTACTTCGTGACGGCCTCCTACAACCGCAATGACATCGGTATTGAAAACCCGACGAACAGCTTTCGCGCCACCCATGACACGACCCAGCAGGGCAAGGCCTTCGGTTATGCCGCCTATCAGATTGACGATGAAAGCCGGCTGAGTTTCCTGACCAGCGCTTCCTACGCCGATTTCGAGCTGCCCAACACAACCGCCCTGCCCATTCTCTATCAGTCCTCCACCATTGCACCCGATGATCCGGACATCCAGTCGCGTCTGTTGCGCGACGGCCAAAGCGAGCAGAACTACTATGCCGTGATGTCCTACCAGCGCAGCACAGAGAAATCGAACCTCCAGATCTCGCCCTATTTCCGCTACGGACGCATCGGCTATCGCAATGACCCCAGCAGGGATCTCGCTTTTTCAGGCATATCGCAGCACGAAGTGAATGATTTCACCACGGGCGGTCTGCAAATCGACAATTCCTACGATATTGCCCCGCATCACGTGCTGCGCTTTGGCCTGCTCGCGCAATATACCTCAGAGAAGCTCGATACCGACACGCTGGCCTTTCCTGTTGATGAGACCGGTGCCCAAAGCACGATCGACCCGAGGCGCATCATCGATCATAGCGGAAACTGGGCCGTCGAGGCCGGGGCCTATATCCAGGATGAATTTCATATCACGCCGCGCCTGACGTTCAATTACGGGTTGCGTTATGACCGCTTTGCCTCGTCTTTCAATAGCGAGGGACAGGTCAGCCCGCGCGCCAACATGGTCTGGAAAGCCAGCCCGTCGACCACGGTACATTTCGGCTATTCCCGTTACTTCGCGCCGCCCTCGCCGCAATACATATCGGATGCGACGCTTCAGAAATTCGCGGGCACGACCAATGCGCCCGATACGATGCTGAATATACCCACACGGGTCGAGAAATCGCATTACGTCGATGTCGGCATTCTCCAGCATGTCACGCGCGACTATCAGATCACGATCGATGCGTTTGGCAAATGGGCACATGACCAGGGCGATCTGGGGCAGTTCGGGCGCGCGGTCATTCTTGCACCGTTCAGTTATCGCCGCGGCCGCGTTTACGGGGCGGAAATCGGCAACTCATGGCGTCACGGAGGCTGGTCGGTCTATGGCAATTTCTCCTTCGTCAAGACCTGGGCGAAGGACATCAACTCGGCGCAATACCAGTTCGAGGCAGCAGAGCTGGCCTATATCCAGCGCCACGGCATACAGCTCGACCATCAGGGAGAGTTCACCTCTTCAGCCGGGGTTTCCTATGCCAACAAGCATGATATGGCCTATCTCGACTTCCTGTATGGCTACGGCCTGCGCAGCGGCTTTGCCAATCTCGAGAAGCAGCCTGCCTATGCCATTTTCAACATTGGCTATGCCCATACCTTCACGAGGGTGCCGGTTGGGCATTCCCTCAAGGTCAGGGCCGATGTGGTCAATCTTTTCGACCATCGTTACCAGCTGCGTGACGGCAGCGGCGTGGGCGTCACCCAGGCCCAGTACGGCCAGCGGCGGGGCATGTTCTTCTCAGTGGTCAGCAGTTTCTGAACCGACGGGCAACGCCGGGGCTTCGGTGTAAGGGGTTTCGTGCTTTCCCTCACGCAGAAATGAGACCGCGATTTCGACGCTGGCAAGGTTCATGCGTTTAAGATGAGGTTCTGCCCCCTCACCGGAGACCCGTCCATGTCCGAACGCAAGACCGTTTATCGCCCTTATCACCATCCTGCGGGTGGCTGGGGTGCGGTCAAGGCAACGGCCAAGGCCCTGCTGGAGCAGAGCGTGGTGGGCAAGGGATCGCGGGCGCTTCTGGCCATGAACCAGCCGGGCGGTTTCAAATGTCCGAGCTGCGCCTTTCCGGACCCCACGCGGCACAAGAAGATCGAGTTCTGCGAAAATGGTGTGAAGGGTCTGGCGGTCGAGGCCACCAAGCGACGCGTCACACGGGAGTTTTTTGCGCAGCATAGCGTCAGCGATCTTGCCGCACAGAGCGATTACTGGCTTGAGGAACAGGGCCGCCTGACGGAACCCATGCGCTATGATGCCCAGACGGATCACTATGTTCCGTGCAGCTGGCCCGACGCCTTCGCCCTGATCGGGCAGCATCTGCGGGGCCTCGCCTCGCCACATCAGGCCGAATTCTACACCTCGGGACGAACCTCGAACGAGGCAGCGTTTCTGTATTCAGTCTTTGTGCGGGCCTATGGCACCAACAATTTCCCCGACTGCTCCAACATGTGCCATGAGCCGACAAGTCGCGGCCTTCCGGGTGCCATTGGCATTGGCAAGGGCACAGTGGTCATGGATGATTTTGACCATGCCGAGGCCATTTTCATTGTCGGGCAGAATACCGGCACCAATTCACCGCGCATGATGGGGCTTCTGGCCCATGCCCGCAAACGCAACGTGCCGATCGTTGTGGTCAACCCCATGCCGGAGCGATCGCTCATACGCTTTACTGAACCACAGGATGCCGTGCAGATGGCAACCGGGGGATCGACAGCGATTGCGACCGAATTTGTTCATATCCGGATCGGCGGTGATCTCGCTTTCTTCAAGGGCATGATGAAGGCATTGTTCGAGCGGGATCAGGCAGGCGAGAGCGTGCTGGATCATGACTTCATCACCACCCACACTGAAGGTTTTGCGGCCCTGCGCCAGGAGGTGATGCAGCAGGATTGGTCGGAAATCGAGCGTATTGCTGGCATCGACAAGGCCCAGATCGAGCGCGCAGCCGACATCTATGCCCGGTCGAATGCCACGATCATCTGCTTTGGCATGGGCATTACCCAGCATCAGCAGGGTGCCCGCATGATCCAGCAGATTGCGGCCTTTCTCATGCTGCGGGGCAATTTTGGCAAGAAGGGCGCAGGGATTGCGCCGATCAGGGGCCATTCCAACGTTCAGGGCGATCGCACCGTCGGCATCGATGAAAAGCCAAGCCAGGTCTATCTCGACCGACTGCGCGATGTCTTTGGTTTCGAGCCTCCGCGGGACCATGGCCATCATGCTGTTGATTCGGTCGAGGCAATGCTTGCCGGTACGGCCCGCGTCTTTATCGGCATGGGCGGCAATTTCGTGCATGCCATCCCGGACACACCGCGCGCCTATGAGGCCATGCGCCGTCTGGACCTGACCGTGGGTATCGCAACCAAGCTCAACAGAGGCCATATCGTCCACGGGCGCGATGCGCTCATCCTGCCGGTCGTGGCCCGCTCGGAGATCGACCGTCAGGCGACCGGCGAACAGTTCGTGACGATCGAAGACGCCATGTCGAATGTCACCGCCTCGCGCGGCGTGCTCGAGCCCGCCAGCCCGGACCTGCTTTCGGAAGTCGCCATTGTCTGTGGCATGGCGCAGGCTACCCTGCCGGACAGCACCATCCCATGGGCCTTGTTCCCCACCGATTACAGTCTGATCCGCGACAGGATTGCGGCGGTCTATCCCGACATCTATGCCGATTTCAACGCGCGCATACGCAACCCTCAAGGGTTTCATCTCGACATTCCACCGCGTCGTCGCGCGTGGAAAACCCCGACCGGCAAGGCGCAGTTCCTGCTCTTTCCGGGCCTCGCCGTCGATGATGCGGTCGATGATCCTGCCATGCTGCGTCTTTCCACCATACGCTCTCATGACCAGTTCAACACGACCATTTACAGCATGAATGATCGCTATCGGGGCATCTACAACACCCGCATGGTCGTGTTCATGAATGATGAGGACATGGAAGAGCGCGGCATTACACAGGAAATGGTTGTCAGCCTGGAAACGATCTCGACAGACGGCATCCATCGCCGCGTGAACGATCTCGTGGCAGTGGCCTATCCCATGCCGCGCGGCGCAATTGCGGGCTACTACCCCGAACTTAACCCCTTGCTGCCTCTCAACCATTTCGACGAGATCAGTGGCACACCCGCCGCCAAATCGATCCCGGTGCGTGTTTTCCTCGCGGAGGGGACGTCATGACGACGAGACCGGATAGTCTTGCAGCGGCCCATGTGCTGCGCCACGCCATCGAAATTGGCCCCGAGGGCGTTCAGGAGCGGATCGAGCTTGGCATTGCGGAAGAGATACCGCTTACCCTGATTTTCAATGAATTCCATGTTCATGCGGTCATGATGGTCACACCGCTGGATCTGCATGATTTCGTGCTTGGTTTCGTGCTTACCGAGAAAATCATTGCGGCACCAAGCGATATGATCTCCTGCCATATTGAGCGTCATGAAGAACAGCTAACGGCGCATATACGCATCACCGGTGCCGATTTCAGCCGATTGATCCGTCGGGGTCAGCGCCTGCTGACCGGGGGCAGTTCGTGCGGGCTTTGCGGCGTGACCTCGCTTGACGATATTGCCACTGCAACACCGAGCCTTCCCGCGCACAGTATTCCGGTGTCATCCATACGCGCGGCGCTCAATGCCCTGCCAGACCAGCAGGTCCTGAACCAGCAGGTTCATATGGTGCATGCTGCGGCCTGGGCCTCACCCGATGGCATTATCCATTATGTGCGGGAGGATGTCGGGCGTCATAACGCGCTGGACAAGCTGATCGGCATACTAAGCCAGTCACCAAGGGATCCGGGGCGAGGCTTTTGCCTGCTGACCAGCCGTTGCTCATACGAAATGGTTGAGAAGGCACTGACCCTGGGTATCTCGACACTGGTCGCGGTCTCCTCTCCAACCGATCGCGCCATCCAGATTGCCCGCAAGGCAGATATGACCCTGATCGGCAATGCGCGGCGGGACCGCTTCTCTGTATTCTGCGGCGGCCATCGCCTTGTCAGACCCGAAACCCTGGAAATGATGACCACATGATCCCTAATTCCTCACCAGCTTCACAGGGAATTTTCGGTTTCGAGCAGGATTTTGCAGGATCGTTACGCTGCATACCGATGTGTGTGCGAATGAAGCTCGATCTGACAGGTATCAAGCTAAGCCTGCGCCAATGGAGCCAGTTTCTTCCAGACGAACGTCGTGAATTGCTGGAACGCGCCTGTGTCACGCCAGACGAGCAGAGCCGCTATCACGCTCATCTTCTGTCCCTTATCGCGCAACGCTGTGATGCGCCACCCAAGCCCCTTCCGGCAAATGAGGATCATCTCTGGCGTGATAGCGCGGCGATTCCTGACTGTGTCCTTCAGCAGGCCGCCTCAGATGACGTCTCACCGCCAACACGCGAGGCATGGGGCTCGCTGACGTCGCTGCAACGCTTCGCCTTGGTCAAGCTTGCCCGCTCACGCCATGAAAACGAGAATTTTGTTCCGGCATTGCGTGAGTTTGGGCTGTTGATGACTGAGTCCGCGTAATCACGCCTCAATCAGCGTTGTCAGAGCCAGCAGATCATCTGGCGTATTGACGTTGAAGAACGGGTCCGGCCCCTCATCATCGAACGCGATTGGGGTCATATCGATATGTCGTGCAAAGCTCCAGACGGCCAAGTGTCGGTGATCGCCCGATGCCACGCCTGCGCTCAGGTAGTCATCCAACAGGGGTAGAGACGACACGGGCCACAACGCAACGAGAGGATGAGGGCGCCCTCGGCTCATGGCGCAACAAGGCGGCGCTTTCAGCCGTCTGAACAGATCGTTCGGGACGAGCGCCGTATCGACCGGTACCGTCAATACGGCCGTCTCGCCAAGATCCTGCGCCCATTCAAGTGCCGCAAGCACACCGCAGAGCGGGCCTGCCCCGGTATGTCGATCCTGAAGCTGTGTCAGGTTGCGGCCATAGGCTGTTTCGCAATCGCGTCGTGTCGAGAGCGCAACCGGACCGACCTGTGGCCGTAACCGGTCGAGGAGCAGATCGAGCAAAGCCCCCCTCCCGGCTGGGATAAGTGCCTTGTCCCGATACCCCAGCCGACTGCCTTGTCCCCCTGCCAGAATGACAACAGGGGTCATGGGCAGGGCCTGCTCAGCGTGGACCGCCGGGGGGAACAGGTTGCATGGGTCCGGGAGGTACCGGATGCGGGCGATGATGATGCCTGTGCGGGCGTACAGGGGGTGGCGGCGGCTGCACCTGCACGGGCCTGAACGGCGGCGGTGCCTCTCCGCGGTTGTAATACGGCCCCTTGTAATTGTTATTCAGCTGGGATGAATTCAGCTGCTCAATCATGTTGTTGCCAGTCCCGTCCGCATAGCGGTGGGGTGCCGGGCCTTGCTGCGCGAACGCAAGCGAGGGGGCAGCCAGAGAGAGCGCCCCGAGGGCCACCCCCAGAATACGCTTTGACCCGAAATGACGAATCATAATGTCTTCCCTTTAATGACGAGCCCATCCGAGACCGGCTTGCCGCGCTGCCAGACCTGAGAGATCAGGTCGATATCAGATATGGTGCGGTCTGGCGCGCCGTCAATGACGAGAAAATCAGCTCGTTTCCCGACAGCCAAGACGCCGCGATCCTGCAGCCCCAGAAGAGCCGCTGCTTTCTGAGTCGCCAGATTGATAGCCTGCAACGGCGTAAGGCCTGATTCCGTCAGCAGGACAAGTTCGCGATGCTCGGCGTAGCCGGGCAGGCGAAGCGGCGTCGCCCCGGAGTCAGTCCCGAACCCGATCTTCGCGCCGGCACGATACAGGGCAAGAACATTGCGTTCGTTCATTGCCAATGCGGCGCGTGCCGCGCTGACCGAAGGCTTCGCCAGACTATCCTTGCGCCATTGCTCATCGGCAATCCTGTCGCGAAGGGCCGGTGACATGGCATCATGCGCCACAGGCTGCCCCAGTGTTTCCGGATGCTCGGCAAAATAATAAGTCGACTCATCCAGCGACAATGTCGGGATATACCAGGCTCCGGTGGATCTGATCTGGGTGATGAAGCTCTGATCGACCGGCTTGTCCCGCACACCATGCGCCAGAATATCGGCCCCATGTTGGAGGGCCGTTTTGGCGAGGTCCAGATCATGGATATGGACCGCCACGCGCAGATGACGTCGGTGAGCCTCCTTGATGGCTGCATCCCAGACAGGCGCACCGAGCAGCGGCAAGGGCGGTTTGCCCGGATTGGTCAGACGCAGATCATCGAGCCAGATCTTGACGAAATCCGTCCCCTCATCGGCCATCAGGTCTACCGCCTGTCGTGCCTGTTGCGGGGTGGACGGGCGGAAAATCTGGTCACGCCCCATGCCGTCAATCATGGCTTCGGGCGGCATCCCGGCAGGCGCACCGATACCCTGATCGACACCGAAAAGATCCGCCCCATCATTGGCCCCTTCATGCTGCTCGTGACGCAGCTGATCGAACAGGGGGGATTTGTTCAACCCGAGCGCCGTCACGGTCAGAACCCCATAGCGTACGTACTGGTTAAGCGCTGCGAGAATATTGGCGCGTGTGTAGTTGGCCGAAGCCGCACTCATCCCGTCTACCAGCCCGACATGACTGTGGTCACTGATCAACGCGGGCATGATTGTCTTGCCCTGAAGGTCGATGATCCTGCCCCCCGCAGGCGGTGTCGTGGCCAGACCGATGATCTGGCCATGATCGACCACCATCGCAAGATCCGTGCGTGCCGGTGCGCCTGTGCCATCGACAACACGCGCATGGATCAGCGCAACCGGCTCGGCTCGTGCTGGTTCGCCGCTGGCAAATGACACACCGAGGACTGCAATGAGGGAAACTACTGGGACCGCGAGCCTGCTGCGCCTGACCGGTAATAGCGGGACCTGACCGGAATATCGCATGAAAGCTCCTTTATTGCCCACATAGACCCACCGCGCCGCGACAATCCGGGTCGCATACAGGCCATTTGAAGCCACCTCCCGAACGCGGCAGAGCGGCACAGGATCCATCGTCCGTGCAAACGATATCGCATCTGTGAAGAGTTGTTGACGCTACGAAAGAAACGGAGCGCCCGCGCATTAGTTAAACAGCGGTATGATGGTCGCCCGGAAGCTCAAAAATGACGGGCATGGCAGTAAAACAGGAGCGTTGCATGTCACTTACGCCGCAGGTCAAAGCGATTCTTGCCAACTACGAGTCAGATAATCCCGGCACCAAGGCCAATCTTGTCCGTCTGATGAACACAGGTGTGCTGGCTGGGACCGGCAAACTTGTCATTTTGCCCGTCGATCAGGGGTTTGAGCACGGACCTGCCCGCTCCTTTGCGGCGAACCCTCCGGCCTATGACCCGCATTATCATTTCTCGCTGGCGATCGAGGCCGGACTGAATGCCTTCGCCGCCCCCCTCGGGATGCTTGAGGCAGGTGCTTCGACCTTTGCCGGTCAGTTGCCGCTCATCCTCAAATGCAACAGCTCGAACTCGCTGGCCACCGAGAAGAACCAGGCCGTCACCGGCACGATTGCCGATGCCCTGCGGCTGGGCTGCTCGGCCATCGGCTTCACCATCTATCCCGGCAGCGAGTACTGCTTCGATCAGATGAACGAGCTGCGTGAACTGGCCCAGGAGGCCAAGGCCGCGGGTCTTGTTGTCATCGTCTGGAGCTACCCACGCGGCCCGATGCTCGACAAGGCCGGAGAGACCGCCATCGATATCTGCGCCTATGCCGCGCATATGGCCGCTGAATGTGGAGCGCACATCATCAAGGTCAAACCGCCGACAGACGCGCTTTCCCTGCCGGCCGCCAAAAAGGTCTATCTCGAGCAGAAGATCGACATCTCGACCATGGAGGCGCGTGTACGCCACGTCGTGCAGTCAACCTTTGCCGGGCGCCGCATCGTGATCTTCTCGGGCGGTGAACATGAGAGCACCGAGGCCCTGCTGGATACCATCCGTGGCATCCATGCTGGCGGCGGGTTTGGCTCGATCATCGGTCGCAACACGTTCCAGCGCCCGCGTGAGGAGGCTCTGTCGCTCCTCTCGACCATCACGGGCATTTTCAAAAGCTGAGACGAATTGATCCGATCAAGGCACCGCTGCCCTTCAGGATTGTCTGAAGGGCAGCGGCTCTGGTTCATCCTTTCCATCGCCCCCCCTTACAGGGCACGGTGGCGTTCAGGCTTGC
Organism: Asaia bogorensis NBRC 16594; assembly: GCF_001547995.1. Lineage (NCBI taxonomy): Bacteria > Pseudomonadati > Pseudomonadota > Alphaproteobacteria > Acetobacterales > Acetobacteraceae > Asaia > Asaia bogorensis. The sequence goes on from NZ_AP014690.1 coordinate 2,522,433, forward strand.
CCCGCAGCCTTGTAGGCCTCGATGACCTCGCCTGGCGACCCATCCATCCTGATGCGTCCGCCCTCCATCCAGATGATGCGCGTGCACCACTTTTGCAGGATGGGCAGGGAATGCGAGGTGACTACGAGGATGCGGACATATTCGATCAAACGGCTCAGCCTGTCGCGGGCCTTTTCCTGAAAATGACTATCCCCTGCCATGAACCACTCATCCATGAGCAGGATCTCGGGGCGTGGCGAGGTTGCCAGACCAAAGCCCAGACGAATAGCCATGCCTGAGGAATAGTGCCTGACAGGAAGATCCAGAAAAGCGCCCAGTTCCGCAAAAGCCTCTACATCTGTTTCGAGAACCTTCGCTTCCTGCTCATTCATTCCAAGAATGCGAGCGTAGAGGCGAATATTCTCCCGCCCGGTCAGCTCGGTATTCATCCCGGCCTGAGGGCTGAGGAGCGAGTGAACCTCACCCTGCACGTCAAAATGGCCACTTGACGACTCATAGATCCCGGCCAGAGCCCTTAGCAAGGTGGACTTGCCAGCGCCGTTATGGCCGATCAGGCCAACACGTTCACCTGTGCTGATCGAGAGCGTGATTGTGTCAAGCGCCACGATGATGGTCGTATCGTCCTGACTGACGATACTGCCGCCCACCGCCTGCCTGTTCTGGATCTTCTGCCGAACACCCTTGAACAGGCTCTTCTTGAACGACCGTGCGCTCCCATGAAACATGGGATAAATCAGGGAGTAATCCCGAAGGGTAATGGAGGCCATCGTCTTTACACCCAGAACGCAAGGCGCTCACGGGTTCTGACAAAGGTCAGAAAGCCCAGTACGCACCATACGAGACTGACACAACAGGAGACCGCGATGACGCTGAGGCTGGGTAAATGGCCCAGTATGGGCCCCCGAACCAGCTCCATCATGTCATAAAACGGGTTGAACACGAGATACCGGCCACGTGGGCCCAGCTGTTCTGGCTGCCAGATGATCGGTGTCACGTAGAAGGCAATCTGCATGAAAGCTCCGATCACGGATGTGATATCACGGAACCGGGCGCAGAAAGGCCCCAGCAGCAGGCAGGCCGCATAACCGTTCAGCGCCCACAGAACGAGGCCCGGCAAGGCCGCAACGCTGATGATTCCCGGCCAGACACCGTAGACAACAAAGACGCCGATGGGGACAATGATACTGTGACCAAACACGATCAGGTTGCGCACCAGCAGCCTGATGGCGTGAAGGGTGTAGGGCAGTTTCATTGCATGGATCGTCCCTTCCGCTTCAACGAAGCAGGTACAGGACTCCGTCAGCAGACTGGCGATCCCGACCTGCCAAAGCGCCATGGAAAGCGAGAGGTAGGGCAGATAATCGCGAAGCACCATATGGAAGAGACGCGCATAGATCACACCCATCGAGGCGATCATGACAAGCGCAGAGAGCGTGAGCCAGAATGGCCCCAGTACCGAGCCACGATAACGCAGGCGAATATCGGTCCAGCCCAGCGTGGCGCCTAGGCGCCACATGCGCAGCCCTGACACGATATCATTCCATGCGAGGGCATAACGACTCTTGCTCATGTCTCTCCGGGGAGTGCTGACAGTCTCTTGTAGGACAGGCGCCTGAAAACACCCCAGGCACAGGACAATTCGCGTAGCTGATAAGGTTCTTTTCCGCAACCGGGACACAATGTTGCCAGCGAAATCACTCGCCACCCTATTATCTCGTGATTTTAGGCTTTCTTTCTCTTGATCGGCTCCGTAGTTTTGCCTCAATCCTGCCCCATATTACGGATCAAGCTCGGTTGCATCAGGTGAAATCCATCATGGCTCCTCCCCGTCATTCGACTTTCCAGACCGGACAGCAAGAAGCCGGCCGGTCCCGTCTTGCGGGGGCACCGCCCAATCGTCTCCTGCTGATCACAGGAATGACAGCCCTGCTCTCCGCCTGCGCCAGCACCCCGCAGCGCCCTCAGGTACCGGTTGCACAGGAAGCCGCCCATTACCGCGAGCACGCCAAATCCTACTACGCCCCGCCAGGTCCGGCAGATGACCCATGGGGACCGTATATCGAGGAGGCATCGCAGCGTTTTGACGTCCCGAGCACCTGGATTCGCTCCGTCATGATGCAGGAATCGGGAGGCAGACTGTACGATCGCAACGGACAGTTCACGACGTCGGCACCGGGTGCAATGGGGCTCATGCAGCTCATGCCGCCCACCTATGACGATATGCGCATGCAGTACAGCCTCGGCGACGACGCTTATGACCCGCATGACAACATCATGGCGGGCACAGCCTATATCCGGCAGATGTACGACATCTATGGCTCTCCGGGCTTCCTCGCTGCCTATAATGACGGTCCCGGCAGTCTCGACTCCTATCTTCGCCGGGGCCGCGCCCTGCCGCGCGAAACCCGCCGCTATGTTGCTCATGTCGGGCCGCAGATCGCAGGGATCTGGCCGCGCAATCGCTCGGCGGCCGATCTGCTGGTAGCCCAGCACGACCCCTCGGCTGCGACCATGGTCGCCCAGAATGACAGTGAAACGGCAACTGTCCGGGCAGCATGGCGACATCAGGCGCAGGCAGCCACTTACAGTGCCGACCAGCAGGACATGCAGGTGGCAGAAGCGCCTGCGCCCGCATCGAACCGCGCTTCCGTCAGTTCGGCCTGGGCCGCACGCGGTATCGTGGCGACTCCCGCCCCGGTCCAGATGGCAAGCCTGACAAGTTCGGCGTCGGATTCGTCTTCTGACTCATCGACCGATAATGTGGCGCAGGCCTGGGCGGGACGGGCACCTGTACAGCCTATCCCGGTCGGACGGCGTCTTTCTGCCGAGCCGGTACTGGCTGTCATGACGCCGCGCCCCGCTCGCCAGACAGCCCCATCCCGCGCGGCCCCGGCCATCACACCCGGCAACTGGGCTATCCAGGTAGGTGCCTATAATTCTGCCGTGCAGGCCACCCGCGCCGTGGCTCAGGCCCAGAATCATGCAGGAACTTCGCTTTCCGGTGCGCGTAGTCAGGTTTCCACGGTGCAGTCGGGCCGGGCGCATCTGTATCGGGCGCGTCTGGTCAATCTCTCCCATGACAATGCCGTGGCCGCCTGCCGGAAGATGGGCCGCGACACACCCTGCGTCGTCGTCTCTCCGGGATCATCATTCTGACCCAGCTCCCTGTGGAGACATCATGAAACGCTGTTTTATCCCCGTTTCCGCCGCTCTCCTGTCACTCTCGATAGCAGCGGCGGTCCCCTCGGCACATGCTGCGCTTAAGCAAGGGGGTGAAGCACCGGATTTCACGCTTCCCGCCACGCAGAATGGGCAGGAAACCAGCTATACGCTGCACGACGCCCTCAAGAACGGCCCCGTGGTGCTTTACTTCTACCCGGCGGCCTTCACCAAGGGCTGCACGGCCGAGGCGCATGGTTTTGCGGACGCCATGCCCCAGTTCAAGGCGCTTGGCGCCAGTGTCATCGGCGTGTCGATGGACAACATCCACAAACTGGATGATTTCTCGGTCAGCCAGATCAAGGGACAGTTCCCCGTAGCGTCCGATACCGATGGCAAGGTCACGCGCCTGTATGATGCCAAGATGCCTATGCTCGATATTGCGCAGCGGATTACCTACGTGATCGCGCCTGAAGGGCAGATTATCGACACAATCAGCACGGACTCTCCGGGCAATCATGTCAGCAAGGCGCTGGCAGCGCTGAAGAGTTTCAAGGCAGATACCATGAAGAACCGCCGCAAATAGGGATCGGGCCACGCGCTGTGACGGGTGGCCACTTCATTCATGACTTCATCAGACAAGACCCACCATGTCGGTGCGTCGCGTCCCCTGCGCCTGCAGGGTGACGTGACCAGCACCGCCCTCTACGATGGCCCCGGTGACTGCTATCGCTACCGCCTGCACAGGGTATGGGCGCCGGAAAAGCCCAGCATCATGTGGCTTATGATGAACCCGTCTGTGGCCACCGAGTATGGCGACGACCGGACCGTTGCCAAATGCCAGCGCTATGCCCGCGAGTGGGGGTATGGCGCGATGTTTGTCGGCAATAGCTTTGGCTATCGCTGCACAGACCAGAAACGTCTGCTTGAAGTCGAGGACCCTGTGGGGCCAGGCAATGATGCGGCGCTGCTCGATATGGCGCGGCAGGCCGACAAGGTGATACTGGCCTATGGCTCACCCACCCACCCTTCATTACGGGCACGCGGCAACCATGTCGCGCAGACCCTGCACGCCGCCGGGATTCCCCTGTTCGTTCTGAGGCTGAGCAAGGGAGGCCGACCCGAGCACCCCCTCTACCTTCCGTCTGCCCTGAAACCGGTCCGGTTAGACGACGCCTTCTTCGAGGCGCTGGACGGTCAGCCTGCCCCTTGACGGGAAAGGTCGGGTGATCCGGCAGGCAGGGTACCGCGGCACCCTGCGCCGGTTTATAGCGAGAGACGATATCGGACCGCCTTACTTCTCGGTGATCTGATAGGTCAGCACGACATGGTTGTCGTGATTGGGTTGGGTGGCAACTGGCTGGATCTGCACGCCCAGATCATGCTTCTGATAGACCTTCTGGATAGCCACCGTATCAGCGGTTGCGGCCTCTGCTGTCACAGTGGCACCGGGACGCAGCTTCGTCACAGCTTCAAGTTCGGCGGTCGGCACTTTTTTGTTGCCGACGAACTCGACCTTGTCGAGCACGAACGGCGCGGGGGCTGCGGCGGCCTGTGGTGCCTGCTCTTCGATCACGAGATAGAACTGCACCGTGTTTTTGACAAAGCGCTCCTTCTCGCTGAACTTGGCACCCATATTCTTGGCCTTGTAGAGATCCGCCACTTTCTGCACGCCTGCATCGAGCTGATCGCGCGTGACGGTATCACCCACATGATAGGGGAGCGCTGCCATGATTTCGTCAGTCGAGACGGCCTTGTTGCCCTCGACCTTGAGAATCTTGAGCGTCAGCAGCGCGTCGGCAGCCGGGGCACTGGCAGCCAATGCCGGTGAAACGAGCCCTGTGACGGGCAGGCAGGGCAGAGCTGCCGTACCGGCCATGAGAGCAAGACCGGCGAGAGCGAGACGGGAGTTCGGCTTCATGTTGTCGTCCTTCTGAACAGGGTCATTCTGAACGGCAGGATCATAGGCATCATGCGAAGCAATTGGCAAAACCCGAGCGTGCGGTGGCATTCTGCTTCTCATCGTTTAGGGATATCAGGATGTTGGAAACAGGCCTGAAGCAGGTTGCATGGTCAGCGCTCGACCTCGCACGCGCCGGAGGCGGCGTATCGAGAGCAAGGGGCGCTTGCAAGAAACGCCTGCTCTCAAAAGCATTAGAGCGGCACGTTTCGGCCTTGCACCCATAATCAGGTGACAAATAACCGCCTCTGCCGGGGGGTGTAGACGACGCACCGCAGCAAAGCATCAAGTGTTCCTGTCGTCCCCTGCGACCTGCAAAACCGGATCACAGCTGCGGGTCGAGGCGGCCCAGAGAGACCGCCCCGACCCGGGAGGACTAGCCTTCCATTTCGGCAGGCATGGCGGGGCGGGCATCAGGATTGGCGTGCAGGCCTGTCGCCAGAACATGCTCACGATCCCAGCGCTTCGCCAGCGGCAAGAGGCATACGAGAACACCTGTCAGGATCAACCCTGCCACGAACAGATCGCGGAAGAGAGGCACATAGAGCGCCGCCGCAGCAGCGCCCGTCGCCGGTGTGCCTGTGGCCGCAGCGAAATTGGCAACCAGGCTGCCAGCGTACATGGCCACGCCCCATAGCAGATAGAGCGACCCCATCATGAAGCCACTGCTCTCGGGCAGGGTATAGCGGGCGATAATCGCCAGCCCCAGCGCCATAGTCAGAAGCTCGGCAATCGAGATCAGACCGTAACCCAGAACCATGACCCAAGCCGAAACCAGAGGCTGGGCATGAGAAGCGGCAATCCACCAGATGAGAAAGCCCAGCGTCACGAGGCCGAAGCCAAGCACCATCTTGTGCGCAAGGGACAGGTCGCGCCCCTGACGGGCCAGACGGTTATACAGCGCTGCCAGAACCGGGCTCGCCAGCATGATCCAGATCGGATTGAGCGCCTGAAACTGGCCCGCGCTGAGATGCACCAGGGTGACGCCACCGATACGAAGATCACCATCGACAGCACGCAGCGCAAAAAGCGTAAGCGATGTCATCATCTGCTGATAGAAAATCAGATAGGCCATGCTCTCCAGACAGAGCAGGAAAGTCAGGCGTAAACCGGGTCGGGCTGCATTGCCCGAGCGCCAGTAGAGACGCCCCCACAGGAAGGCAATGGCCGCCGTGGCGCACCAGACGCAGAGCCGTGCGATCCCGGGACTCGCGATGATGCCTGTCAGCACAAGCACGGTCAGTACAAACCCGCCAAACACAGTCAGAAACGGTTTCAGCTGGAAAGGCCCCTGATCCAGCGCTGAGCCAGCGTGATGGATCCAGCGGCGACGCCAGAAATAATAGGCCAAACCCACGACAAGACCGCCCGAACAGGTCAGGAAGGCGCTTGCAGGTCCATAGCGATCCTGCAGCAGCGGGGTAATGAGCATTGAGACGGTCGAGCCCACATTGACCGACATGTAATAGATGGTGAACGCGGCATCGAGCGCGGCGTCGTCGCCCTCATAGATGCGACGTACCAGATTGGCCGCATTGGGCTTGAACAGGCCATTCCCTGCCGAGATCAGGGCCATGGCGAAAAACAGCAATGAGCGATGCTGGTCAGCAAGCGCAAGCGCTGCATAACCGAAGACCAAGGCAAACGCACCCATCAGCATGGTGCGCCTTGGGCCAAGGATGCGATCGCCCGCAAAGCCGCCAAGAACCGGGGTGATGTAGGTAAGACCAACAAAGGCGGCGATCATGACATTGGCTGCCACGTCGCTCAGCCCCAGACGCTGAACCAGATAGAGCGTCAGTACGGCCTGCATGCCGTAATAGCCAAAACGTTCCCAGAGTTCGATCGCGAAGACGACCGAGAAGGCCTGTCGTCGCGTCGGAAGCTCTGTGAGAGAGGATGCGCTCATGAGGAGGGGTCCGGGTCAAGAAATCAGATCAGTGGACCCGAGATATCACACTCCCCCGTGATGGAAAGACTAAAGTCCGGCCCAGATCCCCGAGATCCTCATGCCGCCATAGCACAGGACCACGAGCAATGCGGTGGAAAGAAGGGCGACAATGGCCCCCATCACCTCACGGGTGAAGATCAGCTTCCAGTCGAAAAAACCGGGCCTCGCCACCGTTATCAGGCCTCCTCAGCCTGCTGCGCGCGCTGTTCGGCAAAGAACGCTTCGAGCTTGGGATCGACGTCACCAATCCTGACCTGGAGTGTGACGTACAGGTTTCCCGCCTTGTGCTGGCCGCGCTCGGCGACACCACGGCCACCCAGCCGCAGCACCGTACCGGTATCGGAATGGGGAGGCACCTTCATGGTCACCTGCCCCTTGGGCGTCGGGATCACGATCTTACCGCCAAGAATGGCTGTTTCCAGATCAACCGGCACATTTGCCCTGAGATCGCGACCATCGCGGGTATAGGTCGTGCTTGGCGTCACCGAAATCGTAATGAGCGCATCACCGGCAGGGGCATTCTCTCCCATACCGGCACCACCCTTGCCACTCAGGCGCAAGGTCTGACCATCCTCGATTCCGGCAGGAATCTTGACCTCAACCGTTCCTGCCTCGGGCAAGGTCACACGGCTCGTCGTGCCCAGTACGGAATCCTCGAACGAGACTGTCAGCGTATAGGATCGGTCTGCCCCGCGGCGCGTCCGACGACGCCCGCCAAATGGCCCCCCACCAAAATCGGCGCCGGTGCCACCGCCGCTGAACATCTCCGAGAAAAAGGCCCCCAGATCTTCCTGATTGAACTGGTTACCGCCGCCATGGAAACCCTGGCCGCCACCAAAGCCACCGCCACCGAAGGGCCCTCTCTCGTTCCCCTCGGCATCGATTTCACCGCGATCAAAGCGCGCGCGCTTCTCCTTGTCGCCCAGAATGGCATAGGCGGCACCAACGGCCTTGAAGGCCTCCTCAGCCTTCTTGTTGTTCGGATTATGGTCCGGATGATGTTCCTTGGCGAGCTTGCGATAGGCGCTGCGGATCTCCTTATCCGTGGCGCTGCGCGTCAGGCCAAGCGCTGCATAAGGATCTTTCACGCCTGTTTCTCCTTGCTTTCCGTGAATACTACAGAATTCATAAGTTGTATATTGTGACCATTGCCAGCAATTCAAGTGAGCTAGCGCGAGAAGGCCTTTGCAAGGATACTTTGCTTTGCCGCATCGATGGGCAAGGCCGTATCGAGCATCGCCACACCCTGCCACCCTGCGCCCATCGCCGTGTAGAGCGCCACGGAATCGTGCAGTCTGGCCGTACGGGCCACTGCCTCACGGTCCTGAGCCCCCAGCAAGGTGCGCTGCGTCGTAAGGACATTCAGATAATCGGTCAGACCCGCTGCATAGAGCCGCCTTGCCCTGTCAGCTGCCAGACCACTATCGGTTGCTGCCTGATGCAGCTGGGCGACATAATGGTCGTTATGCAGCCATGACGTCATGGCGTCCTCGACCTCGCGGAAAGCATTGAGCACGGTCTTGCGATAGGTCAGACGGCTGGCCTCGGCCCGTGCGCGCGCCTCGACCACCTGCGAGGTGAAACGCCCCCCGTGCATGACCGGCAAGGTTGCCAGCATCATGAAGGACCAGCTCATCGCATTGACCTGAAACGCCTGATACATGGCGGAGGCATTCGGGTTGAATGTCAGGGGAATCGAGAATTTGGGGTAGAGCTGGGCTACGGCCACGCCGATGCGAGCCGTTGCTTCGGCATAGCCCCGCTCGGCGGCACGAATATCGGGGCGATTGGCCACGACGATTGAGGGCAATGTGGCCGGAAAGCGCGGCATGACCGGCAGGGAGGCTGTCCCATTGGGCAATGCCTCAAGTTCTGCCTTGAGATCGCCCGGCATATCGCCCAGCAGGACGCTTACCCCGTGGCTCAGCGTGTCGATCTGGGCCTTGAGAGGTTCGAGCGAAGCCAGTTCGCTATCGAGCTCGCTCTGCGCCTGTGCGGTCTGAAGCGTGTTGCCTATGCCTTCCAGATAGAGACGTTTGGTCAGATCGACCTCGCTCTGGGCATTCTTGACGTTGGCCTGCGCGATCGAGAAACGCAATTGCGCCCCCCGGAGCGAGATATAGGCGCGTACCAGATCCGAAAGCAGCGTCATCAACGTGGCGCGTCGGTCCTCGATGCTCACATCGATGGCGCGTTCGCTCGCCTCGACCTCGCGCCTGATGCGTCCGAACGCATCGATCTCCCAGCTGGCCTGGGCACCATAGGTCAGGACCGATGCCTCTGGCCGGTTCTGAGGATTGCCGGGTCTGATCGGCCAGTTGTCGATATTTATGGAATACCGACTTGAGCCACCGCCTGCGTTGACATCAAGCTGCGGGTACCAGGCGGAGGCTGCCTCTTCACGCATGGCGCGACCGGCGATAATACGCTGGTCGGCAATGAGGAGGTCATAATTGCCCTTGATGGCCTGCGCCACGAGCCGGTTGAGCAGCGGATCGTTATACTGCCCCCACCACTCCTTCATCTCGGCCTCAGTGCGGGCGATTTCCTCTGCGGTGGCCGCGTGATCGGTCTCGACGAAGCCATCGGGCAGTTTCATGCGGTCGGGCTTGTAGGCGGGCCCGACCGTGCATCCGGCAAGAAGCGAGGCAGCAAAAGTGAAGGCGCAAAGCCTGCGGGGGAGAGACACCATGATCAGAGATGGTTCTGCAGCCAGGTGGTCAGACGGCCCCGCTGCCCCTGTGGCGGGGTGCCTACCGTGACCGTGCAGGTCATTCCGGCCGCCAGAATGACCTCGGGCGGCACGCGATCAAGATGGATACGCACGGGAATACGCTGCGCCAGACGGACCCAGGTGAAGATGGGATTCACATCCTGCAGTCCCAGCTTGTCCGGCGATCCGTTCTGGTCGTTGATACCGCGGGCAATGGAAACGACATGGGCCGGAATGATCTCGCGGTAGCCCATGAGCTTCACGCGGGCGACGTCGCCCACATGCACGCCCCACATCTTCGTTTCCTCGAAATAGGCGTTGATCCAGAAACTGTCAGCATCGATGACCGCCATGCGGGACTGCCCCTCATGCGCATAGTCACCCACGCGCAGATTGAGGTTGGTTACGTAACCTTCAACCGGCGAGTAGACGATGGAGCGTTGGAGATTCAGCCTCGCCACATCGAGCGTGGCACGCGCTGCATTGACCGCATCCTCCTGCGTCTCGACATTGGAATTGTAGATTTCCTGCTCTTCAGCCGAGACGATACCGCTTAATCCCATGCGACGCTTGGCATCGTTGCGACGCAGCTTCAGATCTTCCTCCGCGCTCGCCAGATGGGCCTCCGCCTCCTTGATCGCGAGGCGGAACCGCACCGGGTCGATCACGAAAAGCGGGTCGCCACGATGAACGAAATCATTGTCGTGCACCGGCACACTCACCACCGTCCCCGACACTTCAGGCGCTGCATCGACCACATACACGCGAACGCGCCCATCACGCGTCCAGGGTGCGATCATGTAAGTCTCCCACAGCGTGTAGCCCAGCAGGATCGTCACCCCGAGCACCGCGAATGTCAGAAAGACCCGGATCAGTGTACGAGCGAGCAACACGGAGGAATTTCCTTGTAAGAGGCCAGGTTATTCGGGGCGGGAAAGCAGGCAGCATGCATGGGAGATCGCCAGACACCACAGGCGACATAACCCATCATACGCCTCTGTGAGGCGGGCGGGGTGCCACGTTGCCTCTCGACCTCACACATAGAGCACCACCAGGCAAAGCACGCAGACATAGAGCGCCACTTCGAACAGGGCGACATGCCAGAACCACTCGATGGCGCCTGTGCGCCAGAGGAGGAACCGGATGAAAAGCGTTACGGGGATAGCGGCAAGAGAGTAGACGGCGATGGGAGATATGAACACGCCGAAAAGATCGAATTCCGCGAGCATCAGCCTCCCTCCTCCTTCCAGTATCAACCTTGCGGGATCAGAAGGGAGAGAGCCAAGCCCGAAAGCATAAGGTGCGGAATTTCCCGCAATGCTATCGGGGCGCAGACACCGGACGACCTGACCGAACCCGGATGAGCCCCGGACCTGACGCCTGAGGCAACTAACGGAAGGTCATAGGGGAAAGCCAGGTTCGCCGCCAGAAGGCAAACCTGAATTTTGCATTAGATTCGAGGCAACAAACCTCACAACGCGGTTAGCAGGTTTACCGCCGGGTGAAAATATTGCGCAGAATCTCGAAGAGTTGCTTGCCTGTAAAGCGACCAATAGGGCCGACAAGTAACCCGGCAATGGTCGACAGAGCCAGTGTCTGCTTGAATTCGATCATCTTGCGATCACGACGCAGTCTGGCCTCGAATTCGACAGGATCAGCGATATTGCGCGTGCCGAGCAAGCCAAAGATGATGACAAAGAGCAGGTCGAGCCCCAGCACCGAACACGCTGAGGCGAAAGCCGAGAAGTGGAGCACGCTGAAAGCGAAGGCCCACAGGACAGCGTGGAATGACACAAGCGCGAACAGCCCGAAGATGGCAGCGATGATGAAGTAGGCCACGCGGCGGCCGATACGCATTGCGACGCGCTGCAGAACTTCGCCCTGAGCCTGAAGGGCTTCCTGCCCGACATCAATGACCTTCATGGAGATTCGCAAGCCTTTACGGTGTGGTCGTGCCAGTGCTGGACGTGCCAGAGGCGAACCCGCCAGAGATCAACCCGGGCAGGGTAGCCGCCGAACATCCAACCCTGAAACGGATTGGAACAGGAGGCCGCCTTGCCCGAGAGAGAAGACAGCCTATTTGGAGACACGTCCTGCAATAAAGCCAATGACGGCAGAAATCAAAACTGCAGCGATGGGGCGGGCGCGTACACGAGCCTCGGCATTGTGAAGCTGCACGTCAGTGATTTCTCGTGCATTGGCCACGGCCTGATCGGCCCGTCCGGCAACATCCAGCAGTGCGGGGTTGATACGATCCTTGAGCAGCTGCTCCAGCTGGTCCTTCAGGCTGTCGATCTGTTCCTGAGCCGATTTGCTGGCATTGTCGACAGACTTCTTGACGTCAGTTTTGCTCATGTCACAACTCCTCATACGGTCTGAACCGCATCTTATGGTTTCGGATATAACGTTCTGAGTTCAGGCGAGGTTTCATGTCAGGTTCATCGGGGGACAATCGGTCGCCCCTGTCGGTTCATTCGCTCGCGCTCACCCCGGGGGCCGACGGCTTTTCGCTCAACCTCGTGAAGGGCGAGGCTTTGAGCCTGCTTGCTGAAACCCCCGGAACACTGAGCCTCTTCTGCGATATCCTGGGCGGGTTTGTCGCACCTGCCGCCGGACGCGTGGCGTTTGCAGGTCTGGACGCCAGCGATACCCTTCCGGGGCAGCGCCCTATCGTGCTTGTTTCCCGTCGCGAGCCTGCTTTTGGTCATCTCGGGGTCGCTGCCAATATCGCTTTTCCGCTTCGTGTACGTGGCATGGCCGCCCATGAGATCCGTGCAAGCGTGAGCCATTTTCTCGCCCTGCTCGGTCTCGATGGCTTTGCCTCGACGCGAGCCGACACCCTGCCACCGGAATATGATGTCAGGCTCAGACTGGCGCGCGCGCTCGCATGCAACCCATCTGTGCTGGTGCTTGACGATGTCCTGTCCGGCCTTGATCTGCGTGCGATTGGCCGGACACGGCAATTGATCGCGAAGCTTCACAAGGCTCTCGGACTGACCTTGATCTACGCCGCCAATGATCGTGAGGACGCTGTATGGCTTGGGGGACGCATTGCCCTGTTCGATCGCGAAACCCTTGTTCAATGTGCCAGTGCCAGCACCCTGCTTGACCGTCCGGCAACCCCATGGGTCGCCTCCCTCTTTACAGAAGCCAATCTGCTGACAGGTCGCGTTCTGTCGATTGAGGACGATATCGCCACGATTCATCTTGCCTGTGGCGGCGTGGTGGAAGCTCTGGCCGATGCCGATCTGCAAGATGACAGCCTTTGCGTGCTGTGCATCCGCCCTGATCGTATGACGCCTCTTTTCGCCGCATCCGGCGGGGATGAAGAAGGCCCCGCCCCTCTTGTTGCAACGCTCCAATCGGTACTGCATACCGGCGAACAGATGCGCTTGCGGCTACGCCTTTCTGACGGGGTAGAAATCGAAATGCGGCGTCCGCTCATCCAGTCGACGCGGCAGATGACCCCCGGCGCAACACTACAACTCGCATGGCAGGCCAGTCAGGCTGTGGCCTTTCCCATGAAAGACGATCTATAAGAGGCGTTCCGATCAATTTCCCTCAACAGGAAGGCTGTTTCCTGCACGCGTCACTCTCCCCTTCCAGACCTGACCGCCGGTCCCATGCTGCCTTGAACAAGGCCGCGTGGATGCTGCTCGTGACGCTGTGCCTGCCCGTACTGTCGACCGCTTTTCCCCTTCAGGCTGCCGCAGCAGGGCACCATGTCCATCATGCTGCCCATCATGCCAAGACCAGAAAGCTCTCCCACGCAGCCACGTCACAACTCGGTCTGGCCGTGCTGTCAGGCAGTCTTGATGCCCATTCCCTGCTGATGCCCGACCAGCCCTATCCGCTCAAGGAATGGGATGGCAGCCTAACGACGCTGCGTGACGCTGCTCTGGCACACAAGCCGGTATGGCTTGCAGCCATGATCGACAACACCACCCTGTATGCCGCCTGTCGTGACGGTATAGTGCAGACGCTTCCAGCGCTCCCCATCAGCGATCGGTCACGCAGCACACCGGGCTCACCCTGCGGCATTGCCGCCGGGGAGGAGAGTATCGTCCTGGCGTGGGACCGAGGCAGACTTGGTGACGACGCGCCAAACTGGGCCGATTTCTGGGATATTGCCCGCCATCCGGGCAAACGTGCCCTGCGTCTCGACCCCAGAGGCACGCTTGAGATAGCTCTGATGGCTGATGGTGTTGCACCCGGCGACGTCTATACCGTTCTGGCCTCTCCCGCAGGGACAGATCGCGCATTTCGCAAGCTCGATCAATTGCGCCCCTATCTTGTCTGGTGGCGCACACCCGCAGAGGCGACCCGCATCATGAGCAGCGGCGCTGCCCTGATGCTTTCAACCCCCCATGACCGCTTGGCCGATCTGGGAGAGAAAGCCACCTTCGCCGCGCAATGGCGTCAGTCCCTTCGCCAGAAAGTGTCGTGGGCCATACCGCGCAACGTACCTCCCGAGCAGGCAGAGGCTGTGATCAGGATGCTGCGCGACCAGACCCCGCTGCATGACGACACGCAGGATGCCCCGCAGGATGGACGCGACATTCGCGCTTTGTCCGTGAGCGACAGTTTCTGGGCCATCAATTATTATGCGCTTCAGAAACGCTTTCAGACCTGGCTGACCGCAGCGCCATGAGTCTCGCCGCTCTCGCCCTTGTTGCCGGATGGGCCACCTGTTTGATCCTGCTGGCTGTCCTGTCCAGAGGAGCGTCCCGTCTCACCGGATTTTTCCATCTGAACACAATTTTTACCCATAGCGCCTACGCCGCAGCCATAGCGGCACTCTGGCTTGGAAGCGAAGCTTCACACTGGCCCCACTATTCGGGATGGTTTCTGAGCGGCTTTCTGACTGCGCCATTTTGCATCCTGCCCATATGCCAGCGCCTGGCAGGAAAGGTGGCAGGACTGACGCGGGCTGCCTCCGGCCTTGGCGCTGGCCCGCGCGCGCGCTTGCGTCTGCTCTGGTTTCCCTTGCTAAGAGGCCCTATCCTGCTCTCTGGCCTGATTTCCCTTGCCACCCTGACCTCTTGCCTCATTCTCGGCAGGTTCACTCATGTCTGATCCCGAGCATCCTTTCTGGCAGGTGATCCCCTTGTCTGAGATGACAAAGGCGCAGTGGGAATCGTTGTGTGATGGCTGCGGCAAATGCTGCCTGCACAAGCTGCGCGACGAAGAGACCGACGCGATCCATTTTACAAATGTCGCGTGTCGTCTGCTCGATCTGGAAACCTGCCAGTGCTCGCAATATCCCACGCGGTTTCGCAAGGTGCCTGACTGTGTCTCGCTTACACCGGAAATTCTCGCCGATATCGACTGGCTGCCGCCAAGCTGCGCCTATGTGCTGATCCGTGACGGACAGGACCTCCCCGCCTGGCACCATTTGCGCACGGGCTCGGCTGACTCTGTGCACGAAGCGGGAATCTCGGGAAAAGGCCGCATGATTAGCGAGCGCGAAGCCGGGATGCTGGAAGACCATATCGTTGAGTGGCCGGCGGAAATTCCCCCCGGCGTGGCGAAAAAACGGCGCAAGCGGCCTTCAACCAAACGACGCTGGTGACAGAACCCGCCTACCCGGTGACGTGGCGACACTCTGCGCGTGCCAAGCGCATTTCGCTTCGCATCGACGGAGCCAACCGCCAGGTCGTGGTGACATGCCCCCGCCATTTACCGCTGTCCCATGCGCGACGCTTTCTGCTCACTCATGACAGCTGGGTGCGCGAACGACTCAATGCCCTGCCAGCTGTGACCGCCCTTGTTCCGGGAAGCACCATCCTGCTTGATGATTACCCGGTCACCCTGATTCATGCGCCGGAGCAAAGACAGAGCGCCGTTATGGAAAAGGGTAGCCTACGGATCAACGGTCCCATTGAGCGCTTCGAGCAACGTGTTCTGGTTTTCCTCAGGCATCGGGCCGGGTTGATGCTCCCTGCCGAACTCGCTCATGAGGCAGAACGAATGTCGTGCCAGATCTCGCGTTTCGCTTGCAGCAATGCCCGCACGCGCTGGGGGAGTTGCACACGAACCGGACGGATTATGCTGAACTGGCGCCTCATTATGATGCCCGAATCTGTTCGCCGTTACGTGATGGTGCACGAACTCGCCCATCTGACGCATTTCGACCATAGCCTGGCTTTCTGGACTTTGGTGGAGCGGTTTCATGAACACCGCAAGCCGGCACAAGCCTGGCTCAGGCAGCATGGTGCAGCGCTGATGGCGCTGGGATAATGGCCAAGCAGCCCGCAAGGGATTTTCACCCCCTCCCCCACGTGCTAGAGCCTGAGCCGTGCTGTGCGAACTTGGCGGAATGGTAGACGCACGAGACTTAAAATCTCGAGTCCGTAAGGGCGTATGGGTTCGAGTCCCATAGTTCGCACCACTATCTCATTGAAATTAATGGTTTTTTTGGCTCTCAACGCGTCAAACCGGGGTTTTTCCGGATTTCTTCCCAGAATGGGAAATTTTGATGCTGCGTCTGATAGGGTCCCGCTACCATTTTCGCAGGGCCGTGCCGAAGGATATCCAGCCTCTCCTGAGGCGGTCCGAGATCTCCCTTTCGCTTGATACTTCGGCTAAACTCGAGGCTCGCAGACGGGCGGCACAGCTATATGACCGGACCGGACAGTTCTTCGATAAGGTGCGCGCCATGAGTGACTCGAAAGCCCGACCGCCCACACCAGACGAGATCATCACTTTTTATGAGAGCTTCGTTCGCGATACCGAGTCTGCCCATGCCATCGAAATGCGCCTGCTCGAACTCAAGCATGAGAGGGAAATGACAGAGGTTCAGGTACGTTTCCTCGAGTTCAACAACCTCGTGACGCGTTTTCTCTCCATCATCGGCCCCTATCTTGCCAAGGATACAGAGCGGCTCGAAACGATGCGGAAAATCGTGAAGAAGGATCTGCCTGAAGCGCGTGCGGAGGCCGCTAATCTGGCCGCTCAGGTCAATCTCCTGAAAAGCATCGTCGTCGACATTGGAACCGCCACGAAGAGCGAACCTATCGCCCCAGTGCCGCTGACTGCTGAACCAGACCCACGCAAACTATCCATGCCGAGGAAAAAGCTTGCAAGCTCTGGTTCCCGCTCGAAGCTTCTTACAGTAAGCATGGCTGCGGAGCGTTTTATCTATCCAGATACCAATCGCTCAGAGGATACGAAACGCGGCACGCGCAAAGCGCTTAACCTGTTCATCGATGCCTTCGGCGACATGGAGGTCGAACGGATTACCGGCGAGACGGCAGGCGAGTTCCGTGATCTCCTCTTCCGCCTTCCCTCCACCCATGGCAAGGAACGCAACGGCCGCTCGATCCGTGACGAGGTCGCTCGCGCTGAAACCGAGAAGCTCGAGACCATCAGCGCCAAGACGGTCAAGAACCACTTCTCTCGTCTCTCCGCTCTTTGGGCGCTCCTGTTGCAGCGTGATCTGGTGTCACGCAATATCTGGGCAGGCTGGGACTACCATGTCACGAAGAAGGTCGAACGACGCTGCTTCAGCGACGCTGAGCTGGCGCAGCTCAGCGCGACACCATGGCCGAGCCGCATGCCCTCTGCACGCACGGCAGCCGCAATCATCAATATTGCTGCCTATACAGGTATGAGACTGGGTGAGATCTGCAACCTGCGATGCGCCGATATCGAGATGATGGAAGGTATCGCCTGTTTCCAGGTCCGCCCGCACAGCGAGAGCGGGTGGTCCCCAAAGACACAAGCTGGCACACGCATTGTACCAATCCACCCTGAGCTGATTGCAAAGGGTATTCTGTCTTTCATGAAGCCCGATCAGGTCTGGCTGTTCCCGGATCTGGTCGTCACAAAAACGGGCGACCGCTCAGCGAGCTTCTCTCAGGCCTTTGCGCGTCTGCGAAGCAGAGCCGGTCTCCCCAGGGAAGTCTGTTTCCACAGCTTCCGGCACACAGTCTCGACCAAGCTGCGTAATACCGGGCATGAACTACGCGAAATCTGGATTGATCGTCTCCTGGGGCATGAAGCGACGCATCGCAGCCAGGGGACCATGAACTACACCTCCGCAATTGACGTCCCTAATCTCAAGCGTGTTGTCGAGGCAATCAGTTACGAGACGCTTGATCTAGCGATTACCGACAGGTGAACGCAGAGAAGCCTAGACATTTCAGGACGTCCGCTTCCGCTTTATATCGGGCGTACCGCTGCCCAGATCGCTTTCCGCAAAGCGAACATGACCAGCGCAAATCTTTATTGCTATTCGAAGGCAGTGCGCGGACCGGGCCGGATCTGGGACGAACACTGCTGACAACGGCCAATTGCCCGGCCGTCCGGATGTAGGGTAAACTTGTTTTGTGCGCCAGCTACCTGTCTGGCTGCGGCCGACAATGAGCTGATCAGCTTCCGAGTTGGCGGCGCGCTGCGGTTTCAGCGCGTGGATATTAAGGACTGGATCAAGCGTAAAGCCGGTCCAAAGAGGGATAAAGAGAGATGACCGGCCAGGAACAACGCGCAGTGCTACAACGGAAAATCTGGGACATCGCGAACGATGTGCGTGGCTCGGTCGATGGCTGGGACTTCAAACAGTATGTCCTTGGCACGCTCTTCTATCGGTTCATCAGCGAAAATTTCGCCTCATATATCGAGGCGGATGACGAGAGCATCGACTATGCGGCTTTATCCGATGATGTCATCACTGATGACATTAGGGACGACGCTATCAAGACCAAGGGCTATTTCATCTACCCTAGCCAGTTATTCGCCAATGTAGCGGACAACGCCAACACCAATGACAGCCTGAACACCGATCTGGCACAGGTCTTTACGGCTATTGAAGCCTCAGCCAATGGCTATCCGTCTGAGCAAGACATCAAGGGCCTGTTCGCCGATTTCGACACGACCAGCACGCGCCTCGGCAATACCGTCACGGAAAAGAATAGCCGATTGGCTAAGGTGCTTAAGCGCGTTGCAGAATTAAATTTCGGGGACTTCCACAACAGTCAGATTGATCTGTTCGGCGACGCCTATGAATTCCTGATCTCGAATTATGCCGCCAATGCGGGCAAGTCTGGCGGAGAGTTCTTCACCCCGCAGCATGTCTCGAAGCTCATCGCGCAGCTTGCCATGCACGGGCAGAAAAAGGTCAACAAGATCTACGATCCGGCCTGCGGCTCCGGCTCGTTGCTGCTGCAAGCCAAGAAGCAGTTCGATGAACACATCATTGAAGAGGGTTTCTTCGGGCAGGAGATCAACCACACGACCTATAACCTCGCCCGCATGAACATGTTCCTGCACAACATTAATTATGACAAGTTCAATATACAGCGTGGCGATACGCTAACCCAGCCGCATTTTCAGGATGACAAACCCTTTGATGCCATCGTTTCCAACCCGCCCTATTCAGTGAAGTGGGTCGGCTCGGATGATCCGACTCTGATCAATGATGACCGCTTTGCTCCGGCAGGCGTGCTGGCGCCCAAGTCAAAAGCCGATTTCGCCTTTGTGCTCCATGCGCTCAGCTATCTCTCGGCCAAGGGCCGCGCGGCGATCGTATGCTTCCCGGGAATCTTCTATCGCGACGGGGCAGAGAAGAAGATCCGACAATATCTCGTCGATAACAATTATGTCGAGACGGTGATCGCGCTCGCCTCCAACCTGTTCTACGGCACGACCATAGCGGTGACGATCCTGGTCCTCGCCAAGAACAAGACCAACACGGCCATCCAATTCATCGACGCCAGCGGGGAGGAATTCTTCAAGAAGGCCACCAACACCAATCTGATGACGGACAAACACATCGCACGGGTGATGGAGATTTTTGGCCGCAAGGAAGACGTCGATCATGTCGCCGCCTCGGTGCCATATGAGACCATCGTAGAGCGCGGCTATAACCTCTCGGTCAGCTCCTATATCGAGCCTCGCGACACGCGCGAGATTGTTAGTATTGGCGAGTTGAATAAGGAGATCAGAACCACGGTTGAGAAGATCGATCAGCTGCGCGCCAACATCGATGCCATTATTGCGGAGATTGACGCATGAGCGCGGCGAACTTTCTGAAGAAGCTGCTGGATGGAGCTGAGGTAGATTGGATTCCCATGGGCGATGAGCGTGTGGGAACTTTCACGCGCGGGGGCGGGCTTCAAAAGAAAGACTTCGTCGAATCCGGAGTGGGCTGCATTCACTATGGCCAAATTTATATGCATTACGGGACATATACTCACACAACAAAGAGTTTCGTCTCAAATGAGTTTGCCCAAAAAGCCCGCATGGCATCGCCGGGAGACGTAGTTATCGCAACAACCAGTGAAAACGATGAGGACGTTTGCAAGGCAGTTGCCTGGTTGGGTGACGAGAAAATCGCAATTAGCAGCGATGCATGCTTCTATTCACACAAACTGAATCCAAAATTCGTGTCTTACTTTTTTCAAAGCGAGCAGTTTCAGAAGCAAAAGATACCCTATATTACAGGAACAAAGGTCAGGCGAGTCAACGCTGACGGCCTCGCCAAAATTCTAATTCCTATCCCATGTCCGGGCGATCCAGAAAGGTCTATGGCGATTCAGGGGGAAATTGTTCGGATACTCGACAGCTTCACCGAGCTTACCGCCGAGCTTACCGCCGAGCTTACCCAGCGCAAAAAGCAATACAACCACTACCGCGACCAACTTCTGACTTTTGATGAGGATGAGGTGGAGTGGAAGACGCTGGGGGATGTCGCCAAGTTTCGCAGGGGAACGGCGATCACAAAGAAGCAAACGAAGAAGGGTAAAATCCCTGTCGTTGCGAATGGCCCGATCTCGACCTACTCCCACGGTCAGCATAATCGTGATGGCGAAACCGTAGTCGTTGCTCGATCAGGCGCTTACGCTGGATATGTCAGTTATTGGAACCAGCCAATATTTTTAACAGACGCCTTTAGTGTTCATCCTGCATCGAATCTGCTTTTGCCCAAGTTTGTTTTTTATCTACTCCAGAACAAGCAGAGGCAGCTTCATGATATGAAGAAAGGTGCCGGTGTACCGCACGTTCGCGTCAAAGAAGTGGAGCAATATGGCATACCTATCCCGAGCCTGACTGAACAAGCCAACATTGTTGCCATCCTCGACAAGTTCGACACGCTGACGACTTCAATCAGCGAAGGCCTACCTCGCGAAATCGAGTTGCGCGAAAAGCAATATGCTTATTATCGCGACCAGCTGCTGAGCTTTCGCAAGCCGGACGCGGAGCCTGCGTAAATGGGACAGACGCTCGAAGAGATTGCAAACAGACTGCGCACACCTCAGGTCACCCGCAAAACGGTTACCAAAGAGACTAAGCCGATTGAGCCCAAAGAGGTAGAGGAACAAAAACCTGTTCCTAAGGTGCAGCTTATCTATGCGTTCAACGCATCAGGCAAGACTCGGCTGTCACGCGAATTCAGGGAGCTGATCGACCCGAAGACCAAGGACCGGGATGACGAACACCGCCCCAAGGTGCTCTACTACAACGCCTTCACCGAAGATCTGTTCTACTGGGACAACGATCTTGAAGGGGACATGGAGCGCAAGCTCAAAATTCAGCCGAACGCGTTCACCAAATCCGCCTTCGAAGATCTTGGACTGGACCGAAATGTCATCACCGTCTTTCAGCGTTATACCCAGCCGAACCTGACGCCGATCTTCAATGAAGAATACAAAATAAAAAATAAGGACGATAAAGAGATTACCGTTCCGGCATTTTCCGAAGTGGTCTTCACCTTGGGGCAAGATCCGGAGACCAACCCTGAGCATCTCAAAATATCGAAGGGCGAAGAAAGCAACTTCATTTGGAGTGTCTTTTACTGCTTGCTGGATCAGGTCATCAGCACCCGAAATGTTGCCGAAGTAGAAGAGCGCGAGACGGATCAGTTCAATGATCTCGAATATATCTTCATTGATGACCCGGTCAGCTCACTTGATGAGAATCACCTCATCCAGCTCGCTGTCGACGTCGCGGACCTGATCAAGAGAAGCGACACGGTGAACGGCCTGAAATTCATCATCACGACACACAGTCCACTTTTCTTCAATGTGTTGTTTAATGAGCTGAAAAACAAAACCTGCTACATGCTGAAACGGCTGGAAGATGGAAGCTTTGAGCTGGAGGCAAAGAATGGCGATTCCAACCATAGCTTCTCCTACCATCTTTACCTCAAGCAGACATTGGAGCAGGCAATCGCGGCGGACAACATCGAGCGCTATCACTTCACTCTGCTGCGCAATCTCTATGAAAAGACAGCGAATTTTCTGGGCTATCCGCGATGGTCAGAGCTGCTTCCGGGCGACCAGCAGCTTTACCTGAACCGTATCATCCAATTTACAAGCCATAGTACGCTCTCCAGCGAGGCCATCGCCGAGCCCATACCGCAAGAAAAGCAGATGGTGAAGCTCCTGCTGGATCATCTGCGCAACAATTACAGCTATTGGCAGGAGGAGGCCACAAATGCCTGAGCAGACGACGCCGATCGCCGAGACCAATCGCTTTATCGTTCTCGATAAATATGTGCGGGCCTGGGAGGCGGCTGACAGCTACCAGTCTGAGGCCGACCTGGAGCGCGAGTTTGTTCAGGACCTGCACGATCAAGGCTATGAGTATCTGCCCGACCTGAAATCAACCAATGCCATGCTGGCGAATGTTCGCGTTCAGCTGCAAGCTCTCAACGAGGTCCAATTTACAGATAAGGAATGGGCGCGCTTCGTTGAGACCTATCTGGATCGACCGAGCGACAGTGGCACTGACAAGACCCGCAAGATCCACGACGACTATATTTTTGACTTCGTCTTTGATGATGGTCGTATCCAGAACATCTATCTGGTCGACAAGGCCAATATTTGTCGCAACAAGGTTCAGGTCATCAGGCAGTTCGAGCAGACGGGCACTCATGCGAACCGCTACGATGTGACCATTCTGGTGAACGGGCTGCCGCTGGTACAAGTTGAGCTGAAAAAGCGCGGCGTCGCCATTCGGGAAGCGTTCAACCAGATCCACCGCTACAGCAAGGAGAGCTTCAACTCGGACAATTCGCTCTTCAAGTATCTTCAGATTTTCGTAATCTCGAATGGCACGGATACGCGCTACTTCGCCAACACGACCAAGCGCGACAAGAACAGCTTTGACTTCACGATGAATTGGGCTCAGGCCGATAACAGCCCGATCCGGGACCTGAAGGATTTCGCGGCGACTTTTTTCGAGAAGCGCGCGTTGTTGAACGTGTTGCTGACCTATTCCGTTTTCGACGTCAGTGACACGTTGCTGGTGATGCGTCCCTATCAGATCGCGGCGACTGAACGAATCTTACGAAAGATTAAAAGCTCGTTCGAAGGCAGGGCGCTTAGTCAGCCGGAAAGCGGCGGATATATCTGGCACACGACAGGCTCAGGCAAAACGCTGACCAGCTTCAAGGCGGCCCGCCTTGCCACGCAGCTCGCCTTCATCGACAAGGTCTTTTTCGTGGTCGACCGAAAGGACCTCGATTACCAGACGATGAAGGAATATCAGCGTTTCTCGCCGGACAGCGTCAACGGATCGGACAGTACAGCCGGGTTGAAACGAAACCTCTCCAAGGACGATAACAAGATTATCGTCACGACCATTCAGAAGCTCAACAATCTGATGAAGAGCGAGGGCGACCTGCCGGTCTATACCCAGCGTATCGTCTTCATTTTCGACGAGTGCCATCGCAGCCAGTTTGGTGAGGCACAGAAGAACCTCAAGCGGAAGTTCAAACGGTTCTGTCAATTCGGCTTCACCGGCACGCCGATCTTTCCGGAAAATGCCTCGGGTGCGGAGACGACGGCCAGCGTATTCGGAAGCGAGCTTCATTCCTACGTGATCACCGACGCGATCCGCGATGAAAAGGTGCTGAAGTTCAAAGTCGACTACAATGATGTGCGCCCACAGTTCAAAGCGATCGAAACCGAACAGGACGAAAAGAAGCTGACCGCCGCCGAAAACCGGCATGCTCTTCAGCATCCCAAACGAATTGCCGAAATTTCCCAGTATATTCTCGATAACTTCCGCCGCAAGACGCATCGTCTCTATGGAGACAATAAGGGCTTTAACGCCATGTTCGCGGTGAGCAGCGTTGATGCAGCCAAGCTCTATTATGAAAAGTTGAATGCGCTGCAGAACGGTAGCGATAAACCGTTGAAGATCGCGACCATCTTTTCATTCGCTGCCAACGAAGAACAGGATGCGGTTGGCGACATTCCTGATGAGAGTTTTGAGGTTTCAGCGCTAAACAGCAGCGCCAAGGAATTCCTGAATGCCGCGATCGCGGACTACAATACCTGTTTCCGAACAAATTTCAGCGTTGATAGCAAGGGTTTCCAAAATTATTACCGGGACCTGGCGAAACGGGTGAAGTCCAAGGAGGTTGACCTGCTCATTGTGGTTGGCATGTTCCTAACCGGCTTCGACGCCCCAACCCTGAATACGCTGTTCGTAGATAAAAATCTGCGTTTTCATGGCCTTATACAAGCCTACTCCCGCACCAACCGTATTTATGATGCGACCAAATCCTTCGGCAACATCGTTACCTTCCGCGACCTGGAAGAGGCGACCGTCAAGGCGATTACACTCTTTGGCAACGCCAGTACCAAGAACGTCGTTCTGGAGAAGAGCTACTCAGAATACATGGAAGGTTTCACGGACCAGACGACAGGCGAGGCGCGGCGCGGCTTTATCGATGTCGTCCGTGAGTTGGAAGAGCGTTTCCCTAATCCCGCCGCCATCGACAGAGAAGCGGACAAGAAGGCCTTTGCGAAACTGTTCGGCGAGTATCTCCGTGTTGAGAATATCCTTCAGAATTATGATGAATTCTCTAGTCTAAAAGAGCTTCAGGAGATCGACGAGCATGACGCCGCAGCGATGGGAGCGTTCAAGGAACGGCATCATTTGAGCGATGATGACGTTGACGAGCTCAAAAGCATCGAGATGCCTGCTGACCGAAAGGTTCAGGACTATCGTTCGACCTACAATGACATTCGGGATTGGCTTCGCCGTGAAAAGGCTGGCACCGAGCAGGTTGAGTCAACGATCGACTGGGATGATGTCGTCTTTGAGGTCGACCTCTTGAAATCCCAAGAAATAAATCTGGATTATATTCTTGAGCTGATTTTCGAGTGCAATAAAAAAACGAAAAGCAAGTCAGAACTTGTTAACGAAGCTCGTCGTGTCATTCGCGCTAGTATTGGTAACCGCGCCAAAGAAAGCCTCATCGTCGATTTTATTAATCAAACAAACCTTGACAAATTAGAGGATAAGGCCGGGGTGATTGAGGCTTTTTTTGCCTTCGCTCAGGCCGAACAAAGCCGGGAAGCGGAAGAGCTGATAACCGATGGAAACCTGAATGCGGAGGCCGCCAAGCGCTACATCGCAACGTCGATCAAGCGCGAATATGCGAGCGAAAACGGCACAGAGTTGAACTCGATCCTTCCCAAAATGAGCCCGCTTAATCCAAAATACCTAACTAAGAAAAGAGATGTGTTCCAACGCATCTCTGCGTTCATCGACAAGTTCAAGGGTGTAGGCGGAGAAATATAGGCGTGTTCGTGATCTCTAGTCGCGGGTCGATGCATACCGGCTATGGTTTTCATTTCGGGTCGCGCTTCCATGCCGATCGTACGCAGCAAAGGGAGCGCAGCGGCCTTCATACGCAATCGAACGAGCAGAGAAGAATATTTCATAGCCGCCCCCAACCGGACCTCTATTAGCTGTCCATCAAATGGCCTACTACACACAACTATGAGCCCCTCACCACGTTTCTCTGTCCCGGAACCGGTCATTATCGTGTCGGTGTCAATCGGACCGACCGGGCGGGCCGGTCAACCGTCCCGGAATCTCCGTTTCCGGAACGCTCTGCCTCGCAGGAAACCGCGCGCCAGATCGTGGTTTTCGAGACGGCCATGATCTGCGCAATTTCGTGCAAAGATTTTCCTGCCTCCTGCAGTTCAACCACATGCCTGCGCTGCCTTTCGGTCAGCCGCGCAGGCCGTCCCAGCCGCGATCCGCTACGCCGCGCTGCCTCCAGCCCGGCCCGCGTTCGCTCGCGGATGATCTCGCGCTCGAACTCGGCGAACCCGGCAAGGATGGTCAGAAAGAGCTGCCCGTTTGCTGTACCGGTTTCGATCCCGACATCGAGTAGCCTCACGCGTATCTGACGTTCCACAAGACTGCCCACCAGCCCCATGACGTCGAGCATGGTCCGCCCCAGCCGGTCGAGACGTGCTGCAACGAGACTGTCGCCCGGCTGCAGCTTCGCCAGCAGCCCTGACAGACCCGGTCGTGACGCAGCCGGAACCCCGCCGGAAACCGTGTCGAGCACGATCTCCCTCACCCCTTCGCGCTCGAGTGCCAGAAGCTGCGGATCATGCGTCTGATCATCGGTCGAGATGCGTGCATAGCCATACCGTGTCATGAAAACCCCCTCGGCTGTTTCGGAACACGGTTTGGAGACAGGACTCCCGACCCGATGCCGTGCCGTCCCGAAACCGACGGATTGTGAACCGGTCATCACAACCGGCCAGGACAAGGTCGAGCCGCCGAAAAGTCAGTCAGGGCAAGGGTTTCGCATGGTCGGGCTCCCGCTCACCCCTAACCCCATTATTGCCCTGCCGTGACTTCAGGGGCGGCTCAGACTGACACCTGTCCTGACCCTGTGATGGCCTGCGTCACATCACTCCGGGGGAAACCATGAAACGCGTCATCGCCTGCCTCTTGCTGTCTGCGGCCTCAGCGCCGCTCGCTCAGGCCCAGGATATGGAAGCTTTCCGCCGCAACATGGTCAATGCGGCCAATGCGCTCGGCCAGGGACACGTCACGGAACCCCCGGCGTCTCCTGCGACGCAGAATAATAGCGGCGTCGCACTGACGCAGAAGCTCACCTATTCCAGAATGAGCAATGCGCTCGGCCAAGCCTCCATACTCGGTGTCTCGCTCGGCATGTCCGCCCCCGAAGCCACCAATGTGCTGCGCCAGTACTGCCAGACAGAACCGAGCCTGCGGACCGAGACATTGCGGACATCGCATAAGGGCGTGGATATCGAGAGCCAGCCCTATCCGGCATCGCTGGCCTGCCAGCGCGAGAGCGACAGGATTGATGTCACCCTCGCCCCACCGGTCATGGGCGGCGTGGTGACCCGCATCGAGCGCAGTGTCTCCTACCCGCCTCTTAATGCACCGGGATACGATGCCCTCAGGGCCGAACTCACCGCGCACTACACGGCGCATCTGCCACCGCTATCGGGCGGGAGTGCCGCCACCGCACTCTACGCGCTCAAAAGCGGCAACGTCGTCGAGAAGGCGGATGGCACCGGGATTGATCCTTCGCCCTCGTCAGACCCGCGCGCTGCCACCACACAGGCCTGGCTGCGCATCGATGTCAGCGTCGTCCCGCAAAACCCGTCCGCCGTACGCAACCTGAGCATCACGACCGAGGATATCGGTGCCGAACAGGCCATCACAGCCGAGATCATCCGGCAGCTCAATGCGGCCATCGAGGCCAAACTCGCGCATGCCAACGCCAAGCCCGCCCTGTGAGGACTGACCAATGAACCATTCCTCCTCCGTGCCCAACGTTGGTAATACCCGTGACGCCAGCTCTTCAGCCCATGCACCCACTGATGCACAGCCGGGCGTTGCCAATCGCGGCACCATCATCCGCATTCCCGACGCTCAGCCAGGCCTTCTTGTTTCTGACGGGAAACAACATGAATTCACCCTCTCCGGCATCTGGCAGGGACCGGCAGCCCCGGCCCTGAACCAGAAAGTCAGCTTTACCCTGACACCGGAAGGACGCATCGCGTCCATCCATGTGCTGGGGCGCGATGTCCTGGCCAATGAGACGCTGAGCGCATTCGGTCAGACCCTGCGCAGCAATGGCGGCTCACTGGGGGCCGTGATGCTCCCTTACCTGCGTCAACAGAAAGACCGCATGACCCTGCCCGGCATGGTCATGTCAGGTGCCTTGCTGTTTGGGTTCTACATTCTGCCGGGATGGACGCTCGATGCGGGTAACACCATGCTGGGCATGAGGCTCGATTACACGCTGAGCCAGCTGCTCGGTGTGCAGACGGGTGGTGCAGGCATTACTGTGACGTTCGGCTTCTGGCGCCTGCTCGGCTGTGCCATCACGCTCCTGCCCTGGGTGACACCATGGCTCGGTTTTGCCCGGGCGCGTCAGCTCGACATCCTGCCGCTGCTCCTGCTGCTGGCCCTGCCTCTGGTCGTGCATGCACGGCTGCATCATCTCGCAGCCGAGGCAGCCCAGAGCACGGGTCAGCTTCTTGGCGGTTTCGGCGGCAACGCCGCGATGCAGCATGATTTGCAGGCCATGGTACAGAAACAGGCGGCCGCGCTGATTGATGCCACCTCATGGAATAGCGGCTACTGGATTGCGCTTGTCGCCGCCTGCGGTCTGGCAGGTCTCGCGCTGATGCACAGGGCTCGCCACTGAAGCAACAGCAACCCCCAGCGTCAGGCTCAGGCTCAGGCTGCGGCGCTGGATGATGGCCCAGCCCGCTGCGGTCCAGCCTCGCCCTTTAGCGCTCGATGCACTGTGGCGCGCCCGACATTCATGACGGACGCGACATCCCGGATAGACAGTCCCTGTTCCGCCAATGTCCTCACGTGCCGGGTCTGCGCCGATGTCAGGGCACGGGGCCGTCCGATACGACGCCCCGCCGCCCGCGCTGCCGCAATTCCGGCCCGGGTACGTTCGCGAATGAGCTCGCGTTCGAACTCCGCAATGGCCATGAGGATAGTTAGAAACAGGCGGCCATTGGCCGTGCCCGTCTCGATGCCCAGCGAAAGAATACGCACTCTGACGTTGCGCTCATCCAGCGCGGAGACGAGCTGCAGCATATCGATTGCATCGCGCCCGAGCCTGTCGAGACGCACTACCACTAGACTGTCGTCAGGCTGGAGCCGGTCCAGCAGCGAGGCGAGGACGGGACGCTCCCTGGCAGGCACGGCACCTGACACGGTCTCGACGAAAATCATGTCCAGCTTCTCGGCTTCGAGGGCGGGAAGCTGGGCGTCGACACTCTGCATATCGGTCGACACACGAGCATATCCATAGCGCGCCATGACTGCGTTCTCCTTCTCGAGACCACAGATAGCGGCATTCTTATATCACAGTCAACGTGTTTGGACTCCAAATCATATATGGACTCCCTAAAGTCGTATTTGGACTCCCTATTGCACACTCGGCACGTCAAACCGCGAAAAAACCCCGGCTTTTTTCCAGAAAACCGTCCGGGTACCTTCCGAAAGCGGCGCATATGAGGCAGTATCGGCATTAATATCCCTGCCCTATTTTCTATCCCTATCGCCTGTCTCTCTTCCTCTCCCTCTTTTCTTCCACCCCCTGCCCTTACCTCTACGGAGACCTCCATGACGCTTGTTGCCTCGCAATGCCGTGCCGCCCGCGCCATGCTGGGTCTCTCGCAGCGTGACCTCGCTAGGATGGCCGAGATGGCGCATCGCACGGTGGCCGATTTCGAGACCAATGCCCGTACACCCCATATCCGCACGCTGCGGGCCATGCGTGAGACGCTGGAGGCCTGCGGGGCGGTGTTCATCCCGGCGGATGCGCAGTTCGGACCCGGAGTGAGACTGAAGGCCGCCGAGGAGTCGAAGACTGCCGCCGATGCCGCTGAGACCGCGTCACAGGAAACCGAACCAAGCTGAAGGAGAGCCCTTCGCGACCGGACGCAATGGATAGGGAGAGAGCGGAGTTTCGCTGGACGGAAGGCAGAAAATTCCTCTCATTCTGCATGGAGTTTGTCAGAGGCCGCCTGTTCTACCCGGCATCCGTTCCTGTCCTGTTCTATCATGAGGTCATGGATTGGCTCCCCTGAGCCAGCAGTGCTTCGTGGCTACCCGTTGGGTGCACGACGCAGCTGGCAAGGGGGCTGTCGCCCCCGTTGACCCCCTTGATAGAAAGCGCATCCCATGCCTGCCTCGCCCCATGTTCCTGTGCCAGTGACGCATCCCGTCTCCAGCCTGTCCCGCCCTGCCCGCACCTCGCGCCTGTCGGTCCGTGCCTCGCCTGACGAGCTCGCTGCGTGGGCCGGTGCAGCGCGTCTTCTGGGTCATGAGACCACCGCCCTTTGGGTACGCTCCCTGCTGAAAGAGGCCGTCCTGACCGGTCATGACGGGATGGCTGTAGGCATCTCGTTGCGCAAGCTGCGGGGTGAGCTCTGGCGCATCGGCAACAACCTCAATCAGCTGGCTCATTCTGCGCATTGTGGTGATGCCGTCCGGGCGGGGGATGTTCTGGATGCGCTGGAAGCGACAAAGGACCGCGTCGATGTCCTGCTCAAATCCATGCATGTGACGAGGGCAAGGAGGACGTCTCGACCTCGGAAGATGGTCGAGCCAGAGACAGGGATAGAGGCGGAAGTATCCCAGCCGATAGTGACCTCGCCCACTACGCTGCACTAAGCCTCCTCGAACTCCGGAGGGGGACGCATGATTGTGCAGGAAACCCGCATCCGGACCAGCAGCGGTCATCAGGCCGTTTCACGTCATGTGCTTCGGGGCGCGAGGAACGAAGCCATACGCGTTCTGTGTGGCAGTGACTGGTGTCTTGCGGACTGGATGAAGGAAGCAAGGCGTGAGGGCATACGCTATGGTCTGCGTCATATTGCCTTCAACCCTGCCGAGCCCATGAGTGACGCGGCCCTTGCGTCTTTTGCCGCCAGGCTCTGCGATGAGCTGCAGGCGGACAGGGAACGCATGACGCTCGTCGTGCATCAGAAGGATGGCAGCACCCATGGGCATCTGCTTCTGCCCGAATGGCAGGACGACCATGTGCTCAGCACGCGCTTCTCATGGCAGCGTCTGGAGAAATGTGCCCGTCTCGAGGAAATCCGTCTCGGGCATCAGCTGGTGCCGGGGCGGCATGACCGGGCCATTGTCAAAGCCCTCCGTCAGGAAGGAAAGACGGCAGAAGCGGAAGCGATTGAGGTACTCTTAGAAAGACCTGTTACCAACAATGAGCAACTGTCATTCCCAGCATCTCCTGACACATCATCTGCTCCTTCCAATTCAGAACCCGCGTCACGACCCCTTCCACGTGCAGCCTACACCTCGCAATCACGTCGTATGGCCGAGCGACAGGGTCTGGATCTTGTGGAAGCAAAGAAGGCTATCGCTTTCCTGTGGGCGCAGTCGGATAATCAGCTGCATCGTTTTCGTGCCCTGCTGAAAACGAAGGGCTGGGTTATGCGTGCCGGAGACCGGCAGGATACCCGCAAGGACGCGTATATCATCGAGACGGCTGATGGTGTGCTGATCGGGTCTTTCACGCGCCTTACGAAAACGCGCATGAAGGATTTCCGACAGTTTCTGGTGGATGACGCCGCCAGACCGAAACGCGGTGATATCAGGATAGCAGTCAAACCGCTTCTGGAGCGTGCTGCTCTGGAGAGGGCTGCGATGGAACGTCACGCAGAGCAGAGCGGCCTGCTTCTGCCGCCCTTTGAGGAACTGACGCGTGACCCCGAAGCATTTGCCAAAGCGGCTGCCAAAGGAGGGCCGTCACAACCTACGGAAAAACAGCCGAGGATCGTCTCGCTGGATCGTATCGATGCACTGCCACCGAACTTTGCTCACTACATCCGGCAGTGGAAACGTGAGGCCAGGGCATGTCGCACGGTATTGAATGCAAGACCGCCTCTGGCGTATGGTCCACGGCGCTCTGTCGATGAACAAGGTACAGCGCTGTTCACGCAGATCGAAAACACGCGCAGACAGCTCTGGCAGACCGGAAAACAGCTGCAGGAAACACGACGGGAGCGTGATGTCTTGCGTGAAAAGGTATTCGTTCTCTCGAGGAAGAAACGCCTGTCCCATTTCGATGAGGAGATTGAACGGCTTTCGAAAACACTGGCCGAGATCCTGCGCTATCTTCTGGAGATTGTGTTCTGGCATCTTGGCCTGCGTACCACGCCGCCTGAACCGCTTTGCCTGCCTGTTCCGACAGAGCGCGAGGAGGCCAATGCGCGGCTACGGAGAGAGAACCGTGAGCTGCTTCAGCAGATCGTCAGGCGGGATACATGCAAGGAATGGCTTGTCACGCTCTGCCGCGAGGCCGACAGGCGCAGGCAGGAGAAGATAGCCGCTTGGAAAGCACGTCATGTCGCCCAGTGCGATAGGGCCAGGAGAGATCTGGACCTGCTGAAGGCCATCTGGATGCCGCCTGCAAAACTGCCTTGCGCCACACAGGCGGAGATCATGAAATGCAAGCTGACCGGCGATCTTGAAAAGGCCAAATATGTGACGCGGGTCGCTTTGAGGAAGTTGGACGAGACGGAGACAGAACAGTTGGCAAAGGAGATGAAGAGCGAAAAAGCAGCGCCAAACATCGAGGCTTTAGCTCCCTCTCTGGCGAAGGTATCTGCTGCACTCGAACTTGGGTGACCTGGCCGCTCTCAAACACCTTTAGTAGATAAGCTTATTGAGACTGTTACATGCGTTAGGTGAAAGTCGGGTGAACCTCCAGCAAGTCTTAGAACCTGTTTGGAAAGTCACGGGTGAGCGTTTCGACGGGTGAGATTGGTGCCCATGGCGACGAGGATCATGGTCTGTGAGACGTCGATGCGGCGCTCGCAGTTGCGCACGAGGCGTCGCCAGTGGGTTATCCAGCCAAATGTCCATTCAACGACCTAACGGCGCGGCTGGATTTCAAACCCTTCTGCGATGTCTTAGCGCCGAACAACTTCGACCGTGAAATCTAGAAAAGCGGCTTTATGCATTAAATGGAGGCGATCATAAGCTCCGTCTGCGACAAGATGTTTCACATACGGCCATCGTTTGCGGATGGCATCAAGGATCATCTGCCCTCCCGCGCTATCTGGAATATCAGCTGGCATCAGCCTGACCAGAAGCAGTCGGCCATTTGTGTCAACCGCGATATGGCGCTCACGACCGGCGATCTTCTTGCCTGCGTCATAACTACGGACGCTGGCATGAGGAGCCTCGACACTCTGGCTGTCGATGACACCAACGGATGGGTAAGCTTTGCGTCCTGCTACTTTACGGTCCAGCATTAGGCAAATATCATGGATCGCAGGAAACGACGCATCAGCCTGTGGAACCAGCAGGAGATAGTCCGCCACGGGCCAAAATGAGCTGGCAGCATCTCCCATCGCAGCCCTAGCGGGCAAGATAGCGCAGTGCATTGATGGTCTCACGTAAATCGGACACTCGTTTCCGGCCGCGCCGGCTCGCAAGCGGCATCAGGGGCGCTATGCGTTCCCATTCTTCATCTGTCAGATCAGACGGATAGCATTTCGTCCTGCGGGTGATATCGGCCACGTGGCCTCTCTGCTCTGGCGTCCATATTCAGAGCTTGAATCGTGTACCAGACTCGCTGAAAACCCTTCACGTTCGATTTTCAAAATAGCTTTAAAGAGCATACCGTTTGAGGAATTCGTTCAATGAGGCGACTTGCTGGTCAAGGTCGAGGCAATTTCTATTAACATCATCGGTCATACACATATTATTGCCAGCAACGTCCTCAATAGATTTTATGTTTTTGTTGATTTCGCCAATACTACGGGCTTGGTTTTTGGTTGTATCTTCAATACTACGAATGAAATTGTTCACGCTCGCAACCTGACATGTTATGCTTTCCATGCCACTTGCAACTTTCTCAGTAAGTGCGACGCCTGTCTTCATGGTCTCCCGGGACTGGGTCACGAGCTCAGCGATAACCTGTGCGGCTTCCGCCGAGCGATGCGCGAGTGATCGGATTTCATCCGCAACAACGCCGAAACCCTTCCCTTCCCCTCCAGCATGGGCGGCTTCCACCGCAGCGTTGAACGAGAGTAATCGCGTTTGCAGGCTAATATCTTCTATCAGTCGGAGGCTCTCGACCATATTGAAGTAGCGTTGGGCAATACCGGATATGGCCGAAACTGTCTCACCAACAATATCCTTGAACGAGCCCGCTTGTTCATTGATATCTGAAACGAGCCGCCTGGCTGAAGCAACATCTTCTGCATTTACCTGCACTGCATCATTCATCTCTCTCACACTTGCGGCGGCAATCGTGAGATCCTGGGTTTGTCTCTGGGTATGCCCAGATAATGTGAGGCTTCCCTCCCGAATAGACGACGATGCCCTGCAGACCGCTTCAACACTCGTGGAGATAGCCGCGATGACCTGACGAAGGTCTTCAGCCGTTTCTGCTGAACGTATGGCAGACGCTTCATTCTGCAGATTCGCAGCTCGAACCAGAGAGAGGGTCGAACCAACTCCAAGGTACCTCCCTTCTCGCACTATGAGGAAACCGCGATAGAGATCGTGTGCGTCGGCACCAAGGAGTGAACGAGTGAAATCTGCTATGGCCACATCGTATTCGACAACTTTGGTCGGCCCTCTGAGGAGTAAGCCCACCTTCCGTCGGGTGTAGAGTGAACGTCCGAAACGTCCTGACATAACCGCGAAGAAAAACTGTCTATCGATAATCCCGACCGGTCGCCCGTCTTCATGTAAAACAGCGATCATTGAAAGATTGTCGTCATCTGTGAAAAGCTGGTTTACCGTAGCTCCGATATCATCACCCCCCAATACCGGAACAGTTTCCACAATATCTGCCATGATACGCGGCGGAGTACTGGTTATCTCGGTAAATTCCGAGGATATCAATGAACCAGAAAACATATCCGACATGAATACAGACCGTTTATATGACAAATATATGACGTTATATCATGGCACTAGCATTGATTCTCAAAACTTCGCCATGTGAACATATTACACAATATACTCACCTCGCGAGGCAATACTCGTAAATTTCTTCATTTTTTCATATTTGAGAGAGTCGGTAGCCACGATGGAAATGGCTACCGTGCGGTCGGTTCGTTCTAGCTCATGCTCTTTAGAACGTACCTCATTGTTCCAACCGGAAGAATGCGACCCGATCACGAAGTACGCTCGCGGCTTTGTCCAAGGACGAAATAGCTGCAGTATTTTCTTCTACCATGGCTGCGTTTTGCTGAGTAGATTTTGTCATCTCTCCAACCGCCAGGTTGATCTCCTGTATCGCCGAGAATTGACCAGTCGAGGAATGA
The DNA here is from genome assembly GCF_001547995.1 of Asaia bogorensis NBRC 16594. Lineage (NCBI taxonomy): Bacteria > Pseudomonadati > Pseudomonadota > Alphaproteobacteria > Acetobacterales > Acetobacteraceae > Asaia > Asaia bogorensis. The sequence continues at coordinate 2,557,292 of NZ_AP014690.1, forward strand.
GCGATTTCCGCGACGAGCTTGTCGATCTCCCCAACCTGACTCAGGATAATACCTAGAGCGCCACCGGCTTCGCGCACCAGCCTTACGCCATCGGAAACAAAATCGCTCGAACTTGAGACCATCTCCTTCACGCGACGAGCGCCTTCAGTCGACCGCTGAGCCAGAGTGCGCACTTCTGTCGCGACGACAGCAAAACCACGTCCTGCATCCCCGGCTCGGGCGGCCTCTATCCCTGCATTCAGTGCAAGGAGATTTGTTTGAAAAGCAATTTCGTCGATAAGTCCGATCACCTGACTGATCTGGGCGAAGCTACTCTCGATCTGGCTCATCGCGTTCACGGCGTTATGAACCATCGCGCCAGACTTTTCAGCACCCAGTCGCGTGTCATCGGTCACTGAAGCGGCTTTCTTCGCACTGTCTGCGGAGTCACGCAGCATACTCACAACGCGCTCGATCGCGGCTGAGGACTGCTCTATACTTGCCGCCTGCTGCTCGGTGCGCCGTGACATATCGTTCGAAGCGACAGAGATTTCGCCTGTGCCAGAGCCAATGGCCATAACGCTTTGCTGGATCACCGAGAATGTCTGATTCAAACGCTCAAACGCATCATTGAAATCCGTTTTCATGACCTGAAGGCGCTGCGGTAGCGCAACATCAATACGATAAACGAGATCACCCTCGGCAGCCGCCGATAGCCCTTTGCGGATAGCCTCGACTGCACGGGATTCCTCTTCGAGCTCCCTCGCAACACGCTCCGCGTTTTCGGCCCTCTCCTTGGCAACAGCTTCCCGCTCGGCAGCCTGCTCGGCAGCCAGAACCTTTGCTCGTTGCAACCCCCCCTGGATCGTGCTGAGCGCCTTGGCCATATCTCCAACTTCATCTCCCCGCTCAAGACAGGGAATGCTCTCGTCCAGCCGTCCTTCAGCGATACCGAGCATACGATCCCTCACCCTCAGAAGCGGTGATACGATCGTTTTCTGGCTCATAAGCAGGGTCGCGAAAAGAATAAGAATCTGGATGAGCACCAGGCCAATGACGCAATTACGGACAGAAACATTCACATCATGAGCGAGCTGGTTTGATGCACTCTCAACATGCGTAATACGGCGGCCTGTGATCGCCCCGATATCGATCGCCAGGTGAACCCCATCCTGATCAGATGCCTGGGCGATCTGGCGCATTTTGGCAATGTCGCCTTTATCAAGCGCAATCAGCAGACTGTTTAACTGCTGCTCGAAAGTGCCATAACGTCCCAATAGTGGATCCAGCGTGGAGACGAGACGCGGATCCACCCTCGCGGCCTCAGCAAAGATATCACGGGTTCCTCGCATATCTTTCTGGAACCGCGTTACAACCTCGCCGACGAATGGGCTGTTCGCCTGATCGATCAGGAGATGAGAGGCGTAAAGGAGTGCATTGAGCTTGTCGCTGATGCGCGCAAGCATGATTGTGCCCCGGTCATCTGAATTGATGAATGCGCGATAGCGCTCGCCGGATTTTAACTGGTTATTGACTAAAAAACCTGAACCGATAAATGTAACCAACGTCAATGTTATTGCAACAAGTGCAATCTTGGCCTTGAACCGAAAGACACTGAACATGAGAGGGACGAGCCTTTTTTCCGCGTACCCTTCCATTGGTCCATCGGAATTATTAATAAATCCTCTCGTTGCCCCTTCATATAACCGGTGGGCGGCTTTGTTTCAGATTTTGCTTTGCAGATAGGGACTGACAAGAGTCTAAGCTGACTAGACCTGATTCAAGTAGGTCGCTGTAATCACCAGCCAGGCCCCGCGTCACGCCCCTCCCGAGTGTCCGTGGCGCGGAGGCGGCTTATCAAGCGAAGGAAAAAGAAGCCGGCGGCACACGAAAAACATATCAGGGCTGCCGTCTCGCAGATCGATGCGAGTCGTTCCAAGGAGCCATCGAACAGCCCCAGATACACCAGACGATCACCTATGAAGGAGAAAACCTTCACCAATATGGTTTCTACAACGCCTAAACCTATGAGAACTACGATCAGCTTCAAAATCATGTAACGGCCCCTGTCCTCGGTTTTCGACGAGAACGTCGAGTTGTAGGAGCCAATCGTTAACAGAAGATGGGATTTAACACGCTCACTCCGCCTTGCATTCTCGATCGCGAGAATTTTCAGGGTCTATGGCGGGCTTTCACTAATGCGTTCTCCCATGGTGAGGCCGCGTATTTCCCGCCTCTATGCAGAGAGCTGGAAATTTTCAATACGAAAATGTCGCCCAGGATGCGTGAGAGGGTAAGCATATAAGTACTGGCGCCTCTCCTACCCGTTCTTTCTGGTCATCGTTACTTTTTCTAATGCAGTTCGCATGGACGTGATGGCGAAAAGCTGGAGGAAACGTGGGCAAGACGAAGCGTTGCTCAAGAGAGCTTCGGCGTGGCAGGGCGCTGCGCTACGCGAAAGACACCACATTTCCCAAGATTAAGGAGCTGTTAAATCAAGTCCTGCCAACAAGCAGGTTGCTTGGTCAGAATGGCAGGACACCATTCATAATCTGCTGTCCCCAGCGCGCATTCTGGACAGTGGTCAGCTGTCCACGACCTCCATACGAAATCCGTGCCTCTGCAATACGGTCATGTGTTACGATGTTGTCTTCCGTTATATCCTGGGGTCGAACAACGCCGCTAACCATGAGTTGACGCAGTTCACCATTGATGCGGACTTCCTGCCGGGCAACGACAACGAAGTTACCATTGGGCAGTACCTGAGTCACCGTCCCCGCCAGGGCAAGGGTGACAGTCTCATTACGGCGAATGACACCTGCGCCCGTATTTGCAGTCGCACTACTTGTGTCCAGCGCACTGCTACTTGATAGCACCTTACCCTGGGCTCCGAAGAAACTCGGGATCCCGAATGTCTGCGAGCCGCTTCCTGCGACGGTGGTATTGTCGTTGAGTGCCGCATTGTCCGAGATGTTGACGTTGATCGTTATCAGATCGCCAACCTGAGAGGCACGCTGGTCTTTGAAAAAAGCCCGGCTTCCTGAGCGCCACAGGCTCCCGACCTCCGTTGGCGGAGGTTGGAGAGGTGGCATCGGCATTGTCACCGGACGATAGTCCGGCGACTGTGTCGGATCAGAAGTGTGGGTCATTCTCGGTGGGTGACCGAGTTCCGTCAGATCAGAAAGAGACGTGCAGCCGCCCAGTAACAGCAGCACGGTCAATGAGCCACGGGAGAAAAAACGCGTCATCGTTTTCAGAGCCACCTATCGCCAGGAAACGTCAAGGCGCAGGATTGCGCATAGACGCCGAAAGCCGGCGCATTGTGATCGGATCGGACGGGACTGGATGACTCGTCAACGCCACTTCCACATTTGACCCATCAGTGACTTTCCCGCTGACAATCATCCCGCTCGACTCATTCAATGCGCGGACCTGCTGTTTGGCACCGGCATCCTCAAGAACCCTTCCAGCAATCGACAATCTGAGCCCTGGAGCTACGTAGGTGATCATGACGGGATCTCCCTTATGCATGATCACAGTGCGCTGCAGGTCCTGCGCAATGACCGCGGAGCCCGCCACGACACCACGGCTGATGGTCTGCCCCTCTACCTCAGCCGGATCGGTGACAGCACGCGACGGCAGATGACCGGAATATGCCTCGTCCACCCTAACATCTGCGGCACTGACAACGCTTCCTGCCCCCATCGAGTGGGTGTACACAATCACGCGCTGGGTGGCATGGACAACACCCGTCAGCATGAACGAGTCGGTTGCCAGATCTCCTGTAGGGTGGGCACGATAAACAGTGGATGAAAACCACCCGCTCCGCTGATCCCATTTCACATCAGACAGAACAACCGGCTCGGCCTCATCCGCAGAGACTGTCACAGGATGAAAGTCATGAAACGTTATTGAAACGGGGCCTTCGCCCAGGTCGGGCAGGTTTTTTCTGACGAGGGAAACGAAATAATTCTCGTCGAGAATTCTTCCTGCTCTGGTAATCGTCATGAACGAAGAGGAGGATTGGTCTTCCCACTCGACACCGTATTGATCAGCGATCGCAATAAGTTGTTGCCCGCTTACATGAATACTCGATCCAGGTACCGGCCCAGGACCCAGAACCCGATCCTGCCCGGGCTCAAGACCAGAAAAAATGTCAGAAAGACGAACCATCCCGGACGAAACGATGGACGTATTGCGCAGGGTCGCTGCATATCCCGGTACGGAATGGCCTATCAAAGATAGCCCTATGAGAGCGATCGTGAGCCCGCGCATATTGGTATCACCGCAGATTTGTCAGGGTTTGCAGCATTTCATTCGAGGCAGTGATAACTTTACTGTTCATCTCGTAGGCTCGCTGCGCCGTAATGAGCGCAGTGATTTCGGTCACGACATTAACTGATGATTCCTCGACAAAACCCTGACGGACCGAACCATATCCCTCGCTCTGCGGTGTACTGAGGTTGGCTGTACCAGATGAGGTTGTTTCGGTGAACAGGTTCTGCCCCATCGCCGTAAGACCATTCTCATTCTGGAATGTCGCGAGCTGCAACTGACCAGCCACCTGAGCTGTACTCTGACCAGACAGCGTGTACTGTACCTGTCCAGACTGATCGATCGTGATATTCTCCGCATTGTTGGGAACGGAGATATTGGGAGACAGGGGATAGCCGTCTGCAGTGACAATCGTACCGTCTTCCGAGAGCGAGAATGTTCCGTCACGAGTATAGGCATATTCTCCCGACGGAAGGGTTACACGGAAATATCCACGCCCCTCAATGGCAAGATCCAGCGAATTTCCGGTCTGTTCCAGCGTACCTTGCTCGTTGATGCGGTATATGCCGGCCGTGCGAACACCAAGACCAACCTGCGCACCCGCAGGAACAAGGTCCCCGGTATCAGAACTCATCGTCCCAGCACGACGCAGATCCTGATAGATCAGGTCCTGAAACTCAGCACGACGACGCTTGTATCCGGTGGTTGTCATGTTGGCGATATTATTGGAAATCGTCTCGACATTTGTGGTCTGGGCCTGCATGCCCGTATTCGCAATATCAAGCGATCTCATCATTTCAGGACACCCCTATCAAGAGCACTTCGGAGAGCCTCTTGCATCGACATTATATTTTCTTATCACAACGAAATATCATTTCAGTTGCGCACAGGACTTCAATATCAGGCAATCTTCGAATTATCTGGCATGTAACATAGAGGCAGCTAGATGCCCCCATGCCGATATATGATGGTTACAGCCTACAATGCTTTGTTGCACAATACGAGACCGGGAATATGAAACTTTTCGAATGCATGCGTCAGCGCGTCTTTTGGGACACGCCTATCTCATCGGGCTGAGACAGGCGTATGAGCATACCTCGTCTCAAGAAGAGCCGTGAGATCGTTCGTGAGCATGGCAACAGGCCCTTCCCAGTTGAGGGGCTGCTTTTGCTGATAAAGGCGTATCGACTCATACCACGGTGAATCACGTCGCCCCGAGAGCCAACGCCAGCATTGATCATAGCGTGAAAGAAGCCATGTGGGCTTCCCCAGCCCAGCCGATACATGCGCAGTCGATGTGTCGACGGCGATAACGAGATCCAGCGTGTCAATCAGCGCAGCCGTATCATCAAAACTGGCGATGTGCCTCGTGTGATCTGAAAGACGCATCCCTTCAGGCGGATTTGCCGCCTGCGCTGCGCGTTCTCCTATCTGCAGGCTATAGAACCTGAGCGCTCTAAAGCGTCTGGCGACCTGCCCTAGCGGTGCCAGATCCTGCAGATTCATGGAGCGGCGATGGTCAGCAAGAAATGCTGCCTGAACTTCGGGATGCGGTGCGCCCGCCCATACAAGCCCCACACGAAAGGTATCGTGCCAGTCATCAGCGTCCCCAGCCCGAAGCCGTTCGCGCCACAGGGTAGTCTTTGTCGGGTCAGGCCGCAGATATCTGCCAGGAACAGGGATCGTCTCTAGCGTTATCCCGAGTACGTGAGGCAAGCTGAGAACCGGACATTCGAGATCGTACTCGGGAAGGATATCGTCTTCCGACAGGACTGTGATCTCAGGGAAACTACGCTCCAGAAGCGAGACGAGCTCCGGCCTCACACGCAGAATGACCTGTCCGACCTTTTGCGCCGCAAGCGGAGCCAATCGGGAAAACTGCAAGACGTCTCCAAATCCGCCTTCGGTGAAAACCATCAGAGTTTTGTCAGGCGCCAGCTCACCACTCCAGCGAGGCACACTACTTTGCCCGCCAGAAGCACGCAGCGCTGTCCAGCGATGCTCATACTCACGAAAGCCTTCAGCATAATCGCCACTTTGAAGCAGCGAAACTGCGCGGTTGGTCCGGCTGTATACGTTCTCCTGGTTCATCTGGACAGCGGCATCATGAAAACCGCGCGCCAGTGCATGATCTCCGCGATGATCAAGAGCTACGCCCATGTTACTGAGCGCCAGAGCATGCGAAGGCTCGAGGCGCAGACTGTTGCGATAGCAGGCGATCGCATTTTCGTACTGGCTCAGATGTAAAAAACTGTTCCCTATATTGGACCACGCGTCGGGAAGACCAGGATCAAGCGCAACGGAACGGCCCAACAATGCAAGGGCATCCGAAAACCGGTTTTGCAAGTTGAGTAGGCCACCGTAATTGCTCAGGGTGCGCGCGTTATCGGGAGAGGCCTGAAGGCGGATTTCATATGCTTTCGCCGCTGACGCATAATCACCAGCCAACTGAAGCGCTTCTGCGCTGCCTTCCGGATGGGTCATCAGAGATAATCCGCCAGTGTCATGCCCTTCATGTTTGAAATAAGGATATACGAGGCACTCAGGCTGGTTTTGATATTCGCTGCATTGGTTGCGACTGTCGCCATATCAGCATTTCGCGAATCGCCCAGCTGGGTTTCGAGCATTGTGGAAAGTCCAGTCAGCATTGTCGATTGCGAGGTCAGGCTGTTTTGCGTTGCGCCCACAGCGCCTTCCTCTTCGGTCAGCTGGCTAATTGTCGTGCCGAGCGACGTATAGATCTGCTTTGCGAGATCGGAAAATCCTGGTGTGTTGGACGACATCCCGTTCATTGCCGATACTGCCATAAGGTCTCGCATCAGATCCCTGATCGGCGATCCGGTGGACGTATTGCTCGATGAGGAGGTCATGGATGACTGAGTCGCAACGATACCGAAACTCGTCGTGGTGTTGGTCCCACTCATCACGCTGCGTTGATTATCGGCAGCCTGAGCCGGAGATACGGAAAGTGTTGCCGAAAATACGGATACCGCCTGATCGGTTGACCCCGCCAGAGAGGTCGCACTGGCAAGAACGGACCCCGCATTGGATGCGTTGAGAGACTGAACGCTCGTCGCAATCTGCTGAGCAAGGCTGCTTGATGACAGGGAAGCGCTCCCTTTTATGGGTGCTGTGTTGCTGTCAGTGCCTGCAAATACGTAATTTGCACCATCGCTCGTATTGAGCACTGTCTTGAGATCACCAAGGGCACTCATTGCCGATGAAGCGGCGGCAGCAACCTGACTGGATGTTGCCGTGCCTGAAATACCGAGCAGACTAGTGGAAAGCGTCTGCGCCATTGAAACAAGTTGATTGAGACCGGTGGCCGTGACGGACAAGGTGTTCTGAGCGTTGGTGATATTGGATTGCCACGCCTGCACCTGAGTGATTTTGGGAGTGAGGCTGAGCGCCGCAGAACGGGATGCCCCTAGATCAGCGTAAGTCGACCCGATGATACCGGTGCTGCTCTGCCACGTTGCGGTCTCCTGCTGCGCAGTCAGGGTCTTTACACTCGCCTCAAGAATGAGCGAGAGAGCCGATCCGCCGTACTGACCTACCGCATTGCTCATGACCAATCTCCGGACCGCTTACTGGATTGCCGATAACAGCGCATTGAACATGGTCTGCACCGTGGAAATGATCTTCGCGTTCGCCGTGTAAGCATTTTGCAGCGCAACGGTCTTGGCCATTTCGTCATTGACGTTGACGCCCGAGACGTCTGCCACTTTGGCCTGCAGGAGCGTGAGAACGGCGCTGCTAGACGTGACACCCGCGCTCATGGAAGCGATGGTAGCGCCCTGATTGGAGGTAAGGGCAGTTGATAACGCGAGTAGTCCCTGATTACCGGCATATCCCGTCGAGATTGACCCACCTGGACCGAGATTGCTGGATGGCGCAGATAGACCCCCGCTTACGTCTTCGGCATCCGAGCCAAAGGTGGTGGAAAGAACATTGCTGATGGTGGTTGTGACACCTGTGTTGGTGCTCCCATCACTATTCGTGGTGGTGGTGAGCGCCGACGGCGTCTTGGTATAGGTACTGTTGACACTCAGGCTGGCAGATAGCCCAACAATTCCCTGAGGCACCGGCTTACTGAGGTCACTGCCCTGAATCGAACTCGTCGCGTTGGCGTCAGAGCTGGTGACGAACAGAGGCAATCCTGCGCTGCTAAAACGATTCATTACCGTGTAGGAGAATGAATCGAGCTGCGCCTGCATCTGAGGGTAAGTGCTATCGCGCAGGGTCAGGTTGCCGCCAAGGCTCCCCCCTGTCAGACTCGTTGTAATATCCTGGCCAGCAAGAGTAATTGCCGGGATGGAAGAGTTCGTGTTCTGCGCACTGTAGTATGAACTGCTCGACAGTGTAACACTCGAAGTCGAGAGAGGCCACGTGCTGCTGGGTAGTGTCTGGGTGCTGTCGTCCAGACCCATCTGATCGGGTCTGGTTGGCAACTGCGTTCCGTCTGCGGTACGCACCGTCATATCGCCGTTTGCACTGGTGGTAAAAAACACGCTCAGATTGGAAGACAGGTCTGACATCACGCCCAAACGCTGATTTTCCAGATCAGCGGTACCCTGCCCAAGACTTTTGAATTTCATGATTTGCTTAGACAGAGCACCAATCTGTGTCAGGTCGGAGTTGATGGAGGACACATCGGACACCGCACCATCAGCCGCCGCCTGTCGCTGCGAAGCATAGGTCGAGGCAAGAGTCTGCACGGTTGTCACCAAGGCAGAGGCCTTGCTGACGACTGCACTTTGGGAGACGCTCTGGGTAGGAGTGGACGTCAGGGAAATCAGGGCACTTTGCAAATTGCCGAGCTGGTCTGAAAGGCTAGAAGTACTCCCGGAATCCTGAGAGGTAGATCCTTGCACGGAGGAGACGGCAGCCAGCGAATTGCTCATCACTGCGTAGGACGAGGCCTGGGCATTTTGCTGATAAAGCGATGATTGAAGCGCTTGATTGATCGCAAGCTGGGTATTGCCAAGCCTGACCCCTGTACCATACCCCGCAGCCACTGAAGACAACGTCGCAGCCGTCTCTTTCACGTAGCCAGTGGTATTTGCGTTCGCGACATTGTTTGCCGTCACAGCATACTGGGCCTCGATAACACTGAGGCTACCCGTGGCGATAGAAAGGGAGGCCAGGAGGTTCATGCAATTCCGTTCAGCAAGAGAATGCCGCAGTCACCCACGACGGGCTTCAACACGCCACCCCGATGAAAAAGGGGAAACCAGCACGGACAGACCTAGAGACAAATAGTTTCGCAAAAGTTTCCAACCATCTCTGACGGCACGTGGTAAATAGCGCGAGAGGATACATACTTTCCGCCGATACGGCGGCTCTGGCTCCGGAAATTTGGCGCCACGAGAAGCTGGCACATCCGGGATAAAAAAAGCTGTAGCCAGGCAAGAGCTCGGCCTCGGGGAACCGCATCCGCCCCCTGCATCAGGTAAGCCGATGCAGGGTGGTGCACTCAATCCAGGTCTACTGCGCAGACCGGGCCACGCATCGTGAAAAATGACACGGACTGAATACCTAGCCAAATGGCTGTAACTGACCCGACACCCTAGACAACCTCGCTCAACGTGAACTCATCAACAAGCCCCTTGAGACGCCCCGCCTCGACACCGAGACTATTGGCCGCCGCAGTTGCCTCTTCGACCATTGCGGCATTCTGCTGGGTTACACGATCCAGTTGACCCACAGCCTGGTTGACCTTCCCCAGCCCCTCCGCCTGGTCTTCGGATCCCGAGGCGATTTCCGACAGAAGGCCGTCAATTCCGGATATACGTTCGACAATCCCACCCAGCGCAGATCCAGCATCCGTGATCAGCTTTGCGCCACGGTCAACGTGCGTCGTACTCTCTGAAATGAGGAGACGTATCTCCTGAGATGCCTTCGCAGAACGTTCTGCCAACGCACGCACTTCTGTAGCCACCACGGAGAACCCACGACCCGCCTCACCCGCGCGGGCGGCCTCGACGGCAGCGTTCAAGGCAAGCAAATTGGTCTGGAAGGCAATCTGTTCGATCATCCCGGTGATCTGCGAGATTGCCTTCGACGCCTCACGCATACGCTCCATGGCATCGATCGCTCCATCCACGATTTGGGTCGCCGCCAGTGCATCGACTCTCATTGATGAAGCTGAACAGGCCGCTGCCTTGGCGCTTTCCGCCCCTTTTGATACGCGCGCAGTAATCTGATTGAGCGTAACGGCGGTGCGCTCGAGATTACCCGCCTGCATCTCTGTCCTGCGGGCGAGATCATTGGAGGCAACGACGATCTCATTGGCTCCGTTCGCGACCGTGCCCACCGAGGCCGCAACACCGCCGAGCGTCATGTCCAACTTCGAGATTGCCCTGTTGAAATCTTCGCGGAGCTTTTCGTATGTGGGATCAATCTCGCCATTGAGACGAAAACCGAGGATGTTATCGGCCAGTCGCGCCAGGCCCTTACCAACGTCATCAATGGCCTTCACCCGCCCCGTGATGACCGTCGCGAATTTGACGACCTTGACCACCTCGCCTTTGATATCGAAAATCGGGTTATAGGAAGCCTGCAGCCACACCGGCTCCCCACGACTATCGAGACGTTTGCATTCGAGCGGTACATATTCCCCTTTGCGCAGCTTGTTCCAGAACGCCTTGTATTCCGAGGTGGCAGCCATATCCGACCCGACGAAGATCGAATGGTTGCGCCCGACAAGATCTGGCAGTGAATAGCCCATAGCTGCGAGAAAATTGGGATTTGCATGCAAGATGGTGCCGTCGGGCGCAAATTCGATAACAGCCTGAGCACGGGAGATCGCGTCGAGCTTGCCCGCTGTATCAGCCCTGAGGGCCGCAGCCTCTGTCACTACAGCTGCAACCTTGACGATTTTATAGACCCGACCTGTAACGTCCCTGACTGGATTATAGCTCGCCTGCAGCAAAACCTCGGAACCGCTCTTTGCCAGCCTTATGCATTCCTGCGTACAGGACTTTCCCTCAGATAACCCGCGCCAGAATCCTGCATATCCCGCACTTGCCGCATAGGTATCGTCAATGAACAGGCGATGATGCCGCCCCACGATCTCATCAAGCCGATAACCCATTGCATCGCAGAAATTCTGGTTGGCCTCAAGGATCATGCCGCTCACATCGAACTCGATGAACGCCAGCGCACGATCAAGCGCATTCATCTTGGCTTTGGCATCTGCCCAGCCACCAGGCCACGACTTAAACATCGATTTTTTACTCCGGAGATTGCCTGAAGAGTACTGGAGACGAGGGCAGATAGACACTCACAAAGCCGGACTATACCAAAGCCGCGCCACCGGTGCTGATTGTCAGAACCACCCCTATTTTGCGCCGGATCAGTGCCGGCCATTCATCTAATCGTGAAAATAGTTAACGAAACGTTTTTATCCGACGCCTGCGGCTTCTGTCTCAATTTTGTCATCCGACATTCAGTTTGCCGTCACCGCACCGCGGAAAACGTTTTACCGCGTTTCGATATCGTGGGTTAGCATCCGGATAAACATCGTAACAAAGCTTGCGTTTCCACCAACACATGCTACCCATAGCCAAGCTGGGATTCACCTCGTTTCGGGATACTCCTGCTTGCCGCAGGCGTGGTGAGAGCCAAATTTCGATCCGGTCAAGGCATCGCGCATTTTTATGTCGTCTCGTTCATTCAACATTCGGACTCTTCGTATACCATGCCCATGCGGCAAGCGAAGCAGTTCGTGGCATATAAGGTCGGGGACACTCTGATGTCAGTATTTAACGCGCTCACGACGGCCGTCAGCGGAATAAACGCGCAGTCAACGGCATTTACAAATCTCAGTAATAATATCGCAAACAGTCAGACCGTAGGTTACAAAGCCGATACGACTTCGTTCCAGAACTTCGTTGCTGGCTCGATGATTGGCAGCACGGCCTCGGCCGATGTCTCGGATTCCGTATCCGCTATCACGGTGCAGCATGTCGATAATCAGGGTACACCGACCAGCAGCAGCAACAGTCTTGCCTCGGCCATTTCTGGAAATGGGTTATTCGTTGTCTCCAAGGCGAACGGCGCTGGCAATGCGAGCACAACACAGTTTTCAGATCAAAGTTATTACACGCGAAACGGTGAATTTTCGCAAAATAACCAAGGTTATCTTGTCAATACCAGCGGTTATTATCTCGACGGATATATGGTCGATCCGTCGTCCGGACAGCTTGGCACAAGTGTGACGCAGATCAATGTTGGCAATATCACTTATCGTCAGCCACAGACGAGCAAGCTCACGCTGACAGCTACTGTGGGCACAATGCCTGCAAATTCGGCGAATTATACCGCCAGTGATGCCCAGACATACACGACTGCACCCGTGACAGTTTATGACGCGAACGCAACACAGCATCATGTGGCGCTCAACTGGTCTCAAAGCACCACAAATCCCCTCGTCTGGACTGCCAGCGCTTATGACGCAGATGGAACGGGCGCCATCAATCAGGCGGATAACACCTATAACGTCACCTTCAACAGTAACGGCACTCTGGCCAGCGTGACGGATTCGACGGGAGCTGCAGTTGGCTCGACCACCACTGGCGCGGCTGTAACGCTCCCCATCACAGCGTCCTACGGAACGAATACCTCTCAGTCGATTAGCCTGTCACTGGGCACCATTGGTGGCACCAGCGGAACGATCATGGCACAATCGACGGGCACTGCGAGCAAAAGCGCAGTCTCGAGCCTGACGCTTGATCAGAATACTTCGACACTCACTGAGGACAGCTCTCAAATCGGTACGGCCACTGGCTCGAACCAGAGCTATATGACGTCGCCTGTTGATGTTGGGGGTACGCCCGTATCGCTTCGGTGGGCTCAGACATCTGCCTCGCCGCCAACCTGGAGCGTGTCGGCCATCAACTCCTCTACCGGCGCTGCGCTGAGCTCGACGAGTTCGATCACCTTCAATGCGAACGGCACGGCAAATTCACCCCCGACGACTCTTGCCGCCACGATCAACGGGCAGGCCTATACGGTGAAGCTGCCAAACATGACCAGCACAACGAGCCCCCTGCTCTCGACTTCGAGCTCGCTTGGACAGGACACGACAGCTCTCACATCCGACGCTATAGCCGCTGGCACATATCAGGGCGTTCAGATACAGAGCGACGGATCGGTCATGGCGCAGTTCAGCAACGGGGCATCCCAACTTGCCGGCAAGATTGCGCTTGCCAATTTCGCCAATGTCAACGGATTGAACGCGGTAGACGGGCAAGCGTACACCGCTACCGCAGCGTCTGGTAACCCCGCTGTCGGCACTGTTGGCGCCAACGGGACCGGAACACTCTCCGTAGGTTACACAGAGTCTTCAACCACAAATCTCACAAGCGACCTCTCTGCCCTGATCGTCGCTCAGGAAGCGTATTCAGCCAATACCAAGGTCATCACCACTGCGGACACTCTGCTGCAGGCTACCATTGCCATGAAGCAATAATATAAAATAATATAAAAGGACGATTTTCCCGGGCAGCAGTCTGATGCTGCCCGTTGAAACAAGGCGGCCTCGCAGGAGGATGCTCCTCCTATGGCGCCCCGGAAACTTCCGTCCGCGCATGAATGGCGCATTAATCAAACTACAATCACTGCCAGAAGAACGTGAGCGAAAGATAAATGAGTGAATCCCGCCTGAACGATGATCTCGACATCAACGTTGTCGATGACGATCGGCTTGGGATGAAGGCTCAACCTAGAAAGAAACGCCTCATTCTCGTGGCAGCATCACTGATCCTGCTCACTTTAATCGCCGGCACAGGATATCTTGCAGTCCATAAGGGGTGGTTTTCATCAACGAAGCAGACAGCAGAGGCTGCTGACCCGTCTACTGCCCAAAGCACCATCCTGGCGGTACCATCCATCATCTCGAGCCTCGATAATGGTGAAAATCGACCCGTCTATGTGAAGATGACAACGCGTGTGGAGATTGCAGGAACTCAGAATGAGGCCTCGCTGAGGCGGTATATTCCCCAGATCCAGGATATATTTCAGACCTATCTGCACGAGACGCGCCCTCAGGAGATAAGGGGAAACGGGGTGTACAGGTTGCGTGAAACTCTCCTGAGGCGGCTTAGAATTGAGATAGCGCCCCTCAAGATCACCAATTTTTATATTACCGAATTCCTCATACAGTGAGACCGGTTGAGATAAACATTGGTCCTTTCGATGCAGGCAGAGTTTCATGATGTCGCCTAGTGAACACCATATCCCGCCCATACCTGATGCCTGGGCCGACCCCAAGGTCGAGAGCGAGAATGACCCCTTTTCCGGCAGTGCCTCCGAGCCTTTCCAGGCGGACGAAACGCTGAACCAGATGCTCGACCAGTCGGAGATTGACAATCTCCTTGGCGGCGCATTCAGCGACCTGCCTGAACGGCACGAGACAGGAATGGAGCGTGTGATCAGGGCCGGCTTTGTCGCTTACGAGCGCATGCCGATGCTCGAGATCGTGCTTGACCGACTGGTCCGCCTCCTCACAACGGGCCTTCGGAATTTCACGAATGACAATGTCGAAATTACCACAGAATACACGCGCTCCATGTGTTTCGGCGACTACGTCAACAGCGTGCCGTCATCCTCGCTGTTTTGCGTCTTCAAGGCTGTCCAATGGGAGAATTACGGTCTTCTCGTAATCGATTCCGCGCTGGCCTACTCCATAATCGATATTCTCATGGGTGGCCCGCGTGGGAAGGGTCATTCAGGCACTGAGGGGCGGCCTCACACCGCTATAGAGCGCACTTTGATCGAAAAGCTCATGAACCTGACCCTGCGGGAACTGTCGGTCGCGTTCAGCCCAGTATGCGAGATCGACCTTATCTTTGAACGGCTCGAAGTAAGCTCACGCTTTGCGGCGATCGCTCGTGCTTCAAATGCTGTCGTGACATCGAAGATGCATATCGATATGGAGGACCGGACCGGCAATATGGATCTTGTCATCCCTTATGCAACCCTCGAACCTGTGCGAGATCTGCTCTCCCAGCAGTTCATGGGGGAGCGATTTGGCCGTGATTCGGTTTGGGAAAACCACCTTATTTCCGAAATTATGGAAACCAATGCCGAAATCCTGGCTGTGCTTGAGGAGCAGACCGTCAGCCTCTCGACATTGCTCGCCATGAAGCCAGGTATGCAGCTCGTGTTTCCCCACAAGGTGAAAAACACCCTCCCTGTGACGCTGCAGTGTAATCAGACGACACTCTTCGAGGGGCATCTGGGGCAATCAGGGGGGAAAGCAGCGGTGAAGATCGATCATCGGCTTGTGCCCGAGGATAGCCCGCATATACACAACCCGAGTGAGGCCAACACTGACTTCGAGACTATGGACTGACATCCCGCAAAACGAGGCTGACGATAAATAACGGAGGATCGAGAGAGAATGTTCGCCCAAATTCAGGTATTCATAGAAGCGGCACTCTCGGTTCTGCTGCTGTTAGGCATCGCCTATAACTTTCACATCAGCAAGACCCTGTCAGCTCTGAAGAGCGACAGAGCAAGTCTCGTCAAACTTATCGAAAAGCTCGAGACCAGTATCAAAAATGCGCATGATGGTGTTGAAAAGCTGCGTGTTGCGGGTCAAGTCAGCGGACGACCGCTGAGCCGCACGATCGAGCAAGCCAAGATCGTCGGGGGTGAACTGGATACGCTTGTGGACAAGGCAGATTCGAAGGCTGAGCAGCTCAGCGTTCTGACACGAAAAGCGGAATCCAGTGAGCAATCCCTGGGAAAGCTTCTGGATGATGTGTCAGACGTCAAACTGGATATGCTTCGACAGTCAGAGGCACCTATCCTGCAAGACGACCCGGAAAATACCGAAGCTCCCCTCCCGGACAACCACACCCCAGCGAAGGCTCCCATTCCCGAACCAGAGCGACACGAGCAACGCCCGGCCGTCACGCCCGTGGTTACCGAGGCCCGCAAGCCGGTGTCAGAAGGTCATCATGCTCGCAAACGTATGGGCAGCAAGTTTCTCGGCGAGTAGAGAACCGAGCCGTTTCTACCACGCAGCCCCGGTTACATATCGGGGCTGCGTAGCACCGGGGTCTGCAAGACTGGACCAGGCGCTCCAGTCCCAGACACTGGTATTGCGTCGATTTTCAGCGGCCATCGATGCAATCGAAGGGACATTCTTGATGGGCAAGTGCTGATTTCGAACGACAGGGGTCGAATTCAGAAGATAAACGAACGCCACGTCTGATCCTATGTAGACACAGCCGCATCCGATCGGATCTGCGTAGAGATAGATGGGGCCGCTAGGAGCAGGCCGATAGGTCATCACACCAGGCGGGAGCGAATTCATCATTGCGTAACGTGCGGTTGTATCTGCGGGATGGGCTATAAACCCCGCATCCGCTATCCGTTTACCCATGGTGAGATACGGCTTTGCTGGAGACTGGCAGGCGGTCAACGCCAAGCTTACAAACAGACCTGTCGCCCTCATCAGTCCAACGCGCATACGGTCTTTCAACTCTCAGATTTCACTGTGAAGGGTCAAGGCGGCGCTCTCTGTCGTCGGCGTGACGTAGTGACCTGACGGACTGTATGCCTGCGTGATTTCTTCAACGGGCGCGGCACATATCAATTTCAGGAATTCGGTTTGCACGACTGACATATGTTCGAGCAAAGCCTGGTTCTCCGCAACAAGCGCGATCAGGTCCCCCATGGTCGGCATCAAAACTGTTCTATCGCCCCCCTTTTCCTCAAATTGAGTCAGTGCCTGCTCCATTTTTGACAGTAATTTCGTTTTATCCGCGAGCAGTATCTCGATCTGTTCAGGCTTCCCCTGACGAAGCTGTTCATTTTCCACTTTCAGCAGGGCCATAAGCCGCGATGCCGCTTTTATGACGGGTGAGGTTTGGTCTGAGCGCATACCGATCATGTCTCTTCCTGTTCCTGCATCGCGAGTATTTGTCGATACACACTGTCGGCAATACCGATCCCGCCATTATTGGCTATCTGCTTTCCCATCTCCAGCACTTGCAGGGAACGGAACTGCTTTTCAGCCGCGCCTCCACCAAATTCGTTGTCTGAGATGTCAGCAGTGTCAAACATGGGCTGAAGCAACTCACCCAGCGTAAGGCCCTCAAAAGATCTCGCTGTTTCGCGTGCCTTGTCAGCTTTTGCGGTTCGGGCAGCCTCCTGCGCTTTAGCCAATGTCTCATTCTGCGCAGCAGAGAGAGAAGAGAGTGTTGCAGGCGTCAAAGCCGTCATGTCATCGAACCTCC
Organism: Asaia bogorensis NBRC 16594; assembly: GCF_001547995.1. NCBI lineage: Bacteria > Pseudomonadati > Pseudomonadota > Alphaproteobacteria > Acetobacterales > Acetobacteraceae > Asaia > Asaia bogorensis. The sequence continues at coordinate 2,574,799 of NZ_AP014690.1, forward strand.
AGATCTGCTTGGAGAGCGCCATCAGCCTTGATAGCCTGCAAGATACTGATCATATCGCGCGGCCCCATTCCCAAGGCGTTCAGCCCGGCAACAAGGCTCGCGAGCGTGGGACCTTCACGAAGAATACCCAATCGGTGAGAACTGTCTGTACTGGCATCGATCTGCGTTCGAGGCACGATCGCCGTCGTCCCATTGGAAAAAGGGGCAGGCTGGGCGATCAACGGAGTTTCCGTCACCTGGATCGTCAGGTTGCCTTGCGCAATGGCAACCGTGCTGATGCGCACATTATCGCCCATCACGATGGTCCCACTTGCCTCATCCACAATGACTTTGGCCATCGTATCCGGTTCGATCATAAGATCGCCGATCCGATAAAGAAGCGAGGGCGCGTCGCGCCCGGCCATATTGACTGAAACCGTGCGCGGGTCATCCATTTTGGCCGTGCCATATCCGAGAGAACGGTTGATGGCATTGACGATTCTGTTTGCTGTCGTGAAATTCGGGTTTCGCAAGGAGAGATGGATCAGCCCGCTTCTGCCCAGGGAAACCGGCACCTCGCGCTCGACAACCGCGCCATTGGCGATATGCCCTGTCGTTGGAATATTCCGGGTAGCCGAAGCCGCCGTCCCTCCGACTGAGAAAGCATTCGTGACGAGGGAGCCCTGCGCCACAGCGTAGACCTCACCGTCTGCTGCCTGGAGCGGCGTTACCAGCAACGTGCCTCCTGCAAGGTCACGAGCGTCGCCCACTGCCGATACCGTAACATCGATATGCCCACCTCCGTGAGAGAAGGGAGGCAAAGTCGCGGTTACCATGACTGCGGCTACATCATGAGTCTGTAACTGGACTTCTCGATCGCGGATATTCACTCCAAGACGATTGAGCATGCTGATGAGGGTCTCGCGAGTGAAGATCGTGTTTGTCAGCCGGTCGCCCGTTCCTCGCAGACCGACAACCAATCCGTACCCGACCAACTGGTTGTCACGCACACCCTCATAATCGACAATATCTTTGACGCGTACTACGGTAGCGTTTGACGCTGGCGCATAACCCACGATTCCCAGGCTCATACAAAAAAGGAGCGTCTTTATCAGGCAGCCAAACGTCTTTTTCCCGTTACGACAATGCATCGTATGATCGTCCAGCCCAGTTCCCGGTGTGACGCGGAGTGCGTATCGAAATGTCTTTGTCAAATGGATAAGCCTGCACCATCGATAGTGATCTTGTACGACAGGCGCCAGCAATGACACCCTACGACACAGGCCCGTCACTTACAACCACAACAAGGTTAACGCTCTCCAACAGAGAGACAGTTTCACACCGGCATTGTTGCAAAAGCGATAATGATTGTCATAACGCCTGCTTATCCTGTAACGGGAAGACCTTTGATATTGATCTATGCCGCACCACGGCGAACCGTAATCCCGCTGTCACATAGACGCCATTGAAAGACTGCCATGGATTTCGCTGAGAGGCGCAACGGACTCATGATTTTCATGAAATCACGCCTATCGAAATCAGCCAGCGCGTCTCTCGCAATGTTGGGTTTCAGCGTTGCTCTCGCTCCCGTGCCGGCCCTGTCTCAGACGATGGAAGCTGAGCGCTGCCGTATAGCCTCCAGCCAGGCCGAAAAAGTCCTCCGCATTCCCGAAGGTTTCTTATATGCCATCAGTCGGGTCGAGAGCGGCAAGACCGACGCGCAGGGGCGACTGTCGTCCTGGCCGTGGACAATAATGGCCAATGGCGTTGGCCATTATTACGATTCCAAACAGGACGCCGTCGCGGCGGCAACCGAATTTCGCAATGCGGGTATTATGTCGATCGACGTCGGGTGCTTGCAGGTCAACCTGCAACAGCATCCGGATGCTTTCCATTCACTTGATGAGGCGTTCGATCCAACCTCGAATGCTCTCTATGCCGGGCGTTTTCTTAACCAGATGCACGACAAGATGGGAAGTTGGCCGCGTGCGGCGGCGGCCTATCATTCCCAAACCCCGGGGCTCGGAGCCCCGTATCAATGGAAGGTGCTCGAAACCTGGGCCATACCTGATGACGAACGGATAGGCCCGTCAGGGGACGTCAAACACCCGCCTCAGCGTAAGGGCGCGATTGATTTGGCGGCGCCACGAAGCCAGTCTCCCTACGGCGATACAATCGTTGCTGATGCGCGTGAGGGAACACAGCCTGCTGTGAGGGCATTTCATCCTTTCCAGGGTTTCAGCCATTTCACCCAGCCTGCCCCTCATCATTCAGGCATGAGCGGCATGAGAGGACGCAGCCTCGCATCATACCGAAGCAGCCCTACGCAATTGGCGCGCCCAACAGGCTGAAAGCATCAGACGCCTCGCATATCGATCCAGAGTCGCAGCGCTTTTCCGACTTCTTGAAGGACAGGAAGGAAAGAGCGCTCATTCGAACGGAAAATTCTCATTGTAGGGTACCATGGGCTCCCTGTTCCGGAATCCCCCCAGCGCCAGCACGCATCCCAACGGCTTATCAACCATACGGGACAACCAAGCGCTCCGGCGAGATGCGCGGGTGACGTATCGACCGAGATGATCAGATCAAGATTACGCATGATGGCCGCCGTATCCGCCATGTCTCGTACCTCGCTCATGGGATTATGAATTGTCTGACCGCCCCAGTTCTTCAGCTCTTCCCTTGGTGTCCCGAATTGCAGATTGACGAAGGTCGCCTCAGCCGGGAGGAGCGCCTCGGCGAGATCGCTGAAGGAAATCGAGCGCCGCATATCAGCCAATGCGTATTCTGAGCGAAGACGCCGCTCGCCAGCCCATACAAGACCGATCCGCGGTCTACCCGCTGGCAGCAGGGCCGCCATTTTTTCTCGGTCAGCGGGGATATCGGTAATGTATGGAATGCAGGTTGGAATATCGTGCACCGTCCGCACCCCGCTGATAAAGGGCAGATCCGGCACGGGGCACGCGTAATGATATGCGTGGTTCGTAACAGCACTCACAGGGTCCAGCACCGTCAAAGCCGGGTAGGACTGACGCACAAGGCGCACCAGAGAGGCGGGCACACAGACGTGGATTTCGGCACCACGCGCTGCAAGGGCGGATAGGTGACGTATAAACTGGATCGTATCCCCCAACCCCTGCTCCTGAAAGACAAGGATACGCTTCCCTGAGAGGCCGGTATCAGGACGGAGCCGGGGAATGCTGCGTACCCAGCCCTGCTGTGGGGTTATCTGCAATTCGCGCTCGAAATAGAGTGGCCAGCCTCTCTCAAAAAGACCCGCCTTGATCAGGGTGCAGGCATAACCGAACGCGATAGCTTTGCGTTCAGGGCTGATTCTGAGGGCCTTTTCATACCACGGCAGGGCTTCAACGGAGCGATTGAGCCGCTCGAGCGCACAACCGGCATTATTGAGCAGTGACGCTGTTTCATCTCCGTCGTTGAACAGAGATTTCAGCACCGCAAGCGCCTCAGCAGGATACCCGACTTCAAGCAGGGACATGCTGATGAATTCCCCGATCTCCGCTTTCTGCCCGGGATATGTTGCCATCATCTGTGCAAAGCTTGCGCAGCCGCCGCTTACGTCCCCGCGCACGATCTGCAAATGGGCGGAGAAAGCCTGGGCGGGCACATTGTCAGGTTGCAGGCGTATGACATTGCGCAGCAGGACCCCAACGATGTCGTAACGCGTTGTGAAACGCAGGATGAGCGACGCTCCCGCCATAGAGAGCTTCCACTCGTCCTGATGGACTGCCATCGTTTCGAGTACAAGTTTTAATCCGCTGATCCCGTCACCTGAGCCCAGCAGGGCCTCGCATGCCTCAACAAACTTCCCGACATCCGGCGGTGCACCGGGGATTTTCCACCACTGCTCAGCAGGCGATGAAGCATGTGTCAGATTTCGCGGTTCCGGACTAGCCGTGTCTTGTGTCATGCCATCACCGATCATGTTCAGGTCATTTCGAAAGCAGGTTAGCGATCCATGAACGCGTAACGCTTAATATCTTGCCTCATCTACGCGAGACGGGATACCTCTTGGCGCGAGATTCAAGCGCCTGCCGCAACGATTGGCGTATCATTCATTTCAGGACGACAGGTCGGGGCCCGTTGCGCAGCAATGCCGTCGGCATCATGACTTAGGCTAGGAAAGCTGACATTTTGGAAAGCGCAAACGTCTCTCCGGTCCGTGCCCCTTCCTCCAGCAAATCGCGCACGGGTGGCAACGCTGCCTCAAAACTTTTTTCTTCCTTGACCGGGCAAGTAACGAAGGCATCTCAATCCGTCAGAGATGGCAGTTACAAGACCTCCTGGCGACGGGCGATCCCCGGCACCGATGTCGGCCTTGCGCTCGGCGTGTTGCTGCTGCTGTCGATTCTGATCATCCCTCTGCCGACTTTCATTCTCGATCTCGGTCTCTCATTGTCAATCACATCGAGCGTGCTTGTTCTGATGGTTTCCCTGTTTTTGGAGAGACCCATTGAATTCACCTCATTCCCTACCCTGCTTCTCCTCACGACACTGCTCCGCCTCTCGCTCGAAATCGCGACAACACGCCTTATCCTGAGCCACGGCAACGAAGGCACCTTTGCTGCAGGGCATGTTGTCGCCGCATTCGGAGGGTTCCTGATGGGCGGTGATGTCGTGATCGGGGGAATCGTCTTCAGCATTCTTCTCGTCGTGAACTTCATGGTCATCACGAAGGGCTCGGGACGCATCGCAGAGGTTGCAGCACGCTTCTTTCTCGACTCCATGCCTGGCAAACAAATGGCCATCGATGCCGAGCTGTCGTCAGGAGCCATCAACGACAGGGTAGCACGCCTCAAGCGCAGGGAGCTCGAAGACGAAAGCTCGTTTTACGGCGCCATGGACGGTGCTGCAAAATTTGTCCGCGGTGATGCCATCGCAGCGCTGATCATTACAGGAATCAACATTGTCGGGGGGTTGGCTATCGGTGTCCTCCGCTACGGCATGCCTATCGGCGATGCGGCAAGTACGTTCACAACGCTGACTGTCGGTGACGGACTGGTTTCCCAGATTCCTGCCCTACTCGTTTCGACAGCCTCCGGTATCGTGGTTACCAAAGGGGGAACTGCGGGGTCGGCAGACGTCACGCTCGTCCGCCAGCTCGGCGGAAACCCGAAACCCATGGCGATGGCCGCGATTCTCTCTGGCTGCTTCGCATTGATGCCTGGGCTGCCAGCGTTTCCGTTCCTCATCATTGGCGCCCTTGCCGGCACCGCTGCATGGCGGCGCTGGAAAGTTCCGACACCAGATGAAAATGACAGTGACGTCAGCGAAGCGCCCCCGGCCCCTTCTGCGTCACCTATTTCTGATGTGCTCAAACTGGATCTGCTTCGCCTTGAGCTCGGGTTCGGGCTTCTTCCAATGACCAATGGTGAGAACGCGCAACTCACCGAGCAGATCAAGGCGCTGAGGAGAACAATCGCATCCGAGATGGGCTTCATTACACCGCCCATTCGCATACAGGACAATATCGTCCTACCGTCTGATCGCTACGTTATCAAACTGAAGGAAATCACCATCGGTAGTGGTGAAGTCCGGCCTGGCCGCCTTATGGCCATGACGCCATCGGGGGGCGCTCCCGATCTTGAGGGTGAGAGGACATCAGAACCCGCTTTCGGTCTTCCCGCCGTGTGGATTGCACCGGCCCTCAAGCCGCGAGCCATGGCCCTCAAATGCACGGTCGTCGATCCTGCGAGTGTTCTGGTCACACATCTCAGCGAACTTGTGAGGCAAAATCTGCCAGATTTGCTGACTTACGTAGCGACCCAGAATCTGCTCGATGAACTGCCCCGGGATCAGCAGAAGCTGGTGGGAGACCTCATTCCATCACAGGTTACCCTGAGTACGGTGCAGCGTGTGTTGCAGTCGCTTCTCGCCGAACGGGTCTCCATACGCGACCTGCCCACAATTCTAGAGAGCATCCAGGAGGGTAATGGTCTGGGCTTGCGAGGCATCCAGGCCCTCACCGCTCATGTGCGCGTCCGCCTCTCCCGACAAATCTGCAGCGGCCTAGAGGGGCCCGCAGGTTATATCCCGATGATTACTCTCTCTCCGGAATGGGAAAACGACTTCGCCGCTCATATAGCCGGACAAGGAGATGACCGGCGACTTGCCATGCCGCCATCCATGCTCAATCGCTTCGTGATCAAACTGCGCGACGCCTTCAACGCCGTTTCAGCAAGTGGCGAGGTGCCGGTCATCGTCGTCTCCTCGACTGTACGCGATTCAATGCGATCAATCGTTGAGCGCGTACGCCCCGCGGTCCCGGTGCTATCCCAGGCAGAGATCTATCCCCGGGCACGTATCAAAACCATCGAGACGATTACCTAGGCCTCACCTCGCCCCCAAAAACCAGCCCGAAAGGCTCCGCACGACCAGATCATTGACAATGATTACAAACAATCCTCTCTTCACGCTCTCTTGAAGGTTTGCTCAATAGGGGGCGCACCGCACCATTGAGTACCAACGAACAAGCGAGAAGCTGCAACATGACTGAAACCCTACTCTCTGATCTGGCACGCAGGCAGGATTTCATTGGCATGGGACAGAGTGATCTCTCCTCGTTGCGCTCGATGGCCAGTCTCATAGAACGGGAACTCCCGGGAGTACTTGACGGCCTCTACCGGAAGATCCGTGAAACACCGCGCTCACGTGCATTCTTTACTGATAACGCCCATATGGAGCGTGCTAAAGAGGCGCAACTCGCCCACTGGCAACGTATAGCCAAGGCGCGGTTTGACGAGGATTACGTTGCACATGTCACAAAGATAGGGACAACTCATGCCCGTATCGGGCTAGAACCCAGCTTTTACATCGGTGCATATGGCCGGATTCTTGTTGCTCTGATGCATGAAATCATCCGCGATGATCAGCCCCGGGGCATTCTGAAAAAGCTGTCTTCACACAGTGTGGATGACATGGCTGGACGCATCGAAAGTCTGACCAAGGCTGTCCTCATTGAGATCGATCTTACAATATCGGCTTACCTCGATGGCATGGACCAGGCCCGTCTCCGTTTACAGGAGGAGCAGACGCAGCGTGCGCGAGAAGATCAGGCAACAGTTGAGACTCTCGGGCAGGCCCTGAGCGCCCTGGCGAATGGTGATCTGACCCTCAGGATTGCAGATGGGGCAGTCCCGGAGCGGCTGGACGCTCTTCGTCTGCACTTCAATCAGGCTGCGGTCACGCTCCAGAAGACGATACACCATATCAGCAACGAGGCCGTACATATTGGAACAAATGCCACCGATATCGGTCACGGCGCCGATCAGCTTTCCAGCCGTACCGAACAACAGGCGGCGGCTGGGGAGGAGATGTCAGCAGCGCTTGGCCAGATAGCCGGCAGTGTGAAGCAGACCGCTATCGAGACGCGCAAAACCGAAGAGATGGTTCTCGTGGCCCAGCGTGAGGCAGAACATGCAGACATCATCAGGACCGATACGATTGCCGCGATGACTGCCATTGAGTCTTCCTCACAGGAAATCGGTGGCATCATCACCATCATGAACGAGATTGCATTCCAGACCAACCTCCTTGCCTTGAATGCGAGCGTGGAAGCCGCGCGCGCCGGTGATGTCGGTCGCGGCTTTGCCGTGGTGGCCGAAGAGGTCCGGGCCCTCTCACAGCGCTCTCGGGAGGCAGCAGAGGCTATAGGACGGCTGATCGCTCAATCGGATGCCCATGTGCGTCTCGGCGTTACGAAAGTGCGAGAGGCCGGACTGGCGCTACAAAAGGTGATGGATCAGGTTCGGGAAATCAGCAGCGCCGTCACAGTCATCGCATCATCTGCGCAGAGACAGTCCCAAAGCATCGGCGAACTCAATGTGGCAATGAGCGACCTCGAGCAGACGACCATGCAGAATGCAGGCGCGGCCGAGGAAAGCGCAGAGGCAGTGAAGAGCCTCGTGTCAACAGCAGACTCTCTTGCAGAACTCGTATCACACTTTGCCTTCAGTGATATCGGGCATGATCCAGCGTCAGAAGGAACGTCCCCTCCCCCGGCGGAAGGGAGAGGGCGCCCGGGGAGAATGATCGCGGGAGAGCCTCATCTGGAAACCTCTTCGTAATTTTCTCTCGTTAGGATCGGGCAAGAGCGGAGGAACCCCGGGAGACGTGTATGGCCATAACAAACATATCACCGGTTGCCAGCTACCTTTCAGCCCTCAAGGACGAGGACCTGGCCGCATCGAATTACGCCAAGAGCGATATTGCAACGAAGCAAGCAGTTGCTGCCTTTGAGAAAAAAGCGCCTGCAATAACCTCTGCTGATGCCCTCCTGAAAGATTATTCTTCTCTTCAGGTTGTACTTGGAGCGTTTGGGATGGGAAGCTACGCCAATGCGACAGCGCTCATCAAGGACCTGTTAACGCAGGACCCCAGCTCCAGTACATCTCTCGCCAAGACGTCTCAAAACGCGACATGGCTTGCCTTCGCCGACGCGTTCAAGGTCTGGGGGCAGAACAAGGGTAGCTCTAGCGACACAGCGTTCATCGCTGGTAGCGGTTCAACGGCGCTCAGCACAACCTATACGCCGACCAGCTCTGTGACGATGAGCGCAACGCTCCCCTCTGCGGGGGCCTCTGGCCAGACATATGTTTCGCCCGCCGTCGATGCGTATGACGATGTTTCCGGGGCTCACAAGATCGCGCTTCAGTGGACACAAAGCCAGACGAACCCTTTGAGCTGGAGTGTCTCTGCCTTTGATGCCGAGGGCAACGCATCGGTCGCGAGCAATGCGTTCCAGGTGACATTTAACAGTGATGGTACGCTTGCTTCCGCCACCAATACGACAACCGGAGCAAATATTGCTTCAAGTGCAGCCGGACAGGCAGTCGAACTGCCCATTACGCTCAACGACGCGAATGAAAAGAGTCAGGCAATATCAATCTCGCTGGGCGCGCTCGGGGACAGTTCAGGCGTGATCATGGCTGGCAACAGCTACCAGGCTACCAGCCCAACCCAGTCGGTGCTGTTGCAGAACGTCGACTCTTCCAGTACCTCGCTCTCAATGCCCTCCGCGACAATCGGGGCGCTTTCCGGCACCGGACAGACCTATATCACGGCCCCTTTCAATCCGAACCAGGCGTCTGACGATACGAACAATGTTACGCTCGGTCGGACGTATCTGTCGGTTAAATGGGCGCAAAGCAGCAGCGATCCGAGCACCTGGAGTGCTTACGTCGTCGATCCTTATGGTTCAACCGTCAATAGCACCGTGGTGTCGGTGGGGTTCGATGGCTCCGGCAACGTGCTTCAGGTCAACGGGCAGTACACCCATGACATCCCCTCGCTGCAGGCAACGGTCAACGGAGTGCAGTACAGCGTCGCTCTCCAACCACCCAATCTGTCACAGAGTTCCGAGGCCAGCCAATCGGTGCTCAAGAGCGACAGTAAGGTCTCCAGTACGGTTGACGGTGTGTCGATCGATCAGATCGTTTCGAACTATCAGAAACAGCAATATGAATCGAACGACGCCAACACGGATAACGGCGTAGGGAACGCTTTGTATTTTACGCGCAAGATGGCCAGCGTCACCTCGCTCAGCCAGATCATGTCCGATACCAAGTTGCTTCAGGTGGTTGAAACCGTATCAGGCTACGATCCCTCGACGTTTGGTGCGCTGAGCTACGATCAGCAAGTGCGCATGCTCACGAAAAAGGTAGACTTCTCGAAACTCAAGACTCCCGACCAGATCCAGAAATACGCTGAACAATATCTGACCCTTCTTCAGATCACTCCGCAGCCAGCGGACAAGCCTGCGGACATGCTCGATCTGTTCGGTGGTGACGACTCGAAATCAGGCATACTCGCCTTGTTCGGCGATGATGACAGCTCTTCTTCATCCAGCATTTATTCTGGTCTGTTTTGATCGATCAAATACGCCTTGATGAAGACTTGACACTTTCCCGGCTCACACAAGAGCTTGGTGCCCTTGCACAGGCCGTCAGAACGCCTTTGCACGACCTTCCTGTTGCATGCCTGGAAGGAAAGGTCACCGCAGTTACGGGCCTTTCCGTCGCATTAACCGGTATGACGGGCTTTACTGGCGTAGGTGATCGGGTCACCCTCGCAGCCCTGGATGGACGTGAAATCGATGCCGAGATTGTCGGCTTTCGTGACGAGACGGCCATTGCGATGCCATTCGGTGCTCTTGATGGCATTGGGGCCGGCTGTCGCGCCCTTTTTCCGCTTCTGCCATCGGGTGAACGTCAGAAACGTTCCGGCGCAAATCTTGTGGTCAATGATCATTTTGTTGGTCGCGTGATCGACCCCATGGGCAAGCCCATCGATGGGAAAGCGCCCCTTTCCCCAACTGGCCTATCGTGCAACCTGCGGGCGTCGCCGCCAGATGCAGCGTCTCGCGCACGCCTCGGCCCTCGGATGAGCCTGGGTGTTTCAGCATTGGACCTGTTTGCTACATGTCGCCAGGGACAGCGGCTCGGACTTTTTGCGGGTTCCGGCGTAGGCAAGTCCACGCTTATGGGAATGCTTACGCGCAACAGCGCTTGCGATATCGCCGTAATCGCTCTCGTTGGGGAACGAGGGCGTGAGGTAAGGGAATTCCTTGAGGATGATCTGGGCGAAGAGGGGCTGTCGAAGGCCGTAGTCGTCGTTGCCACGTCCGATTCTCCCCCATTAATGAGGCGGGAAGCTGCTTATACCGCCACGACGATTGCCGAGTATTTCCGCGATCAGGGGAAATCAGTGCTGCTCCTGATGGACAGCGTCACACGTTTTTGCCACGCCTTGCGGGAAATTGGCCTCTCTGGCGGTGAGCCCCCCGCAACACGAGGCTATCCTCCAAGCGTTTTCGCCGAATTGCCCAGACTCCTCGAGCGAGCAGGTCCGGGGCTTTCAACGCCAGACGGGCGTGCAGGACAAATAACCGCCATCTATTCGGTCCTTGTCGAAGGAGACGACCATAATGAGCCGGTTGCAGATGCGGTTCGGGGCATTCTGGACGGGCACGTGATAATGGATCGACGCATAGCGGAGGCAGGACGTTATCCGGCTATAAACGTGCTGCGCTCCCTTTCCCGCACGGCGTCAGGATGCAACACCCGTGAAGAGAATGCCCTGACGCGTGAGGCACGTGCGACCCTGGCAGTGTGGGAGGATATCAGGGATATCGTTCAGCTTGGTGCCTATCGTGAGGGCAGTGATGCCAAGTCAGACCGGGCCATCAGGCTCGCACCGGAGATCGATTCTCTACTCCAGCAGGAACGCATGGAAGTCAGAGCGCTGTCCGACAGTTTTCTTGCCCTCAATAATCTGGTTGCTGCCTATGGCGGACCACAATGACCCACCGCCTGCGCTGCCTCGCCACTTTGGCCAAAATACGGGAACGCGAGAGACTTGATGCGCAAACGCAACTGATTGCTGCGCAGCAGCTGCAGGATGGCAAATCCGCGAGCCTGACTTATGCGACAGACGTACTCGCCGAGGAACGTCGCATTGCAACGGCGGGAAACGTGACAATGGAGACGTTTCGCGTCTGGTTTCCGTCTGGCCTTGAAAAGGTCGCATACGCCAGAGAAGAATATCACAACGCTTCTGCTGCGACAGAAACTGCGCGACTTTTCGCTCTAGAGACGGCAGTCACACATAAGGCGACAGAAACGGTCTTTCGGCGCCTGGAAAAAGAGCGTAATGATTCTCACACACGCCGTGAGCAAGCCGAACTCGACGAGTTATCGTTGCGTAAGCGCTAATTCATAGGCGAATGTCTTTGATACGTCGCTTTGAACGCCCGGGAGTTTGCGTTTTTTAACATTCGCAAACCTCGTCATTTCACTCCGCCAGTCAGGTGGAGACCTCATATTCCAATAGCGATCAGGAATGTTATGGAAGAGATACAGAACGCCAAGATATTCATTGCGACGCCCTGCTTCGGCGGGCTTGTAACGCAGGAATATATGGAATCGATTATCGCCTGTACAAGCATCATTCGTATTCCCATGACCTTGTCCCTCCTGGGCGACGATGCCATGGTGAGCCGCGCGCGCAACACGCTCGTTCATCAGTTCTATACACGTTCGGATGCAACGCATCTTCTTTTTGTAGATGCAGATATCGGGTTTCCCGCAGAGGCGCCCGCCCGACTGCTCGCAGCCGACAAGGATATCGTTGCCGGGATGTACCCTATCAAGGAGCGCTTCTGGGACAAGGGAACCCAGGAAAATCTGAACCGCGGTGAAAAGCTTGAAACGGCCTCGCTACGCTACGTCGGTGAGACGGATGCGATGCATTCCTCGTGGGACAAGGGGCCGTTGTTCCGGACCCATTACGCAGGCACCGGATTCATGATGATCAGCCGCAAGGTGATTACAGCGATGATCAAACACTATCCGGAAACCGCCTACCGTCGCATAGATGCGGCGGGTTCAGGAGACGGAAGCATGTGTCACGCCCTGTTCGATGGCAGCATCGATCAGGAGACCGGCACCTATCTCAGCGAAGATTTCACATTCTGCAAGCGTTGGCGCGATCTGGGTGGCGAGGTCTGGCTGGATACGTCGATCGCTCTCAACCATGCAGGACGCGCCTCGTTTGAAGGTACACCCGCTTCCCGCCTGGGCATGTTACATCTGAAAGGGCGATAACGGGACCCCTGAGCGCAGATGGCCAGAAAAAATCGCCCCTCCGTCATCATCCGTCGCCAAGATGAGGATGGACACGAGCCCCATCATGGCGGTGCATGGAAAATCGCCTACGCGGATTTCATGACGGCCATGATGGCGTTTTTTCTCGTCATGTGGCTCCTGAATGCAACGACTGACGAGCAGCGCCGGGGGATTGCCCAGTACTTCAACCCGCTGGCCGATGAAAAATCGGCAATTCCGCCGGAAAAAATCGTTGATACTCCCCCCGCTCCTATGATGGGCGGGAGCAGTTTTGATCGTCTCGAAGACAATGAGAATATGGATACGGCGGGGCCGGTGCCCGTTCCCTATGAAGGGCATGGCGCTTCGTCCCCTATCGAGGCAGTTCCGGCCTTCCATCATCAATCCGAGCATGAATCGCTGCCGGCCCAGGCGGCAATCGTTCCCATAGGGGGCCCGGAAGCAGGCTCGCGTCATGATAAACCTGGCCCTGTCGGGTCCGAGGCATCGAGAGCCGAGAAGGCCAACCTGCATGATATGACACACAATCTGGAACAGGCACTCAAAGCAGGCAAAGATACCAGCGATCATCTCGACAATGTGGCGATCTCTTATGGTCGGGATGAAATCAGGATCGAGCTTCACGACACCGAAAATGTGCCAATGTTCGAGCTTGGAGCTTCTGCACCAAACAAAGCCGCACGCGCCATGCTGGGCGAGATAGCAAAATGGCTCGCGCCGATGCCGGAGCGTATCTCAATCGTCGGGTATACGGATGCAGCCCCTTTCAAGGGCAAGGTTGCAGGAGGAATGTCCAACTGGACCTTGTCCGCCTTGAGAGCCGATCAGTCACGCGAAATTCTCGTCAAGTCGGGATATCCCGACCCCAAGATCCTGGACGTATCAGGTGGCGCAGATCGGGAACTTGCCGACTCGGCAGTACCGTCAGCCGCAGCGAACCGCCGGGTCGTTATCATCATGCATCGCTTGCATCCCGATATGAATCAGGTGGAGGCCGGATCAGGCACTCTGACAGGCGAGCACGAAAAACCCGTGGATAATAGTTCCGGTTCGCCTAAGATCATGCCACAGGCTGGGCACAGTGCCTCTTCTCCAAACCCTTAGCATCCTCCGACATCACATCAGATACCTTTCAACATTCAGCCTCGAATAAGAAACGGAATTCAAAAATGCTTTTTATCGGGGGGCTTGTCTTTTCCCTTCTGTGTGTTTTCGGCTCATTCGCTGCTTCAGGCGGTGTAATGGGGCCACTGCTCGCATCCATGCCCTTTGAACTGATTACAATTCTAGGTTCGGCGCTTGGCATTTTTGTTATGTCGAATTCCATAGGTGCCCTCAAAGAACTGCCGCACAACTTCAAGCTTGCGCTCAAAGGGCCGCAATATGATAAGGCCGCCTATGTGGATCTTCTCGTTGTTCTCTTTCGCCTGACCCGTCTCGCTCAAGCCAAAGGGGCGATGGCGCTCGAGGAGCACGTAGAAAATCCGCAAGACAGTGGTATCTTCGCGCTCTCTCCAAAGGTCCGTGACGATACGGAAACCCGCGATCTTATTTGCGATTATCTGCGCCTGGTGAGTCTCAATCTCGAGGACGCCTACCAGCTTGACGACGTCATGGCCCGCGAGCTTCGCAAAAATCAGGCCGAGAAACTGCATATTTCAGAGTGTCTGACGAGTATTGCTGATGCCCTACCTGCGCTGGGTATCGTCGCCGCGGTGCTTGGCGTGATTAAAACCATGGCCTCAATCAGCAAACCTCCTGCCATTCTAGGCGAGATGATTTCCGGGGCACTCGTCGGAACATTTCTGGGCGTTCTGCTGTCCTACGGGGTGGTGGCTCCCCTCGCCTCAAGAATCAAGGCGGTGATTGTGCAGGATGGCCGTTATCAAGGCATCATCAAGACGGTCCTGGTTGCCCATCTCCAGGGCAATCCCCCGCAGGTTAGCGCCGAAATCGGACGAAAAGAGATTCCACCGGCTGCCATGCCGAGCTTTTTTGAACTCGATGTCGCCCTGACAGAGTCTCAGGGAGTCGCTTCATGACACTCCTGACCTGCGAGATGACGGAGTGGTCAATATGAGAGTGAGAGAGAGACAGGGCCGATCTGTGGCGAGTGATAAGGCATCGCGGTCAAACCTGCCCGGCAATGCCCCACAACTCACTTCGGGCGCCGCAGTGTCGGGTGCCCCCCTGCCGTCCCCCCAGTCATTCCGCAGTCAACTTTCGTCGGCAACTCAACCACAGAAAGCTGTTTCGAATACCCTGACGCCTCCAACTGACAAATGGTCAGATGTCGTCAGCGGTGCCTCACTGGCCGTGGCGGGAGGGTTGAGCGGTTCAACGTCTCTAGCCAATGCCCCACCCGACATACTCCCGACACTCTCGACCAAAGGGCAACGCACCAGCTCCGGGAGAGAGGATGAAGGTTCGATCAGCAACGAAGCCGTGAGCAACCAATCATCGGTCGCAGTGATGCAAGGGGGCTATTTTTTAGCCTCAAGCCAGGTCCTCGCCCCCTATGATATGGGTTCGACATCAACGTCCGGGCAGAGCGACATACGCACATCCGCCAACGGCTCGTCGTCGAATGGATTCGATATTCTCTTACACGCAGCGCCCTTCTCTTCGGTACAGGCACCAAGTGGGTCAGCAATCCTGCAAAATGCCGATATCTCCTTCCAGCGGCACAGCCCGGCGTTGTCGGGGCAATCAGATACTTTCGCGGCCCTTGCTCAACCAGTCTCCGCCGGTGCGCCCCCGCTCACAAACCTGTTCATTGGCGATGCAACGCAACAACCGACAACGCCTGACACAACATTTGGCCGCAGCGCCCTGACTACCTTGCAAGGATCATCAACTCCAGCGATTGGGGCCTATGTCGGGCCTGTCTCCCCGTCAGGCGCTTCTGCCAGCACCGGGCGGGACGACGGGAGATTGTCATCACTGCCAACCATCAACACGTCCGCCGCATTCGATCCTGCGGCAGCGATAACCCAGACAGGAGGGACTTGGCCGGCGAAACGGTCCGCTGCTATTATCTCTGGTACTGGTGGAGGCTCATCATATCTGACGGATGGTACCCTCGCTAAAGGCTGGGTAGTCACGACCTTGCCAGACAATAGCCAAACCAACACGCCCACTTCTCCGATCATCAATCAAGCGACCGTACAGCAAAGCGAAAGACAGGCGCATTTCGGATCTCTTTCCGACAGCACAGGCAAACCTGCCCCAAGCGTCACGCCCCTGCAACCTGGCGCAGCAGATGAACCGGACTATGAAAGTGACTGGTCCGGCGTCGCAGCGTTAGGCGGTACGACAGGCAGAACAGAGGGCGAAGAAACATCGTCAAAAGGAGACAACCCGCCCGAGGATCACTCTGAGGCAAAGGCAGCGACACCTTTGCTGGTCGCGCAACTTGCCGATGCCATCGGGGGGTTACACAACGATTTTGGATCGATGGTGCTCAACGGCCAAAGAGAGGACGGGCAGCAAAAAACCTCAAGTCCTATGGAAAGAGCGATATCGGACTCCACGACGAATCAAGGTGACCAGCCACAGACCGCGTCCAGCTCGACGACGATACTGACTATGACGTTGCAGACAACTGATACGAGTCCGATTCAACTAAGCCTCGAGGGGCAAAATGGGATAGCGACACGCATCATCCTTCAGAGCGATGATGATTCCACTGCGGAAAGCCTGAGCAAAACCAGACACGATCTTATCGCCTCCCTGCATTCAGCTGGAATTGATACGACTTCGATCAGAATCGACATCGTCTCATCCATGTCTGGCGGGTCCAATGCGCAGACCCACGACCATCATGCTCAAAATGGCATGAACCTATTGATGCAAGGGCAAAACTTTGATGGCGGTGGTCAGGATTCCAACCCCGGATACAGACAGCAAGAGAGTAGACTCGGGACGTCCGAACCCGATAACATAGGGGATACCGGCATTACATTGCTGGCTTCAGACTCCGCCCTGGCAACCAATGGCCGCGTCAACATCACGGCTTGATGACAGACATTCAACGCTTCGACTTTTTTCACAAGGGCAACAACATTGGCAACCTCGTCGATCAGCAACGAAAGTGCATTGCTTCAGGCCGCTGAGGCCACCGCAAAAGCTTCGGCCAACTCTTCGTCATCGAGCACCTCATCGAGTTCGAGCGCTGCCTTGGGTCTCTCGTCCCTTGCGAATAACTATACAACATTTCTGACGTTGCTAACGACCCAGTTGCAGCATCAGGATCCCAGCAGCCCCATGAGTTCTGACTCGTTCACCTCTGAACTCGTCCAGTTCGCCGGTGTGGAACAGCAGGTGCAAACCAACACCAATCTGTCATCCCTTATCTCGCTCAACGAGAGCAGCCAGCTCAGTTCGGGCAGCCAGTGGGTGGGACAGACAGCTACGGCGAAATCGACCACGTTGCCCCTTCAGAGCGGTGCAGCGTCGCTGAGTTTCAAAGCAACTCAGGGCCAGAACGTGGCCATCGCCGTTAGCGATTCATCTGGAAAAATCGTCAAGACCGATACAGGGTCCGCTGTTTCGGGCACCAACAAATGGACATGGGATGGGACTGACAATTCGGGTAACAAACTGGCGGACGGCGCTTACAGTGTCGCGGTAAAAACGATCGACTCTACCGGCACCACATCCGACGTGCCCTTTACCGTAACGGGCATTGTGACAGGCGTTACGAAAGGAAGCTCCGATCTTGAGATTCAGATGGGAGGTGCCACGATCCCATTGTCGAACATCACCAACTTCAGTGGCAAGACAGCCTCGAGCACGACCCAGAGTTCTGACAGCTCAGATAGCGTTGAGGTCTAAACAGGACCACGAGGTAGCGCGATACGCAATACCTCGCAGGCCACCTTCCCAAGGCGTGACAAGTCAAGCAATGCCTTGGATACCCTGATTTGGCTCAGCTCTGAGCCTGTCCAGGCGATGCCATGGAACCAAGCATATGGATACCGCCCGTCACAGGGAGGCAATTTTCTCTTGCCGGGGTACGAACGGGCAATTCTTCCTGAGGCAGAACAATTGTCATTGGTGAAAACGCGGGCTCATTCAGTCGATAACCTATCCCCCATTGGGTTGTGAATGGCTCGCTTATTTCGAAAGCCCTTATCTTCTTTCTGATCTTGCAAATCATTACGTCGATAACCTTTCCGAAGGGCTCGTCTTCACCACTATAAAGGCTATCCAGCAGCACTTCCTTGCTCAGGACCTGGTTTTTGCGCATGACGAGAAGGACGAGAAGATCATATTCCTTTCGGGTCAAGGGAACCACGGCCCCGTCGATGTGCACCTCGCGGCGGTCGATACCGACCGACATTCTGCCAACTTGCAATGTTGGGCTGTCATGACCGCCCGCGCGCCTAGCCACCGCGCGCAAACGCGCGAGAAGAACCCTATGATCGGTCTCCTCGCCAACGCAGTCATCTGCGCCCGCGGAAAGCAGTTCGACCTCTCCTTCCGCCGAACCGATTTTACGAACAACGATGACAGGTACTGCAATCTTCCCTTTGCGTAATTGCCGGATGATGCGGGTATCCGAAGCGGCCTGCTGCAGAACCACGATATCATAATGCGTGCGCCGCAAGGTCTCCACAATCCCGGCAGGGCCGCTGGCCGTGATCGACAGGGACCCTGCTATCGCCGCTTTCGCGAGCTCGTCGCTCGGCCTTCCTGCCCCGGAGCTTTCAGCAACACACAATACGCGCATTTATGATCCACCAATAGTTTTACTTATGATTATATAATTTTGTCTGGTTATTTAGTTGGTCAATTATGGAAATCTACCTTGACTACCCTACCTGCGTTCACAAATCGACATTACTGGTCGAGATCCCTCAAAGGGCACAGGCTGACCATACAGGGCAGACATTAACGAGACTACCAGTGGGTGACGAAATATGGCTGAACCGCGACGATTTTTTTCCCCTGTTGCCCAAAGTCACCTCGACATCGTCAAATTCCATCAATCCCCCCTCCGGTACGCAATTTCGGGATGCCTGGAACGTTCGACAAAAGCATGGCCCTGCCATCGGAATTCGTGCTAACACTGACTTATGGGGCCTGAAGCGTTCTCACATGTAACAAGCAAAAACCTTAACGTTATTGTAACAAAGAAGGCGCATAACTTGTGACAAAATGTTTGGCAGCATAAGCCACAAGCCATTTTCACAGGGTCTTTGTGCCCCGTTTGACGATTTATAACCGGAAACAACAATGTTAGATATTTCAGCTGCCTCTTCGCTCTCCGCCGCGCTGCGTCAGGCGACAAGCACGAGCGCGCACGCATCCTATGCTGCAAGCCGCCACGGTACCCTGTCATCTCAAGCTGTCGCCGAAACAGCCAAATCCGGGGCAGTACAATTTTCTGCTGACGGGGGCTTGTCCGCAACCTCTGCACGAAGCGGCTCGACCATCACCCAGATTCTCGATTTTCTGGCCTGACCTGATAGCGCCCATGTCCTGCCAGATAGAAAGAACGCCCGTTACCGCAGGCGTCTGCACTGGAGATATCGGCCACGCTCATTGGGCGGACCGGTCGTGTCGCATCTGAATTTCAAGGCAATCGGGAAAGCCCTGCGCCTCGCACCTGCCGCGTTGCTTCCAGGCCTTGTCTTTGTGGCGTCCGCAAGGGCCGATCACAGGCATACGCTTCAAGGACGCAAAGAGCTGCACCCGCATACGCGGCCTGCTCAGCCGCGAGAAATACCAGACCAGAAAGAGCATTTGCCTGATCGGATTTCCGGGAGTGACCTTGTGCAAGGCCTCCCCCCTTCGTGGCGTGCAACGCTTCTGAATGCTCCTGCAGCTTCACCTACGGAGAAGACAGACAGCAGGCCCAAACCCGCCCCTGCACCCCAGCCCGCTGTCACAAAGGCGGCCACGCCGTCAGGGGTCGATCTGCCCGTGGCAACGTCACAGGCATCCCAGGATCGGGTCCTGCTGCCTATCCCGCCCAAGACTGGCATCGCGGCATTCGAGAGCGGGGATCGCTTTATCGTCATCGTTGATAACGCCATTCCGATGGACACGTCCGCGATACATGGAGACGGCGTTTTTTCGTCCCTGAGCGTCGATGTATTGCCAGACGCCACCATCATCCAGCTGCGCAGATCAGACAGCCGACCGCTCTTTCTTTCACAACAGAGCGATGGTTGGGTGCTGGGGCTCAAACCGCCGCTCGATATTCCCCAACAGGATCGACGCACTATAAACCCTCACGTCGTCGCAACGGGTGTCCTGTATCCGATGCGCCGCAGCGGACGCGTTCTGTCTGTATCTGACCCGGCCTCGGGCGCACGCCTTTTGATTGGCACCTCCCTTCTCGATGATGGGGGCGTTACATCCATGCGACGTACACCGGGATACGATGTGTGGCCGACCAATGAGGGCGTCGTCGTCTCTGCACGTGACGCCGAAATCACTCTATCCGCCGTCCCTTCTGGCCTTCTGCTCAATCGAGACGGACACAGCATGGTGGATGATGGACAGGCAGTCTATGCCAACGACATCGATCTCGAGTGGCTTGCCCTTAAAGATCTTGGCGATACCGCTCTGCGCCAGAGATTTCATGACGCTTTTCTCGCAGCAGCAGACTCCAGCCCCTCCAAGCGCTTCGAGGCTCGCGTGAAAGAAGCGCAGGCAGCCTTCAGCATGGGAGCATTCACCGAGGCGAGAGGTATACTGGCTGTTGCGCTCAGAGACGATCCAGAGGAAATCGGCCGTCCGGAAATAAGGTTCCTGACTGAAGCAACCGCGCTGATGAGTGGCGATCTTGAGGACGCCTCGGGATTGGATGGCCCATGGCCCGAGAAACAGCAACGAGCGGCGCAGTTATGGCGGGCACTCTATCTTGCTCAGGCTGATCAGATCGATGCGCGCGGCACCCATCGCCTCGTGCTTGATCTCGATCGGATCAGGAGTTACCCCGCGAACGTGCGGGATATTTTGCTTCCCCTCGCTGCCGAAACGATTGCGCGCAACGCTACGCCCACTGATCTGCCCGCCTTGAACAAGCTGCCGCAGTCATCTGGCTTTCAGTTGAGTCGCGCGCTCGCCAATATGCGGCTCGGTCGGACCGACGCAGCACGGAGAAGCCTTGAACACCTCAAGACCGATCGCGATCCTGTAATCGCCGAAAAGGCGGCGGAAAGCGAGATCGTGCTTGACCATATGCAGGGCAAGTTATCTCCCCAGCAGATGATCCGTGCTCTTGATGCCATCATCCTCGATGCGCGACTGGCCGGGCGCGAGATGGCGGTTCGTCTCACTCAGGCGGAGGCATTTCTGCAGCTGGGCGATTGGCCAAACGCTGCTCTGATGATCGATCAGGGCGTCCCGCCAGGGCGCCCCTCTGCCTTGATGAGCAAACGTAACACGATACTTCTGAAAGCCCTGAAGGGGCTGGCTGAAATTCCCGCCACCGGTCTGGACAACCAACAGGCGCTACGCAATGCAGCGCTACTCAAGGCCCATATTGCAGGACTTCCGAACGGTCCCGAGCAGGCCAGCCTACAAGCTGCCTATGGAAAGCTTCTTCTTTCTATCGGTCTGATCGATGACGGGTCCAAAGCACTCGAAACAGCCGTGCCGGCTCTGGAGAGTCCGGAAGACAAAGCCAGCGCGGGTCTTGCTCTCGCCGAACTCGCCATACAGCAACGAGACGCGGCACGCGCGCTTCAAACGCTCGACATGACCGAGTCGGAGACGGTATCCCCCGAACTTCGCGCGCAGCGCAATGTCGCAAGAGCCGAAATTGCCCTTCTAGACGGAAACACGGCAAAAGGTCTCAACATCCTCAAGGACGCACAGGGCCAGTCTGCCAGACTGGTATCAGCGGCCACCTTTGAAAATCAGGGGGACTGGGCCGCTGCGACCCATGAGCTCAAAATTGTCGCACAAGAAAATCTTCCCGCCAAAGGTACTCTCTCGGATGTGGCACAGGACCTTGCTCTCAGACTCGCATCCGACGCCGCACGTGCCGGAGATGACACAACGCTCAAATGGCTTGCAGGGCGCATCGCCGGGAGAGCAATGAGCCCTTCCAGGGCAAGAATATTTTCGCTTTTAACCCAGCACGCCCCGCCGCCCACCCTGTCGGCCGGCAATCCATGACATACCAGGGAGAGGCGACGCAGAAATTTTTTGTTACGCATCGCGGTTCTGCTTCTCCAGGCCGCTTTTTCATACTAGAATGGGAACTATCCGAATAATGCTATTTATCGCTTCTGTCGGCGAAGAATGAAGGGCGAAATTTAATGCTCCAAGCAACGTCACCGCTTTCAGTCAGCGCTGATAAAGGGACAGATATTCTCGACCTCGCCAACCGCCGCATGCAGTGGTTGCAGTCGCGCGAGACGCTCATCGCAGGCAATATCGCCAATGCAAATACGCCTAATTATGTGGCCCGTGACCTTCCTGATTTCAAAGGCGCCCTACAGAACCAGATGTCTGTCCAGCTTGCCCAGACCGAGCCAGGGCATATTGCCAGCAACATGAGCCAGAAAGGTTCGGTCAAAGCCGATAGCAGCACGTCGATCGATGGCAACAAGGTCGACCTTGAAAGCGAACTCGTTAAGATTGCGCAGACCGACGACCAGCAGCGCATGGCTACGAGCGCTTACAGCACATATATGTCCATGTTTTCTCTCGCTCTAGGTTCATCCTGAGCCTGGTCTTTCGAGGTCGAAATGAACTTCACAGATACTATCGGAATTTCCGCGTCCGGCATGCAGGCTCAGGCGAAGCGCCTGCAGGTCGCAGCCGAGAACCTAGCAAACTCTGAAACGACTGGCTCTACACCGGGTTCCGATCCCTACCGCCGAAAAACCATTACATTTAAGGAAATTCTTAATCGCGATACCGGCGTTTCATCTGTCTCAGTGAAGGAGATAGGTGAAGACCGGACAGCCTTCGAGACCCATTACGACCCATCCCAACCTGCCGCAGACAAAAATGGACTCGTCAAGCTTCCCAATGTCGATGCGATGACCGAAATTATGGATACCCACGAAGCACAACACTCATATGAGGCCAATTTGAACGCCTTGCAGGTAACGCGTTCAATGCTCACGCGCACGATCAACCTGATGAAGTAATGGAATGGATTTCCATGGTCATGCGCATGTGTGCGCACGTGATTTCCTTGCCATTTAAAACAAAAAGGCTGGTCGAGCATTATGGATAGCACTGCTTATATTGCCTTGTCGCGCATCGACGTACTCAAGCGTGAGCTCGACGTTGCCGCCAATAATCTGGCGAACGAGAACACCGACGGCTTCAAGGGATCCCGGGAGCTCTTTTCGCAGTATCTTGTCCATCAGAAAGGGTCCGGGGTGACTCCAGGCGATCGGGAGCAGGCGTATGCCCAGGATAAGGCGACGTTCAGGGATCTGGTCCAAGGCCCCTTGAGAAGCACGGGTAACGCGACCGACGTTGCGATCAATGGTGAAGGCTATTTCACCGTCCGTACAACACAAGGGGTACGACTGACCCGCAACGGACAATTTACACGCCGCCTCGATGGCACGATCATTGATAGCGCGGGCAATCCTGTGCTCGACAATAACGGTCGCAATCTTGTTCTGCGGCAAGAGAGCGGAGATTTCTCGATCGCCAAGGACGGAACCATATCGACTGAAGATGGTCCACTGGGAACGATAGGCGTTGTCACGGTCAATAACCCCCAGACACTGATGGCAGAGGGCAGCTTCCTCTTCAAGCCTACAACGCCAACGCGGCAGATGCCCACTCCCGAGTTGCATCAGGCAATGCTGGAGGGAAGCAATGTCAATGCGGTAGCCGAAACAACCCGTCTGGTGCAGATCCAGCGCGATTACGATCTCACTTTTCAGCTCATCCAGACGGAGACGACCCGAGGCATGAATGCTATCGACAAGATTGCAGCCGAGCCTAGCAGTTGACGCTGACAAAGCGATCCCGCATGCCGGCCTCTCCCCATCGGTGATTGAAATGCTCCCCTATCGATCAAGGATCGCAATGAGCTTCCGGTTCTGCGTTTTCTCTTACAGGCCTATGCTTCGTTGCTGCATACTCGGGATAACTGGTCTTCAGCTTTCTGCGTGCGCGGCTGATGACATCGCACGTCATCTTACCGGTCGTGAATGCAACGCCGGTTACATACAGCAGGGTGAAGACTGGTGCGCTCCAGCCGAGCGACCACCTGCGCCACAGCCATATTGCACCCAAAGCTGGAACGGCGTGGACTGCTGGAGCAGACCTGACCTCATGCCAAATGTCGCTCGTCAGGTGGCACAGGGCCCCACGGGCCTGACGCAGGATCAGAACGCGAACCGCCTCAATCTGCCGCTCAAGGAAACACCGCCAACGAATGCCTACATCCCATGATGAGTATGCTTCCACGCGGACGGGGAGCATTCGGGCTGAAAAAATTGACGCCTTACAATACGCTAAAATATTTGACGCATTATAAAAAATATACCTCAGGAAACACACGGGAGATTGGAGGCCGACCATGAATAAAATAGCAAAAACCGATCGCGTCTGACGACAATTATTCATGAAAAATCTCCTTACATCCATAAAGGGGCTGGGTCGTAACCAGCTGATTGCCCTAGGAGCCGCAGGGGCTCTGCTGCTCGGACTTCTGGGGTATCTCGCGCTTGGTGGCTCTGGGCAGCCCAACGCACTGGTGTACGGCAATCTGGACCTCAACGAGGCAGCCCGGATGGTCGAAGACCTGTCAAAGGCCCATATTCCGAGTTCGACCTCACCGGATGGAACGAGCCTTTACGTATCCAGCGACCAAGTTGCAAAAGCTCGCCTCCTTCTCGCCAAGGATGGCCTTCCCAATGGTGGAAGCGTTGGTTACGAGCTGTTCGACAAGAGCGCGACCCTGACGAGTACCCAATTTGAGCAAAACATCAACGAAACCCGCGCCCTAGAAGGCGAACTCGAGCGCTCGATCCGGCTCCTTCAGGGAATACGCAATGTGCGGGTGCATCTCGTATTGCCTCATCGTGACCTGTTTTCGGTGCAGACAAACCCGTCTCAAGCAAGCGTCGTTATCGATATCGGCCACGGAGGACGCATCGCACCTGATGGTATACAGGCGATTCAGAACCTTGTTGCCGCCGCAGTGCCGGGGTTGAGGCCGCAATCCATCTCGATCGTCGATACACGCGGCGATGTTCTGGCAAAACCGGGAGAGCCGAACAGCGAGGACGGTCAGGAGAGCGCATTCGAGAAGTTCCGTCATGCCGAGGAGACAAGGCTGTCTCAGTCTGTTGAGGAGATGCTCATCCCTACGCTGGGCACGGCGCATGTCAGGGCTCGGGCCGCAGTCGTCATCAACAATGACGAAGTGCACGAAACAGAAGAAAGCTTCGATCCGAACCAGCAGGTACTGCGGTCGCAACAAACCAGTACAGACAAAAGCGTCAACACTGAGTCGACCCCCAACACATCTGTCGCGAACAATCTGCCGAACGCAAATGCCGGGCAAACCGACAAAAACGGATCGAGTGATACGCGTGACGAAGAAACCAATAATTATGAAATTGGCAAGCGCGTCCGGGTCGTCAACCAAACTCACCCACGCGTGGCACGAATCAGCATAGCGGTCATGGTTGATGGTTCCTACACGAGGGATAAGAGCGGAACAGAAGTGTGGAAGCCTCTCGATGCAGCCGCAATCGACCGCATCACCACACTTGTGAAAACCTCAGTCGGTTATGACAAGGCCCGTGGAGATCAGGTCGAGGTCGTATCAATGCGATTTATGCCGGATGGAGGTGTCGAACCCCTCCCGGCTGCGCCAGGCTTCTTCTCGCGCGCTAACCTGATATATCTGGCAGAATGGATTATACCGATCCTCCTCGCTCTGGGTGCAGGGTTCTTCGCGCTCCGGCCACTCCTCCGCCGCAAAACGACGACACACCCTGCCCTGTCGCGATCTGGCCCCACCCATCTGGAAGCGCTTGGTGGCTCCGGTTCCTATAGGGAGGGAGAGCCCAATCACGCGGCTCTCGGACAAGGTTCGTCTAACAGCCTGGCTCTTCGCACTGATACCGATACCGTGTCGATAGATGGAATTGAGGGGAGAGCGCGTGCAGGAACGATTTCGAAGGTCGCTGACCGTATCGATCAAAACCCTGAAAGCAGCCTGAGCATTATCCGAAACTGGCTCGAGGCACCCGAGCCACGTCCGGGAGCTTCATCATGAATAACGCCAGCCCCCCCGATATGCCTCCCGCAGCTCCCATAGCGCCGGAATTTCTACTCTCCGGCAAACAGAAGGCAGCAATTCTTTTCATGGCAATCGGTCGTGACCGAAGCGCCGCACTCATGCAGTCCCTGCACGAGGATGAAATACGTGACATCTCGATCGCCATGGCGGGACTGGGCGTCGTCAAGGCCGCCATGGTCGAATCAGTGTGTCGGGAGTTCGTCGAGAATTTCGAATTGGCCGATGGTCTCGTCGGGACTTTTGAGACAACCGAAGCTTTCCTGCGCCGCTCACTCAGTGCCGAGCAGGTCGAAAAGATCATGGACGAGATCCGTGGTCCCGCTGGCCGCAATATGTGGGACAAACTGGCAAATGTGCAGGAGTCAATTCTCGCCAACTACCTGAAGAGCGAGTATCCGCAAACGGCTGCGGTTATCGTGAGTCGTTTGCAGCCCGCGCATGCAGCACGTGTCCTCGCCTTGCTGCCTGAGGATTATGCGACAGATGTGATGATGCGTATCCTGCATATGGAAACGGTGCAGCGCGAAGTGATTGAGAGTGTCGAGGCGACCCTGCGATCCGAATTCATCTCATCCCTCGGACGGTCATCCAAGCGGGACAGTTATGAACTCCTCGCCGAGGTATTCAATAATTTCGATCGCAAGACGGAGGGGCGCCTTACAGAGCTCATGGATCGTCAGAGCCATGAGGATATGGAGAAGGTCAAATCGTTGATGTTTACCTTTGAGGACATCGCGCGTCTCTCACAGGAATCCCTCATGCGAGTTGTGACCGAGGTGGATCGGGATCGCCTCCCGGTTGCCCTGAAGGGAGCGACGGACAGCGAACGCAAACTCTTCCTCCAGTGCATGTCAAAACGGGCAGGCAATATCCTCTTGGAAGAAATTGCATCGCTAGGCCCCGTACGTGTCAAGGACGTGGAAGCTGCACAGGCAGAAATCGTAACGACCATCAAGAATCTCGTGAACGCAGGGGAAATCGATATAAGCGATAACTCCGCAAGCGACGAATTCATCTCCTGATGCGAGACTTCGTTCCTTTTTCGCTCAAGTCCAGACGAGAGGACCACGCGAGTAACGCTGACACCGCCACCCTGCCGCTCGCCCGCCACCTCGTTGATTTTGATGCCAAGCCAATGCCCCCGGCACCGCCTCCCGCCACCGATCAATCAGATTCGGCTCCGGCAGACGGGCAAGCGAAGCCTTTGGTGTCCTTGGCTCAGGACGAGATTGATGCGTTGCAGCGTGCCGCTTACGACGCTGGTTTTGCAGCAGGCGCGGCTTCGGAGCAGGCCAGAGCCGAAGCCATCCTATCTTCTACACTGGCGGACATGATCCGTCAGAACGAAGATGTATGCGCCCGCCACTTCGGCCTGGCGCAAAAGGCGGGGGAAATTTTTGCCGAGGCGTTGGTCGACATCGTCAGCGCTCTGACCCGCCTCCCCCCGGAGCAATTAAATGGTATCCATCGCGATCTTTTGCAGGATGCAATCGATCTGATTTTGGGATCCGAAACAGTGGTTGAGGTGACTTGCACCGCAGATGACGAAGTCCGCCTCAGAAGCGCGATTAGCCAGCCTGACAAAATAAGGTTTGAGCCTTGTGCTGTTCCCGGGGATTCACGTATCAGAATCAGCACTGAGACCAACACGATCGTCCTCGACCCGGAAGAATGGCGCAGGAAGGCAATTGAGAAGGTGCTGACCTCACTCAACTCTTTGCAGCGTTCACCAACTGCCTCACCCAAGACGACAAACGGACCGTAAATGATGAATGCAGATAACGGAATGATGGGGCTCGAGGATTTTGCCTCAGAGCCTCTCGATTCTTCAGGTTCCACAACCGAGACAGCAGCTGCCGGCAGCTCCACCGCGCCTCGGACCGAAGCCGTCTACGATATCCCGGTCAAGATTACCGCGGTGATCGGCACTGCCACCATGCCGGTCAGCCAGCTCCTTAGGTTGGGGCGTGGCGCTGTGGTCGAGTTAAACAAGAAACTGGGCGAAGCTGTCGATATCTATGCCAATAACCGTCTCATTGCGCGTGGCGAGCTGGTTGTCGTTGATGACAACAACATAGGCGTGACAATGACTGAAATTCTGTCGTCTTCGTCCTCCTGAGTATGAACACCATGCTTGCTCAGGGCCAATGTAACGCATGCAACGGGCAGCACGGATGAGCCTCCTGTCATGGGTGAGCTATGGTGCATCGTTTGCACTGGTAATATCGCTCATATTCCTGTTGCGATTTGTTGTGCGCTATCTCGAACCCCGCCTGGGCAGACGGAATACAACCAGAAGTTTACAGATTGTGGAAACACTGCCTCTTGATCCGAAAAGGCGACTGATCGTCTTTTCCTGTCGAGGGCGTGAAGGCCTTCTACTCACCGGGCTAAATGGAGATTCGTTCATCGGCTGGCTTGAGGGCGATTGCGGCCCGAACGACGGTCTCGTCCAGGCTAATCCTGAACCTGCCTCGGGTTTCAGCCAGTATCTCTCCGTCGAGCGTAGCTCATGAATAATTTTGTGATTCATTCAACCGGGGCGATAAAATCCCGCGTAGTGAGCTCATGCAATACCAAAGCTACGACCTCTGGCAAGAGTCGAACCATCGGCCATTGTTTCACGCTTGTTGTCCTCACAGCCGTTCTGCTTTGTGCCCCTTGCATCGCGCACGCGCAGTCTCTTTCCATCGATCTTGGCGGTAGTGGCGGCAGCCCTGGGACAACGAGCCGCCTGATCCAGCTTACTGCCCTCATCACCCTGCTGTCTCTGGCACCGAGCCTTCTTGTAATGGTGACTGCTTTCACGCGTATCGTGATCGTCCTGTCGCTGCTTCGGGGTGCAATCGGCGCGCAAGGTACCCCACCGAACACAATCATCATCGGCCTCTCGCTATTTCTTACGTTTTTCGTGATGCAGCCTACTTTTGAACGATCCTGGTCACAGGGGATCGCACCGATGATCAATGGGAGCATGTCGGAGATAGACGGCCTCAAGGCTGCAGCAGAGCCATTCCGCGGCTTCATGGTTGCGCATGCCCGGCCTGGCGATCTCGCAACTTTCTATCATCTGGCCAATCTCACACCTGCCAAAACCGCTGCGGAAACCCCATGGCGGGTCCTGATGCCTGCTTTCATGATTGGTGAGTTGAGCAGAGGCTTCGAAATGGGCTTCCTTCTCTATCTGCCTTTCCTGATCATCGATATCGTCACATCAAGCGTGCTGATGAGTCTCGGCATGATGATGCTGCCCCCTGCAACAATCTCGCTGCCATTCAAGCTCATCTTCTTTGTCATGATTGATGGGTGGCAGATGGTAGCGGGCGGCCTGGTACGCAGCTTCGGCTCCTGACAGGCGCGTTTCAACAATGACGCCATCAGCCAGCTATTCCCGCTTTAAACCGAAGCTTAGTCCAACCATTCACGCCTCAAGGGTTGAGACGCAAATGCCGTCGCATGCCTCAACCATGGAAGCCTTGACCGCACCCCTGCGCGCACCCCGATAAAGCTTAAAGGTACGGATTCCATTCGTTACGATCTGTCGTCGGCCACGGCAATGAGTACAGAACGCTGCTGCGCGGAATTCTTCTCACGCTGTTACCTGTTTACCAATCTGAACAAAAATCTCGTCCAGAATGAAACATAACGGTGACGGAATATATTGACGTATAACATCCGGCATGAATGATTAACCTGAATCTAACGTTGCGGGAGCGGGCTTGCCCGCAAACGCGCCTCATGCCCCAGCGCCCACCTTCACGCCCGTCGGGAGTCTCCGCTCTAGCAAATTTTGTCGATAAATCTTTTCACCCATCCTTCCAGCCTCATGCCTCCAAAAACGGAAAGCAGTGCCCGTGCGCAGAAAATCTCTTCATCATCCTGCCTTCAATCTCGCCAGCAAAATCGTTCTGGCCTGCGGCATTTGCTTCATAGCAATCCAGATCGTCGCCGTATCCATATCCGGGTTCATGATGAAGAAAGAGGTAGAGAAAAAGATCTACTCGCAAGCAATCCAGAAAAGTCAGATATTGGGCCAGAAGATCGCCCGATCAATAGCTGAGCAGAGCCTGGTTGTACGAGGCATTCAAAGCGCCATCGAAAGCGGCCATCAGACGGGCGTCTTGAACAAGCAGTTCATTGTTGACCTTCTGGTTGAAGACATGCGGCGTTTTCCAGCGATTTTCGGCATGGATTTCAAGGAGATCCCGCATGGTTTCGATGGGACGCAGCTTCCGGGCGGTCCAGGAACAAACCCGGAGGGAATATTCTTCCCTTATGTCGTGCGTGACGGTCATGGAAATATTGCCGTGCGAACCCCTTCCGCCCACTATAGCGATTTTTACAAGGCCATAATCAGAACAGGCAACCCGGACGGCCTTGAACCCTATATCGACCACGATTCCGGTGTTCCCATGGTCTCCCCGACCTTCCCTATCACGTTCAATGGCAAAAGAATCGCCGTCGTAGGGGCGGATATCCCCTTGGACTGGCTTGTCCCTATGCTCAAGGAAGTCCAGATCGCGCCGGGCACCAAGATCTCGCTTCTGTCCAGCCAAGGCTTCTGGGTCGTAAGCCCTACACCTGCCCAGATCATGCAGCACTTCCATGATGACGCCTCCAGAGCTTTCAGCAAGGCCCTCTCTGCGCACGATGTCACCATCATCCCCGGGTTTGACGGTGGGAGTGCAGACCGTATCCTGGTTCCTATCACGGTGGATGGTTTCGGCACTTACTGGACCCTTGTGGTCGACCTCCCGGGTGAGGCCATCACGACACCGGTCTGGCATACAATTTTCACTCTCGTCATTCCGGGCATCGTGCTGATCGTCATTTCGCTCGTCCTGATGTGGCTCATCTTCCGCAAGCTTCTCAGCAACCCGCTAGGCAGCCTGATTCATGCTGTCTCTGAATTTGAAAACCGCCACTATCGGGCACGTGTCTTCGGAACAGAGCGCCAGGATGAACTCGGTGCAATCGCACGCGGGCTGGACGCATTCCGCTCATCATTGCTGAAGGCGCAGGAAGCCGACTTGCTTCTGGAAGGGGAGCGACGTCGTAACGAAGAAGCGCAGCGGGTGCGGCATGAGCAGGATGAACGCAGGCTGGATGACATCAGAAAGGTCGTTGAGCAGATTGGAGGGGCGCTTTCAGCCCTTTCGAACGGCGATCTCGCCTCAGAACTGCGTCAGCCTCTTCCCGATGAGTTCGAGATTTTACGAACGGATTTCAACAGGTCGATCAGGGAACTCGCAAATACCATCTCAGGTATCTCGACTGCTGCACAGACCATCCGGGATGGAAGCGAAACCGTCCATGGCGGTGCCGAGAATCTGGCACAACGGACCGAACAGCAGGCGGCAGCTCTGGAGCAGACAACGGCTGCGATCAGTCAGATCGCGCGCAGTGCCTCTCATTCGGAAGAGCTGATCACCAGCGCCCAGTCAATCGGCGAGGAAGCCTGCCATTCTGCCGCAGCTTCAGCCGATATCATGCGCCGCACACGTGACGCCATGTCGCGAATAGAGAACAGCTCGTCCCAGATTGTCGACATCGTCTCGATCATCGAGAACATTGCTTTTCAAACCAATGTCCTTGCTCTGAATGCCAGCATCGAAGCGGCGCGGGCTGGCGACGCCGGTCGCGGTTTTGCCGTCGTGGCTGACGAAGTGAGAACTCTGGCGCAGCGATGCACCGAAGCGGCCAAAAGTGTGAGTGCGCTCGTAGGGAAAACATCAGACGAGATACATATCGGCGCCGAATGTGTGCATGAAACAGAACACGCGCTTGCCACGATTTCCGGTCTTGTCACAACGATGGGTGAAAGACTGACCACCATCGTTCGAAATGCGCGCGAACAGGCGGTAAGCCTGAAGGAGGTCAATTCGGCCATCGGGGTCATGGATCGTACGACACAGCAGAACGCCGGTATCGCAGATGAGGCACGTTCTGCTTCCAGGAGCCTGTCGGATGAAACACACTCCATGCTTCACCTGATCCTGCGTTTTTCGCTCCCGGCAACGAGCGCGGCGACCTATTGAAGGTCACACCCTCCTGCCTTGAGCGCGTCATGTTGGATCGAGGCAGGTGACCTCCTTACATGGTCAAAATATCGTCAGGCGCTTACCGCTCACACCTGGAGTGGACGCCCACAATCAGGTCGTGCCGGGACTACAGGGGGACAAGCGACGACTTCCCATGGCGGCTGGCCTCTGACAGTCGCCCCCCTCAGCCACCGACGGGAGGTCGTCGATCCTCGATCAGGTTTCCTCAGTTCCTGCACTGCACCAGCAACGCTCATTCAGACGACAGCATGAGACATGGGCACTTTCTGATGATGCGGCAGGAGAACGCGAAAAGCGCGGAAAGCCTCTCTCCGGCAGATAGTGCCTGCGACGTAATAACTCCCTGATATCATGACCCACTAGCCGACAATTTTCGGGATCTCATCATCGTACGCGATACGCTTAACTTGTTCTTAATGGCTTCGTGTGAGCGTAAAGTCTCTGATCTTTGCGGCCGAAGGATAAAGACGAGATCGAAAAGACACTTTGCCCGCTACTCATCATAAATGACTATCGAAACAATAATTTCATATAATTTACTTACGATCGCAGAGTAGGAAAAAATGAAAACCTGGCTGTATCGAGAAGCATCATTCCGGTCCAAAATTGGTACGGTCATGCTTTGCTCCGAAATCCTGCTCGCCGCGATCGTGCTCGGCGAAGTCGCTGCTTTTCTCGCCGGGGCCCTGACGTCAGTCGCCTTTTCTTTCCTGCTGCCACTCACACTGATCACAGCGGCAGCTGTTTTTGCAGGATGGCAGATACTCAACCAGATAATCTCGGTGCCGGTGGAGGCAATCCTTAATATGGGGGAGGCCCTCCTCCGTGGAGACACACGCACGCGCACGCGCTACACTGGCTTCAGAGATGATAGCGGCTCCCTTGTGGATCTACTGGAGCGCCTTCACAACCAAACGCATGACGATGCTAACCGGGCGGCCGCCCACAAGCATATGAGCGAAGAGATTGAAGAGCTGAAGCGCACCGCTGCCAACAGGCAGAAAAGCGTCGCGTCAGGGGCGGAGACCCTCGTATCTGCACTGAGAGCCGTTGCGCAGGGCAATCTGGATTGCCGCATTCCGGCCGAGGCGGCTGAGGGGGAATTCGCGCCGATCCGCGAGGCTTTCAACGAAGCGTGCCAAAGCTGGAAACATATCCTGCAAACAATGGCAAAAAGCTCGGAATTCATTACGACCGGGGCTGCAGAGATTTCCACGGCCTCGGACGATCTCGCCAGAAGAACGGAGCGTCAGGCTGAGAATCTTGGCCAAGCGGCTGCCTCGGTACGTACGATCAGCAACGGCATTCAGACAACTGCCGATGTCTGTTCCGATTCAAGCCTCGAGACCAAGAAAACGCTCGACAAGGTCAAGCTCGCAACAGAAATCATGGCGGATGCCAATGCTGCAATGGTCGGCATTCAGAAATCCTCGACAGCAATAAGCGAGATCATTTCCGTCATCGACGGAATTACATTCCAGACCAATGTTCTCGCGCTGAACGCTGGTGTCGAGGCTGCGCGAGCGGGCGACGCAGGACGCGGCTTTGCCGTGGTGGCGCAGGAAGTACGGTCACTTGCAGAGAAATCGGCCAAGTCAGCGAATGAGATCAAACGTCTCATATCTGTTTCCGCAGAGCAGGTCGACAAGGGCGTAACTCTCGTTCAGCGCACGAGTGAATATCTCAGCGATTTCTCCGAGAGCGTTTCGAACATAGCCCAGCGTATTGATGGCCTTACGGTCACAACGCGAGAGCAGGCAGCGCGTCTCGTCGAGGTCACGACGTCGATCAACGAAATGGACCAGGTAACCCAGCAAAACGCAGCCATGGTGGAAGAGGCTACAGCCGCCAGCCATAACCTGAGCGCCGAGACCCGCACTCTTTCAGAAACGCTCGGACGCTTCCACGTGGATACAAACGCGAAGTCGAAAACATCTCCTCCCAAACCGCCAATGGCCAGGCCGCCGGTCGTCAAACCAGCCGTCACAACGAGGACTGCTGTCGTCCCTCCGGTTGTGAAAAATCCGGCCCAGCCCCCTCCCCCCGCACCTGCCAAACAGGCGGCAGTTTCCAGGCCTGCTTTGCAAGTGACGTCTTCTGACCAGGGCTGGGAGGATTTCTGATGTCCGTCATACCTGTGCCCCCGGAGACGATGCCTCATCAGATCATGCTTCCTGCGCGCCTTGACACCAAGGCTGCCGCAGCGCTGCGCGAAGATCTCATTGCGGATGATGGCACTCCCCTGGATGGATCGGAAGTCACTTATCTCGGAGGTCTTTGCCTCCAGATTCTCCTTGCTGGCAAACGCGAGATCATCAACCCATCTGAAAAGATGGCTGAAGCAATGGCACTCTTCGGTGTGCCTTTCCTCCTGCGGGAACCCCGCACAACATCCAGCGAGACCTAGACATGAGCGATTCAAAGACTGTGCGCGTTCTGACGATTGATGATTCCCGAACGATGCAGAGTATGCTCCGGACAGCCCTGGAAGGCGCTGGATACGACGTTATTCAGGGGAATGATGGTGTGGAGGGTATCAGCGTTCTCGAAGCAGCGACCCCCGCGCCGGATGTCATCATTACCGACATCAACATGCCCCGTATGGATGGTTTCGGCGTGATCGAGACGGTGCGCGGGCTTGAACCGTTCCGTCACCTGCCGGTTATCGTTCTCACAACTGAAAGCGACCAGGAAAAGAAGGCTCGTGCCCGAGCCGCCGGCGCAACCGGGTGGATCATAAAACCCTTCAACTCCGAAAGCCTTGTCTCCGCCATACGTCGCGTCACAGAGTAGAGAAGCAGGATCAGCATGAGCTCAGACATGGAC
The DNA here is from genome assembly GCF_001547995.1 of Asaia bogorensis NBRC 16594. Taxonomy (NCBI): domain Bacteria; kingdom Pseudomonadati; phylum Pseudomonadota; class Alphaproteobacteria; order Acetobacterales; family Acetobacteraceae; genus Asaia; species Asaia bogorensis. The sequence continues at coordinate 2,609,562 of NZ_AP014690.1, forward strand.
GAAATCCTGGAGATTTTCTTTCAGGAATGCGAAGAGCAGCTGCAGGAGCTGGAAACAGGGTTGTCTGCGCTCGATGCAGATCGTGCGGAGGCGGATACAGTCAATGCGGTGTTCCGTGCCGTGCACTCCATCAAAGGCGGTGCCGCTTCGTTCGGCCTTCAGAATCTGGTCCGCTTCGCTCATGTGTATGAGAACTCGCTTGACGGTGTGAGGTCGGACCGGATCGCCCCCACACGCGACGTCATTGCCGTATTCCTCAAAAGCATGGATGTTCTGAGCGACCTCGTCGTCGAGGCCCGCGGAGGCGTGGCAGTCGATGCCGTTCGCATTGACGAGAACCTGGGCGAACTCCAGCGTGTCAATGCCTCCGGGGCCGGCCATACCGAGGCGAGCCAGGCCACAGATGCAGGGGCCGTCGAGGACAGCTTCTGCCCCGTCCCTATGGAATTCGAGCCTGTCGCCTTCAGCTTCGACGACGATTTCAGCGTTGAGGCTGTAGAAAGTGAAATACCGGCCAGATGGTGCGTTTCTTTCCGCCCCCATGATGAGATGTATCACTGCGGTGACGATGCGCGGAATATCCTGACCGCGCTATCGAATCTTGCGAAAAGCAAGAGCGAAACGGCATTGATCACTTGCAAGACAGACTCTTTACCTGATCTCGATGCGATAGATGCTGAAAAATCCTATCTCAGTTGGGAGATCCTGTTGCCTCTTACGGTCGAAGAGGCAGCAATACGCGATGTTTTCGATTGGGTCGTTGACAGCTGCACATTTACGATCAGTCAGGACGACAAAAATTCTATCCCGACGGAGGCGCCCAAGGCGTACCCGGAGGCTGATATAACTCCTGATTCGGATGAGGGTGCGATTGTCAGCGTTGAGGAGCAGCCCGCTCAGCCCTCAGGCGCCGATCTCGCAATCATCCCGCAAGTACATGCGGATGATGAGCAGGCACCCCAGTTACCGGCGGTCGACATCCGTCCTCCAGCAGAGAAAATTCTTGAAGCTCTTGCATCGACTGCGCAAACGCTGAGGGAAGAAGAGCCTTCCACCGCTGCGGTGAGTGGGACACGCAAGACCGAGACAGCATCCATCCGTGTCGATCTTTCGCGCGTGGACGATCTTATGGATCTCGTAGGTGAACTGGTCATCGCCCAAGCTGCGGTGCAATCACTTTGCCAGAAGAGCGCCGTATCCGGCCATCATGAGCTGATACAGAGCATTGAAGGCATGCAAACCCTTACCAGGGACATACAGGATGCCGTGATGTCTGTGCGCGCCCAGCCGGTGCGGAGCGTCTTCCAGCGGATGCAACGCGTCGTGCGCGAGGCTAGCGCCATGACGCGCAAGGCTGTCAATCTCGAGCTGGAGGGAGAGGACACCGAAGTTGATCGCACCCTGATCGAAAAGCTGGCGGCACCGCTCACGCATATGCTGCGAAACGCCGTCGATCACGGCATAGAGTCTATCGAAGATCGCTTGGCCGCGGGCAAACCATCCGAGGGAAATATCACACTCTCCGCCGAGCACCGCTCGGGACGCATTCTGATCACGATCAAGGATGACGGCGCGGGCGTCAATCGCCAGCGTGTATTCGAGACGGCGGTGAAGCGGGGGATCATCCCACACGACGCAACCCTGAGCGAAGACGAGATCAACAACCTTATCTTTACCCCAGGCTTCTCAACGGCCTCAGAAGTCTCGGATCTCTCGGGTCGAGGGGTTGGAATGGACGTGGTCAAGCAGGCTATCATGAGCCTTGGTGGCCGCGTAGTGATCAGCAGTGTGCCAGGCAAAGGGACAACCTTCAGTCTCAGCCTTCCCCTCACCCTTGCCATTCTCGACGGTATGCTTATCAACGCCGCCGAAACAACAATGGTCATCCCGATTTCAGCCGTCTCTGAAGCTATCATCGTTAGTGAAGGCGATGTTTACGCATTGCCAGATGGTACAAGTATCATCTCGAAGCGCGGTGAATGTATCCCGCTTTTGCCACTCGCAGCGACTCTCGGTCTTGCCGCGCCGAGCAAGCAGGAGACGCTCGAAGGCGCTGTCGTGCTTGTGGTCGAAAATGAGTCGGGCAGCCGCGCAGCACTCATTGTTGATGAAATCTGCGGTCAGACGCAGGTCGTCATCAAGAGCATGGAAAAGAACTATCGCCATATTTTCGGTGTGTCGGCCGCAACAATTCTCGGGGATGGAAGCGTTGCGCTCATTCTGGACGTTTCGGCCCTCATCGCAGCAGCACTCAGCCAGACAGACAACAAATCGATGCTCGGATTGTCCGAGCTGGTAGCCTAGATCTTCACAAACATGCTCAGTATCAATCAGGAACCTCCGATGACCGAACAACTGACAACCATTGAAGGGCCCGGTGTCTCGTCGATCAAGATGATCGTTTTTGCAGTCGGTGCACAGGAATACTGCATACCCATCCTTAGCGTACGCGAAATCAGAGGTTTCGAAAAAACCACAACCCTGCCCTTTGCCCCCGCTTACGTATGCGGTGCGATCAACTTGCGCGGCATTATCCTGACCGTTATCGATCTCGCAGCCTACCTAAACATTGCTCCGGAACTGGAGAATGCCCGGCGTGTCGTTGTCATTGTCGAATCAAGAGGCGGTGTGGTTTATGGCCTTCTGGTGGACCGGGTTATCGATCTCGCCGATATCAAATCGACTGATATCCAGCCGACCTCCGATGAGGGGGGATGCTTGCACGGTCTGGTGCTGGTCGATAACCGGATGATTGGAATTCTGAAACTTGATACGGTCGTCAAACAGCTTGTTGGCGAATCCCCCAAAGAATGACCGCCTCCATCACCCTTACTGCCCCTGAATATACAGACACCGATTTTCGACGTCTGCAGGGAATTGCACAAGAGCAAGCTGGTATCTGCCTGCCAGACACCAAGAAGGCGCTCGTCTATGCACGTGTGTCGCGACGCGTGCGCGAAATGCAGATGGGCAGCTTCGAGGCGTATCTGCAGTTTGCCACCAGCCCCGCAGGCACGGTCGAACTCGAAAAGCTGATCTGCGCTCTTACAACGAACGTAACGGGCTTCTTTCGTGAGCGGAATCACTTCGATCATTTGCGCACCGAAGTCATGCCTTCCCTGATTCCCATGCTTCGTCAGGGAAAGAAGATACGTATGTGGTCAGCGGCCTGCTCGACAGGGCAGGAGCCGTGGAGCATCGCCATGACGACGCTCGGAAGCTTCCCGGAAATAGGGTCCTTTGATTTCCGCATTCTGGCGACAGACATCAACAGCGAAGTCGTGGCCCGTGCCGCCGAAGGCATTTACGCTCGCGACGAACTCGAGGGGATTCCGGAACGGGAACGTTCTCTCTATCTTGAGGATCACGGCGGTTCGGCAAGCATGAGCGCCTCGTTGCGCGCCCTTCCAAGCTTCCGCGTCCTTAATCTGAATGCTGGATGGCCTTTCCGCGGCAGCTTTTCAGTCATCTTCTGCCGCAACGTTGTCATCTATTTCGATGATACGACGCGCGAAGCATTGTGGGCTCGTCTTGCCGAACGCCTCGAGCCGGGTGGCTTTCTTTATGTCGGTCATTCGGAACGCGTCGCCAATGCTGCACAGTGCGGATTGATCAATATTGCACCGACCATATACAAAAAGGAGGGCTAGGTTTGTCCCCCCCGGTGAAAGTACTTGTAGTTGACGACTCCCGGACGGCGCGCGCGATGATACGCCATGCTTTTCAGGGGCATCCTGATCTGCTGATCACAGGCGAAGCCTCCAATCCCCTCGAAGCCAAGGATATGATTATTAAGGACCAGCCTGATGTCATCACGCTTGATATCGAAATGCCGAATATCAACGGATTACAGTTCCTGGACAAGATCATGCGGTTGCGACCGATCCCGGTCGTCATGGTCTCGAGCCTGACACAGCGGAATGCCGAACTGGCACTTACTGCCTTGCAGATGGGTGCCTTCGACTGTTTTCCCAAGGCAATGTCATCCGCACCCGGAGTCAACGCCTATGCCGGCCTGCCAGGGATCGTCCGCCAGGCGGCAAAGTCCAAGCCGGAAACACGCGCCAAAGAGACGAAGCTGCCAGCATCGACACCTGAGCGCCTTGTCTGGTCTCAGGATTTTGCCGTTGTCGCCATAGGCTCATCGACCGGAGGCGTCGAGGCGCTTGAGGAGGTCTTGAGCGGGTTCCCTCCTGACAGCCCACCCATTGTCATATGTCAGCATATGCCAGCATTTTTCACAGCAAGTTTCGCTGCCCGTCTCGATAAGAAAATAGAGGCGCTATCGATACGCGAAGCGCAGGATCGCGAAGTCCTGCGAAGGGGCGATGTCCGAATTGCGCCCGGTGGCTCTCATCATGTGACGGTTACCCTCAACGCTCAAACCGTCACAACACGACTGCATACGGGTCCCGCCGTCAACGGACATACTCCATCTGTCGACGTGCTGTTCGACTCGGTTACGGAACAGGTGGGCAAGGCGGCGCTCGGCATCATTCTGACAGGTATGGGGCAGGATGGTGCAGAAGGGTTGCTAGCGATGCGCCGTTCAGGGGCATGGACAATTGCGCAGGACAAAGCGACCTCGGTGGTGTACGGAATGCCCCGCGTCGCTGCTGAAATCGGGGCAGCGGCGCAGATCGTGCCGCTCAATCAGATCAGCCACGCCGCGATGACCGCTCGGGTACGTTAACACCATGATCCGCTTTATTCGCCAATTATCAAAACCTGTCACATTACCTTCTCTCAGCGTGAAGCCCTAAGGACCCGATATGCCCGCAGCCTCTCAAATTCGAGCTCTGATTGTCGATGACCAGGCTTCTATCCGTCAGGTTCTAGCCAACAATCTTGCCCAGCTTGGTTTCACGCAAGTGGCCCAGCGCAAGGACGGCAAGGAGGCACTTGAGTATCTGGGGCAGAATCCTACCCACCTGGTGATCTCAGATTTCAACATGCCTGTCATGGACGGCCTCGCATTGCTTCGCGCAGTGCGAGAAAATCCCAAGACACAGAAAACAGCTTTTGTCATTCTCACGAGCGAAGCGAGTCGTGATCTCGTACAAGAGGCAATCAAAGCGGGCGTGAACAATTTCCTCGCAAAGCCCTATACCGTCGCCAAGCTACGCGAAGTACTGGAGAAGGTCTTCGGACCTATCACCTGATGCAACAGCAAATGCTTACCCAAACGGTCATTCAGGGTGATGTCGTTGTTGCCGGGGGGGCTGACACTCTGCTTACCACCCTGCTGGGATCGTGCATCTCCGTATGCATGTACGATCCACTTGCCGGGATAGGTGGCATGAACCACTTTCTCCTTCCTACAGGAGAAGGATGCGACAATAGCACAGCCCTTCGTTTTGGGGTGAATGCTATGGAAAAGCTGATAAACGGCATCCTGACTTCTGGCGGCAAGAGAGACCGCCTTTTGTGCAAGGCATTTGGAGGCGCCGCGATCGTGCCTTCCTTAGGCAAGATCGGTCAGGAAAACAGCCTCTTTGTGGTGGGATACCTCGCGAACGAGAGAATATCCTGCGTCGCGCAAAGTCTGGGTGGCACACGGGCGAGACGCATACGCTTTTGGCCAGCCACCGGGCGCGCGCAGCAAAATCTTGTCGAGGACGGCCGCGCAATCGGTGTTCAGGAGCAGGCCTATAACAAGAAAGAAGCCGCTTTCGAAAGAAAGTGGAAAACTGACGACAAGACCCATGTCGAGCTATTTTGAAAGATCGCCGATCGTCCAGGTGCTGACGCGACACCCCCTCCAGTCGCAGCAAATGAGGTTCAGAGTTTTTACGCGCCTGCCAATCTACGGGAAATACCTCCCAGCTTAAGCTATTTGGGATTCATGCAATCGATGAACACCGAGCCTCGCGAATTCATATCCAATATCGTTGCACAACTGGTTATCACACATGGCGATCTGCTGAGTGTGCAGGCAGCTATCGAGAGATCCGCGCTTAATATGAGTTTTCATGAAAGCGAGATCAGAAATTTGCAGAAGCTCGATCACGCGACTCAGTTTGTCGACGCAATCACTATCATACTACGCAACTTCATGCACACTGCGTGCCGTGATGATGACACACAGCTGAATCTCGAAGATCTTCTCAAAGATGTCCAACTTGGAAGCGTGCAGGGTCTCTTTACAGGCAGGAATGCCCCTCCACCAGCCGCCGCCGGCGAAATAGATTTCTTCTGAGAGTTATCTCTGGTCTGATCAGTGTGCTCGGGCTGTTGATCAGCCCGTCACTCCTGTTAATCCGTCAAGCACATCCCGGGAAATATCAATAAGGGGAAATAGAGTCAGCTCCTCGTTCAGGATAGCCTGAATCCCGTATTTCTGAGCTTTGTCCGCAAGGTTTACAATCAACGCCCGTTCATCATCCGGTGTATGGCCGCTGTCAATAATATTCGCCTTCATGATAAGCGACCATAATTTCTGGTGTCGGTCGAGCGCTTTGGCGCGCAAGCTCGCGTCTGCCTCTGCATTTTGCAACTCTTCGATCATCATCGTGAAAGCGACCACCTCCGCTTCTCTACCGGACAGGCTTGTCTCTGCGACTGCTTTATAGGCACGTAATCCAGGGTGCATGGCGTTCATTTTTCAGCCCTTGCGGCAGGTCGGTGGTGATTAAATCTACTATCTCAGTCGGGCTGAACATCAAGACCCTATGCGCACGATCTACTCTTTCGGAACAGGTGGATGCTCTGAGCCTACACTTGGGAGCCATGAGAGTGTGCCCACACTACCCGCATGACCAGCCACGCTGTCAGGACCACTCCGGTTAAGGTGGAAATTACGTACACCAGCCAGATACTGCGACACCGTGTTGACCCGCTCGGGAAACATGTATCCCATGATCGCTGATATCTTCCGCGGGCTCATGCTGTTTGCAATCGACACGAGCACGTGGATATCCATGATGTTGAAAACCGCAGCGGCCTCTCTCGGCGGCATTTCCTCGTAGATCTTCACGAGACGCGAGGTCTCTGCGACCATCATCTCTTTATGCTGTGCCTGTTTTTCAGCAAGTTCGGCCATCGAATTATCAATGGCGCGCATCTTTTCCTCAAGAACGATACGCGCCGAGTCCAGAACGTGTTTCTGCTCCTCCAGCTTGCGACGTTCATCCTCTATGGATCCCTGGTGCGACAGCAGACGCTTTACCAGCTCAGCCTGGGCCTGATCTGTGGTCGGTGTATCTGTTACGTCCGTAGCACCACCCGACACACAGGATATGCCGATACAGGATGCAGCAGGACCATCGTTCTTCAGGAAGGCTGCGTCGACCGGAATTGCATCGTCGTCAGCCCGGATCCCTTCCGATGTCACAGGGATGGTCTTCCACCCTTCCGTGTTCGCCGAAGCCGCAGATACCGAAGGCTGCTCATTATGAGATTTGGGAGGTGGTGCCTGAAGCTTGGCAGTCAGATTTGCTGTATCGGTGTTTTCAGGCTGGGTGCCGCGGTCATCTTCACCCATACGACTGGCGAGCGCATGCACATTCATCGCAAGCGCTAGTGTCATAAAGATGGTCGACACATGGAGTAGACGCCCAAGTGGAATTCGCGGCATGACCAAGAAACCCAAAATTCAAATAGACAGATAAGAAAAAATAATCCGATATATACACTAACTACTGAGCTACATTAGTTTATATATTTAAATTTAACCTGCGATGATACATTGCCCGCTAAAGGTCAAAATATCGATAACATTCGTATCACGTAATAGTTATGCCTGCCCGATTTGGCAAGCACTTTCATCACGAAGAGTTGCCACACTCACCTTGCCCGTCTCTTACCTGGCAAAGCGAGGGTTGAGACTGGGCACCCGCGAGGAGGTCGCGCTCCAACAAGGATCGTGATACGAGACCCGCTGTATCGGCGCCTCGTGGTGGACGGCCCCACGCAACGACGGGCTCAAGACAGCTAATCCCAGATCGGAGCCCTCACCGCACCACAAGTCTTGGTCGTCTCACGTGCTGCACATCCAGCCCCTTGAGCCAGCATTCTGACGGGAGCAGTCGAACCAAGCATCAATTCTAGCTTCAGACCATGCAGTGTAACCATGATGATGGCCTCAATAGCGCGCCGAACCGGTCCCTTCGCGATGTGGTGGGAGCCGCCTTTCACAAGATATGCCAATCGGCAGGAAACCCTATCACCTCAATACCGGTGATCGAGGCACCTTGCTGCACTATATTGAAATCGACAACGCGCTTCATCGAAGCCTGTCCGACAAACCACCAGTCACCTCTGTTTAGTGTAGCGTCTGTCATCCGATCCAACGTGATGGCTGTACGGGTATCATCTGGGTTCTTCCATTCTGGTAATCTTCTCTTATCCATTTCGGGTTTTATGATGCTTGCGTGGCCCGATATCTGGGCGAGCACCAGGAGAAATTCGATGAGCCTTTCAATCAACACCAATGCCTCGGCGATGGTCGCCGTTCAGACCCTGAACGCCACCCAGACGGCCCTGAGCAACGCTGAAAACACCATCTCGACCGGCCGCAAGGTCTCGAGCGCTGCCGACAACGCCGCTGCCTACGGCATCGCGCAGCAGATGCAGGGCAACGTCTCTGGCCAGTCCGCTGTGAATGACGGCCTCTCCTTCGCCGCACAGACGGTCAGCTCGACCAGCACCGCCGTCAACCAGATCATCAGCGTGCTCAACAGCGTCCAGAACGCAGTGACCACCCTTGGCAACAACCAGGGCAGCCCGGCCGCTCTCGACCAGATCGGCACGCAGATCACCGGCCTGCTCCAGCAGATCGATACCATCGCACGTAACGCAACCTTCAACGGCGTGAACCTGATCTCGGGCAGCACAAGCGACGGCCTGGGGATCACGTCCAGCAACCTCAGCTACATCACCGGCCTTCAGGGCGACCAGACGACCGTCACAGGCTTCAACGCCGCCATCGCTTCCTACATGGGCGGAAGCAGCGTCGCTGGCGCACCGGCCGTTTCCTCCTCGTTCTTCCAGAGCGGCATCGCCGGCACAAGCCTGACCGACGCACTGGGCCTCACCACGGGCAGCGGCACGAGCGGTGCAAACCCGACCACCAACGTGTTCGAGTCCACAGGTGGCGTACTCGGCGGCAACAAGAGCGTTTCCGACATGATCTCGCAGGTTCAGGCCGCCATCAAGGCCATGACCTTCGTGACCTCCACCCTGGGCGCAAACACCAACGTCATCAACAACATGAGCACCTACGGCTCAAGCATCTCCGACAACCTCACCAACGGTATCGGCTCCCTGACCGACGCAGACATGTCCGCAGCCAGCGCCAAGCTGACCTCGCTTCAGACCAAGCAGTCCCTCGCCATCAAGTCGCTTACCATCGCCAACTCACAGTCACAGAACATCCTCTCTCTCTTCCAGTAAAATAAAAAAGGCCCCTCGCCTCCAACGGCAAGGGGCCTGCCCTGACGGCACATCTAAAAAATCAACGTTGTGTCTGCACAGTGCTATTGGCCACATCGTTCTTGGCAAGAACGAGAGGTGGAAAAGCAACCCAGGCCTGCATCTTGTCGTAGCAAGCCGCCATCATATCATCGATGCCAGTATTTTCCTTGTTCTTCTCCAGACCAGGATAAAATGTCTGCATCGGCCGCAATGGCAGAACATGTGCCAGCATTTTGGAAATACCGCCGGGTGAGATGGAATAACCAATCAGCCCGTGAGCGCGCAGCAACCCAAACAGCAATGACTGCCCCGATTTTTTTCTGAAATCCTCTTTGTATTTCAGAAGATTTTCGTGATCAAAGCGCGACGTGCAATAAAATCCTGTCTCCGCATTTCTAAATGTGAGGTGGGCATCTGTGTTGTATCCCCACAACACTAGATCCCAATCTTCAGGCAGCGTGGCCAAGAGGTCAGTGCTTTTTTCATCGAAACTCTCGCTAATGATCGCATCATCTTCGAAAACTGTGCATCCCTGCCCTTCTTGCAGGGCGTTCGTCCATATCGTGAGATGAGACATGGCGCAGCCAAGCGCTCCAACGCTGTATTGCAAAGCGGGATCCAGGATCTTCTGTGCAATAAGCACTGCGCGATCGAGCCTCAGACCGTCGATTGCCTCAAAAACCCGTACATCTGCGAAGGTAGGATTGTCGCGGCGAAAGGCCTCCAGTCGTTCAGGCGTGCGTGCGAGTGTGATAAGCCATTTGTTCATACGTTCCGTTTCCACACGCTCTCAATCTGATGAACAGAAACTTCTTGAATCACGAAAACATAACCGCGAGTCGGTGAAAGACGTGGGCCGCGAAAGCGCATCTCCACCTGCGGTGCCCGAAGTCAGCTCTATCGTTATCTAGCCCGTTGCCGGACGATAGCGCACGACCTCAGTAAGGCCCGGAGAACCCTTGATTATCAACCTAGCCAATGTTTCGGTTGTGAAGCCAAAAGGCGCAAGTGAAAAATCGAGGCGACCACCTCGGATATGTTTGCCATCAACTTTGTCTTCGTTGATGACGGGATAGTCAGGCAGCATATAATTAACCAGAATTATTTCTCGGTATCGCGAGATATTACTGATCGCCTTGATGATCGACTGATTTGAGAGATGTTGCAATACATCTTTCACGATAACCAAATCCCCGTCAGCAACGGGAACCTGCTCGACAAGATTGATTACGCCGAAATGCACATTCGTTAGATTGGAGTAAGTACGTTTATTTACAGCAATAACTTCGTACACAAGATCCATCGCGACGAACATTGTGTCCGGGCAACGCCGTGCGATTTCGGCCCCCACTCGGAAATCTCCACAGCCAATATCTAGCACTGTCCGGAATTTATTGCGTATAATATAGTGACATATAAAGTTTATATAATCACTACATTTATCAGGATCTGACCCAACCCCCGAATATACTTTACCGGAACTTCCCCAATCATTGTTTCTGTAAATCTGCTGAAATACAGATTGCAATCCATGATCTCCCGTCGATACGAGAGGGAATGCAGCGCACCTATCGCGTAGCTCAGCAAGGTGTTCGATATGGCCCTTGCTAAGAATCGCACGGCAGGCGAGCGAATAGGTATCAAACCGCGACCAGATATTGGCTTCGTCTATTTCTTTGAGGACTGGCCACGACATACTTTCCCACAGATGGAAAACGTATGCGTCCGGAAAAGCGACAGCCTGCTCGAAAAGCGAGGAAAGCCCTGCTCGGTCCCAGGAAGGTACAAAGAAAGCTTCCGGAGCAAGAATGGCCCCCAGACCAGGTCGCGCTGCATTCAGAAGGTGGGGCATCTTTGTCGAAGAATGCGCCCAGTACCGGGAGTCGAAATGCTTGTAGCTGTCCCACCATGCAGCCATGAACGGGGCGTCTGGTGGGGAGAGTATAACTGAATTGCCCAGACTTTCGGCTTCCACCCTTGGATCTGTTGAGATGAGCTCGCGAGCCATAACAGTTTGCGTCGCGGAGAAGAGGGGTTCCAGACTTTTGAGGGTGATCGTATCCAGGTCGAGATAAATTCCACCGTATGCCCGCAAGACACTCATTCTGATGATATCTGACTGATGAGCAGGATGCATGACCGGATTACCAAAAATACGCTGCGGCGCAGGTACGATCACAATATCCGCTATATGCTTTACTGCCTCCCAATAGGGCCCTTCACGTTCGGCGATGCACCAGAGGACAATCCTGAACCCCGGATGATGAGTCGCTGCGGAAAGCACAGCCATATAATGACTGAAGCCGAAAGGCCTGATACCAGGCGGCTTTTTCTCGGAGAAGTAATTCACGTCATCAAAGACGACTTTTTCAGGGGTGGTCTCGACAAAATGAATGAGCTTGGGAAAAGCTTCAGCTTCATTCGAACAGATAGGACGACATGCACTTTTGCTCAGGCAATCATCGAAAAGCTGCCTGACATTGATATACGCATAGTCAAATGACTCATCGACAGCTCCAACAGACTTGAAAACGTCTTCTGGTAGCCGGCCAACAACCAGCGGGGGGAATGAGACATGCGCAGCCATAGCACCATGTTCGATCAAACTCGAAAAGAGGGTGCTAAGAGAGACGCCCCTCATCTCGCGCCCCGCCAGCTTGCTTCTGTAGCTATATTCTCGGATTGGCAGCGAATTCATCAGGATCGATGCGCCACGTGGCGAAACCGTATATCCGGACATTCCCTCGATCGCGCTCAGTTTCAAGAGCAACGCAGGGGTTTTACGCTCTCCCAGAGGACCTGTAGGGCCGGTTGATGGATGGTCGTCACATTTGAGGATACAGTCACCCATCTGACTGGGCATTTTGACAATCATCAGGCCGTTGTAATCAACGCCCCAAACAATCAGGTCCCAATCCTCGGGAAGCGTCTGCAAGAGCGCGTTCGCCAGTTCCTCAAAATTATCTGGTATCGATGATTTATCGCTGAAGATTGTGCGCGGCACACCGTCAGCAACACACTGACTCCACTGAATGACATGGGAAAAGATTTCGGCCACCTGATCGTCCGACGCCCGGATATTAACATCCAGAAGGCCGTTCTCCACCATATAACTGCGATCGAGTGCGAGCACGTCAAATGACGGTACCACTTCCAGATTGTCAGCCGCAGGATTTCTTTTTCTGAACTTTCTCAGTGTTTCAGCATCTGCTTTGGAGATCACGCGAAGAACCATCGTCCTGCTTCCGTATCGACTCGTACTGTGAAAGTGCTGTCTGGCCATTGCCACATGGATCTCAAGACAGTCGGATTTGTCTTTGTATGACCGAGGATCACAGCCGAGACAACACTCCTCCACTCGAGCGCGCGCCATGTCTTGATGTTGGTTTCCCCTGAGATCGTTAATGAGACGTATCGGTCATCGCTGTTTGCTGTATCGTTTGTGGTCTGATCAAGCGTGATGGCTGTACGGGTATCATCTGGGTTCTTCCATTCTGGTAATCTTCTCTTATCCATTTCGGGTTTTATGATGCTTGCGTGGCCCGATATCTGGGCGAGCACCAGGAGAAATTCGATGAGCCTTTCAATCAACACCAATGCCTCGGCGATGGTCGCCGTTCAGACCCTGAACGCCACCCAGACGGCCCTGAGCAACGCTGAAAACACCATCTCGACCGGCCGCAAGGTCTCGAGCGCTGCCGACAACGCCGCTGCCTACGGCATCGCGCAGCAGATGCAGGGCAACGTCTCTGGCCAGTCCGCTGTGAATGACGGCCTCTCCTTCGCCGCACAGACGGTCAGCTCGACCAGCACCGCCGTCAACCAGATCATCAGCGTGCTCAACAGCGTCCAGAACGCAGTGACCACCCTTGGCAACAACCAGGGCAGCCCGGCCGCTCTCGACCAGATCGGCACGCAGATCACCGGCCTGCTCCAGCAGATCGATACCATCGCACGTAACGCAACCTTCAACGGCGTGAACCTGATCTCGGGCAGCACAAGCGACGGCCTGGGGATCACGTCCAGCAACCTCAGCTACATCACCGGCCTTCAGGGCGACCAGACGACCGTCACAGGCTTCAACGCCGCCATCGCTTCCTACATGGGCGGAAGCAGCGTCGCTGGCGCACCGGCCGTTTCCTCCTCGTTCTTCCAGAGCGGCATCGCCGGCACAAGCCTGACCGACGCACTGGGCCTCACCACGGGCAGCGGCACGAGCGGTGCAAACCCGACCACCAACGTGTTCGAGTCCACAGGTGGCGTACTCGGCGGCAACAAGAGCGTTTCCGACATGATCTCGCAGGTTCAGGCCGCCATCAAGGCCATGACCTTCGTGACCTCCACCCTGGGCGCAAACACCAACGTCATCAACAACATGAGCACCTACGGCTCAAGCATCTCCGACAACCTCACCAACGGTATCGGCTCCCTGACCGACGCAGACATGTCCGCAGCCAGCGCCAAGCTGACCTCGCTTCAGACCAAGCAGTCCCTCGCCATCAAGTCGCTTACCATCGCCAACTCACAGTCACAGAACATCCTCTCTCTCTTCCAGTAAAATAAAAAAGGCCCCTCGCCTCCAACGGCAAGGGGCCTGTTCATCCCATGGGTAGCTAGAGCCTTACTCAACCGGACCGTTGAGTATACGCGCCGCCACGATGACCGAACCCCCTTCGGTTTCAGCGCCGGTCCGGAACATCCTCCATTTTCCAAGAGAAAAAACCCACGTGCCGGTAAAACTGGCCACTTGGGCATGTGGTTTACAAACGCCATCAGGTTGTGATTCCTCCTGCCTGTTGCACTGCATGGCATCGGATTCCGTCAACGGAATATAGACGTTGGTATTGAGCTGCGCAGTACGGCCGTGAATCTGAATTGATCCGTCTATCCCGCTTTTCTGTCCCTGTTGACCATTGTTCGAAACGTCGTCAGGCGTGCCGCGTGTTATGATATCTATATATTTTGTCTCGTTATCAGAACACACCTCGATTGAGGCCGATCCGATCACCCTGTTTTTTGCTTCCTGCCCGACATAATCGACAATTGCCTGCACCTCGGCGATCCGAACAACTCCAGAGGGACAACGTATGCTGTCTCCATTCCCGGGCAACACTGTACCAGCGTAAGCCGGAGCCGACATTCCTGTTAACCCCGTCGCCAGACACGGTACCGTAGCGCACAAGACCGCGCGCGCAGAGAGGAACAAGCCTCGCGGTGAAACCACTTTCATATCCTTCGTGAAGGTTCGTTCGATGGTTGGGCCACGATACCCGAAAAGTCGCACAGCTGAAGCATGACACGACAAATTTCCTCAAAAAGCCCGACGCCGGAAAAGTGATGTCACAGTGGGCGCACCGATAACGCTGCCGAAAGATATTGCTGTCATGATCGGTTCACGTTACGAACGACCTTGGCAACAATCTGCCCTCCCTGCGGCAGATGATTCGGTAGAGGCTCATGATCAGCGACGTCACCACCCGTAGTTTCGACGCCATGAACGCGTATGGAGAAGTTCAGCGTAGCCTGCAATCCGCAACGGGCCCGGCCAAACAAGCTGACACCTCCAGCATTGGTACCGGAAGTTTTAGTGACGCACTCAGTGGTGCGCTGCAAGATGCGGTGCATACCGGAAAAGTTGCCGAAACCCAGACCGCGGCTGGTCTCTCAGGACATGGGGATATGACTGAGATCGCGACATCTGTCGCTGAGGCAAAATTGACGCTGCAGACCGTAACCGCAGTTCGTGATCGCTTTGTGCAAGCCTATCAAGATGTAATGAAAATGTCGATCTGAACGCAGAACGGCATGCAACATACGGTAGACATTCATGAGATCCTGCAGGAATCCCTGTTCGTAGCGGTCAAGATGGGTGCCCCGTCGCTTCTCGCCTCGCTGGCAGCAGGCATCCTGATCTCGCTTTTCCAGGCAGTTACCCAGGTCAACGAAGCAACACTATCTTTTGTACCCAAATTTGTCGCTGCAATGCTTGCCCTTATGCTGACAAGCTCGTTTATTTACGCGACCCTGCATAATTATGCGATGCAGATTTTCGATCAGATGGTCATCGCTGGCGGATCATGAACAGAGCAATGTCGACACGGCGGGCGTTGTTCGGAATAATGCGGAAAAGGTAGATGTTGGCTCTTCCATCCCCCGATGTGGTAGCCGTCTATCTGATGATCCTGTGCCGTGTCAGTACACTTGTCATGGTAGCGCCAGGGCTGGGTGAGTCCACATCACCCATGACAGTGCGCGCAGGTATAGCTGTCACGATCTCTTTCCTGCTTGTCCCGCTGCTGGAGCCTGTGCTCACCCCCGTGGTGACGCCAGCCCTCAAGAGCCCGGCTCTCCTGATCGTCATGATTGCTCAGGAATTGCTTATAGGAACTTTCATCGGATGGATGGCGCGACTGATCGCGATGTCACTCATCATCGCTATGCAGTTCATTGCCACTTTCACGGGTCTGGCGAGTGTTTTACAACCCGACCCTGACTTGGGCGCCTCGAGCACCGCCATCAGTCATATGGCCTCTTTCCTCATCCCGGTACTTTTTCTGACGACAGGATTGTATATCCTGCCCCTCGCCGCGCTCACAGGCTCTTACAAAGTGTTCTTGCCGGGCCAATTCCCTTTTCTGAATGATATGGCGCAGGCTGCTGTCATGAGCGTATCATTGAGCTTCAGGCTTGGCCTCCAATACGCTGCTCCGTTCGTTCTTGTCGGCACCCTGTGGCCTGCGCTTCTCGGCGTACTGAACCGACTAATGCCTGCTATTCAGGTTTACGGAATTGCCATGCCTGCCCAGCTTCTGGGCGGCGTATTCCTGATCGCTCTCCTGATTCAGGTCATCACTGGCGTCTGGCAGGAACGTATGCAGGAAACACTTCTTCAGCTTCCTGGCATCCATGCATTCCAATAACCTAGCCCACCCAACTCGTACTTCGCGCCCAGTCTATGGCTGAGGAAGGAAGCAGCGAAGATCGCACACAGGCCCCTACCCCGCGCCGCCTTGCCAAAGCAAGGGAAGAGGGAAATGTTGCCCAGTCGCGTGAAACACAGATGCTGCTGGTGCTGGGAATATTCCTTGCGGTATTCTCAATGACCGGGGCGACTTCGGGATATCGCTTTATCACCCATATGCATGGATTGCTGGAGCACTTCTCCACCCCGATCGACGATACAGCAACGATCGGGCGTATCGTCCATCAAGCGTTTGCTGAAGGAATCCTCCTGATCGCTCCGTTCGGTGGGGCATGCATGGCAGCTGTCATAGGTTTCGGTCTCTTCCAGACACAGTTCCTGTTTAGGCCTCAGGCGCTTGCTCCCGACCTCAAACGGCTGTCTCCTGCCGCCGGGGTCAAACGTGTGTTCAGTGCCCGAAATCTCGTCGAACTCCTCAAGAGCCTGGCGAAATTTTTGGTGTTTGGTGTTGTGTTATACAACGTAGCACGCGGAACGCTGCATATCGCCCCTGAAGCGGAGAGATGGACTATTCGTCGGCTGACACAGGAGCTCGTTTCCTGGTTTGTCTACGCCACCCTCGTTATCCTCATTGTTCAGGTTTTAATCGCTGTACTCGATGAATTATGGACGCGATACAGTCGCCTCCAGAAGCTACGGATGAGTCACCAGGATATAAAGGACGAGACGAAGCAGGAAGACGGTGATCCCAAGATCAAGGCCAAAAGACATCAATTGAGGATGCGTCGCGCCCGACAACGCATGCTCCAATCGGTGAAAACGGCAACCGTTGTTGTCACCAACCCCACTCATTACGCGGTAGCCCTTGCATATGAGAACGATTCCACGGCCGCACCCAAAATCGTAGCCAAAGGCACCGACGAACTGGCGGCACGCATTCGTGCCGCAGCAGATGACGCCCGTGTGCCAATCGTCAACAACCCCCCTCTCGCACGCGGGCTCTACACATTGCCGCTGGATACCGAAATACCGCCAGAGTTTTTCAAACCGGTCGCGGCCATCATCGCCTATGTCATCAAGTTGAAGACACCAGGTTCGAGGCGATAAACACTGCTATTTGCATGCGCTCAGATAGTATCATCGGTCGTTAGGACCTCTCGGTAATTTTTGCGACGCTGCTCGGCTTCCCGACCAGGCTAGGCCAGGCCAGGCCAATTCATCACCGTCCATATTCTGGAAACTGCCTGATCGTCCACAGGTCGACACGGGGCACCGCTCATACATGTTCAATCGACGAAATAATAGAGCGGTGATCGAACATCGCGAGGTAGAGGTAGACCCCATTTTTTGGATAGGGGCGTAAGCTATAGACCGGCCTAGGAGAGGAGGGTTTTATGAGTAAGGTTACGAGGAAACAATATTCGGCAGTGTTCAGCCCCTAGTAAACTACTGTTCAGCTTTCATTTCCTTTACATTTCCACTATAAAGTCAGCCGGCTTCAGTCGATCAAGCACGCATATGTATTTTCGAAACAGGTAATGGCGTTGGTCTTTCTCTGGGACGTAATCAGCCATGCCACGCGAACGAGCCCGCCCGACAAGTGAATAAGCTTGGCAGGGCGGCACCCTAATCAAGATCGTGTCGTCAGATGCCCGTGCCAAACTGGTGATGACCTTATCGATGGCTGCTGCAGCCGCATCACTGCCTAGTTCCAGACATTGAGCCTCGCCCTCCGCCTCTACCCAAGAGGCGGCGTCGATCTCTGACCAGTCCGGTTCGTCCGTCAGACCGGCATGAAACTTCAGGATGGCTTCTAGCAGGCACCGTGCCGGGATAGATGGCGCGCAGGAAAGCGCGTAGCCGCAGGGTCCGATATGCCGACGCCTCCTTCGCAACCGAAATCCCAATGTGAAGAGGGGAGCGTCCGTTGACCTCGAATGAGGCAAACCTCTCACTCAAGCCACCGTGTCCGGCAAACAGATCAACGATGCCCAAAGTGGCTGACAAGACAGGAACCTCTCGAATTCAAACGAACAGCTGCATAATAGGTTCTCAGCTTGAAGCCAGAAGGCAAATGATAGAAGTCGTCAGCAAAGCAACAAGATCCCGGATGATTGCCGGAATCCGGGGGAAGGATACAAAGCCAGAGCTGACTTTGCGCCAATCCCTACACGCATTGGGCTCTCGCTATCGGCTTCACGCCAAAGGAGTTCGTGGGAAACCGGACCTGATTCTGCCGAAATACAAGACAACTATCTTCGTACATGGCTGCTTCTGGCATTATCATCGTGGCTGTAGATACGCTACCACTCCGTCGACACGACCTAAATTCTGGATTTCCAAGTTCGAGGCAAATGTGGCGCGGGACAAAGCCGTTCGTTTGACATTGTTGAAAAAAGGATGGCGGGTCGCGACGGTTAAGGAATGCGCTCTTGGAACTGAGGTCAGTCTGACGACCGCAAGAGGTGTCTTGATTGCTTGGCGTCGGAACGGGGGGCGTGAGCTCGAGATAGGCTGAGTTGATATCCGAATGGCTACCCCTTCGAAGCGCCATGCGGCGGGGGAACAACACAACCAGAGTTGTTCCGATTCAGAACGGCACCAATGAAACGAATGATCAGACATATGCGATGCATCGGGTCTTGCAACGATCAAACGCAGCTATCGAAATTGAGAGAATAGCGAGCGTAGCGGTTCTCTCCGGTCTTGGTGAATGCCCCGAGCACGACTAGTTCCGCCAGATCACGCGCGGCTGTGGCGGAGGTTCTCCGGTGATTGCGCGATAGTTCTGGGCCCTCAAACCACCTCGAAAGCCGTCTATCCCTTCAGCCAGCATCCGGAGTACGGCTCTCTCCTGGCGAGGATTGAGCTGTCCTCTCAGACCATCAAGGAACCGCGCCTTTTCCACGACGAAACTGATCGTGGCAATTGTCCGGGATTGTGCCTCGAGAACGATACTTGCGAACCATGCCATCCAGCTCTCGATGTAATTGGATGTACTCACTCGGTGCAGCTCATCGTAATACGCTTCTTTATGAGTATTGATGGTCGCGGCCAGTCCCATCACCACCGAGATTTCGAGACTTCGCGCCAGTGCTTTTTCTGCAAGAGCACGACCAAGACGACCATTCCCATCCTCAAAAGGATGAATGGTTTCGAGCCAGAGGTGAGCGATCCCGGCCCGTTCCAACGTATGATCGATACCCTACCACCTATCGATCACTATAAGCACATTTTATGATTGATAGGAGAGCTATCAATCGCTCATTCTCCCCAACATCGCCTGAAGAACTCTGACAACGCTTCATCCAATCATGCCGGGCAAATTACAACCCACGAGCACCTTCGAAATCAGCTCTTGCCTTCCCAGATCGTTTGTCCAAGAATGGGAATAGAAAGAAACAGGAAGAAGCGCGCAGACAGCGAGATACCTAAAATCATTTGAAATAGTGATGTGAACTTCCCAGAGTATTGAGGTTCGAGTCCCATAGTTCGCACCACATAACACATTGAAATGATTGTGTTTTTCAGGTTCCCGCAACCTGAACCCGGTGTTTTGCTACTTTCGGGTGTACCATCATGGCCTTGCAATGCTGGTTCGACGCCCTGCCGGATATGCTTTCAGACGTGTCATTCCGACGTATCTGCGTGAGCTGATGAGACGACGCGAGCTCTGGGTCACGCTCGACACGAACGACAAATCGCTTGCAAAAAGCCGGGCCTGTGCACCTTCTCTGGCCACGGGCAGGCTGTATTCAGGGGTGCATCGCCTGACGAAGGAGCTCTTTCAGGACATCAATGATTCACTGAGAGAGAGCGTCGATGACCCAGAAGCTCTGGTGATGGGTGGTGTGGACATCGACCCGTGTGCGTCCACCTGAAGACCGCCATGTGCGGAATCCCTGACCTGTCCTCCCGAGATTGTGGTGTGGGTCTCGGTCCATGCCCGCAGACCGCTGACCCGTCCCTGGATTCCGTAAATCCAGACCTTGCGACCGAAAATCTCGACATCCATGCCGGGTGCATCCCCTCCGATAAACAGGGGAAAAACAGACGCTCATTCCGGGGGGGGAGCGAGGCCGTCACACATCCTGTGCAGTGCTGAGCCTGCACCCAGGATATCCCGTAAACATTTAATTCTGTTACGATAATGGGAGGATGGCGAAACCGGGTGCAGACGTACCGAAAAGCTGTCCCGCAATGACAGGACGGGAATATGGGAAAATATGGCTATGCGAGAGTAAGCACATCGCGACAACAGACAGACAATCAGGTGAGCGACCTGCTCCGTGAGGGCGTGAGCGAAGACAGCATCGTGACCGAGACCATCTCGGGGGCGACCTCTCCTCATGGAAGACACGACCAGCGCCCTGGAAACTAGTGCAGAAGCTTCATCTGAAAGCTTTTCATCCGCAAGGTATTCTAATGTTCTACGAGAGACACTCTCTCGGCTTTTTTGATATTTTTCGGTAACTGTGAGTGCGCAATGTTCAGCTCGCGCTTTTATAGTCTCTGCGCTCGCGGTGCTCTCGGCGAGCTTCCCGGCAAAACTCTTTAAGACTGCCTGTTCAGACAAACCTTGAGCTTCAATATTGTATTTTCTGTTTCTTAACCAAGCCTCAGGAATTTCCAGCGAGCCAGATATCAAGCGGGAAATTGATTCTCTTATTGGTCTGGATGGCCACAACGTCAACATCGTCGCAGAGACTGGGTACCCTGAAAAAATGCAGCTAAAGCGCTCGCACTAGAACCATAAGTCATGAGATCGCCCGCAATACCCGATTTGATTGGCTCGCTAGTCTTAAAACGTTCCTGCATAGATGGTGAAACTTATAAGCATCACATCATGATGCATTACAGCCGCACATTGGGAAATATGGCGGTATTGCAAACCGCAGAAAATAGCCAAGAACGAACCGCCACAAAACCCCACTAAAACCAACAACGGCTTACTCGATAATTTACATAAGGTATGGATAGAGTTTCACCCCTTTACCGTAAGAATTGGTTTCATCTCAGCAACGGCCGAAGCCATTCCTGAGCTCTGCACTGTATTAAATGCGGGCAAAATTGGCTTATAAGAGTCAGGAGCCTCTTCCATAAGCTCTTTATCAAGCTCACGTCTGATGTCTCCACGCAACCCTATCGGATTGACCTTGGACACCACTCTTAGTCTCTCCGTTGACGTCACTCCTCTCGCTTTTCCGCGCGACAGAAGACGCCCAGCTCCATGTGGTGCAGAGTTGAGAGCTTCAGCCAGGCTCCCACCCTTCATGATAAATGAGCTACTCCCCATACTGCCGGGTATAATGACAGGATGACCCTCTATAAAAGAGTCATTCTTTTCAGAAGGAGACGATCCTTTCCTATGAATGTAGTCACCTCCATTTTCGAAAAGCATATTGTGCGAGAGATCATAGACTAGATGGCTATCAAAATCTTGGCCCGTGATTTCTCTCAACGTTCTGAGAGCCATATACTGCATGCACATACGATTAATGACACCAAAGTTGCTAGCAAGCCCCAATGCATTGAGATATTCGCGCGCATGATGAGCATATTTGCCGTCTAGTGGGAGAGGGTAGAAATCATGCTTCGGGCGTTCTAGGTTGGACGGGTAAAGCCTGCGTGCAAGATCCATGTAATAATCACCGACCATTCCGCCAGCGAACAATGATCCCGAATGTATCATTACGCCAATTGTACCGGGTCTGATGCCCCACTCATATGCGGTTCGCGTATCCATGACCTTCGAGACTTCTTGAAACTCAACAAAATGGTTTCCACCGCCAATCGAGCCCAAAGCACTATCTCTAGATTCACCCCCAGAACCTCGAATAAAATCATCAAACATCCAATTGTTCTGAGTATTCCAAGAACCTCCGTTATGCGTTCTATTGAACTCGCATTCCAGAATCTCCGCGTCGATTACAGAAAATAGCCCTTTCATCGGCGTTTTGTTGTCTAGGCCTAGGATACCATATCGCATGACGGCTTCTCTTTGACGCTCGTCGAACACCACATCTCTTCCACCGGCAAAAAACACATGACGCAACCTGTCGTCGAGTTCCCGACCAAGAGACCTGAATTTATCCGCAGAAATATCGGTCGCTACAAAGCGCATCGAACAGTTGATGTCGCGACCTATAGCCTTGGGTATAATAAAGCCTCGCGCATCGAGGACAGTCCCCACCGGGATGCCAGATCCTTTGTGAAAGTCAGGAGTCAACACGACCCGCTTCAATGAGCAACTTTCTGGAAGAAAGTCTGCTTTCCGGAGAAGCTCTACGGTATCATGAATCTGTGCAATGCCGACAGATTCACGCAGAGACGCCCTATCAATAGGAACATCCTGGTTTGCGAACAGTACGATGTCCAAACCATTATCTGTAGATATACGTACTCTATTCTCATCAATACGATGAGTTTGAACAAATTTTTTCATTTATATCTCGATACAAAACCGGGTAGCAGCCGCGGTAATGCGAGATAATTGACTTATTTTAGGCTCCGCTTCTGCCTGCGTCAATCCTTCTCACGATCATGGACGAAAAAAGAGTCTCTGGACTTAAAAAATCCCGCACGCCTGCCGGGCGGGAACGTTCGAACTTGGAAAGAAGGGGCAGAACTCACAAGATGTGAATCTCATTCCGTCTTTCGCTTATATGATAACGCAGATTATGCTATAATCACACGCAGCATTACTCAAGTAACACCTTTGTCTCTCAGTGCCCTGTCAGGGTGTGTTCCGAAGCTTTATGGTTTTGTATCCCAGAATTCGGACTACTAGCTTGTTGAAAAGAGAGTTATCGGCGTTCCAGGCGTTAGTCCGGGACCCAATAGGCCCCATTTGATCGTGATCCAGTCTGCTGTGGCCACCCTGCAGATGACGGCTCTGAGCGGCTTGGCCGTTTCCGCGTATCGGCTGGTGACGCGGCCCGCCGCAGAGCGCGTGGCGGGCTTTGACTTCCCGTTGGACCGCCTTGGTCAGCGGTTCCCCCGCCAACCATGCAACATCGGCAAACGCAGCTAACATCCCGCGCATCGCAAGGCTTAGTCAGGCCCCATTCGCGTTTGATGCTTGGACAGAGCCTACCCGAAAGCCAGCGCCCAGAGCGTAAGAAGCAGGCCCAGAAGCGAGATCATGAAAACCACGGTTCGTACAACAGGGACACCAGCGGCATAAAGCGGCAGATAGATCACTCGTGCTGCCAGATAGATGCAGCTACCCCATTGCGTCTTCCATCCCGCATGACCTGCAAGCAAAGCCGCCAGCAGCGTCGCAAGGAAGAGGGGCAGCGTCTCGAAAAGATTGGCCTGCGCGCGCGCCAGACGTGCCGGTACAGGCTGCAATTCCGGCATCTTGCCGTCTCGTGCGCCCATGTTCCATTCCGTGCCATACTGGCGCGTCTTGGCGGCTCCTGCCCATAATATGTTCACCAGTGCCAGCAGAACCAGCCCCGCAATGACATAGAATTCGATACGCATGATCAGGGGTCTTTCCTTCAGTTGGTAGCTTCACCGCGCAGGACAGAAGAGCGGGAAGCCCACACATGTTGAATGGCCTGTCTAAGAATTCAGGCGGGGATTTGCTCGATGCTGACCGGCTGGATTTCGGTTTGTCCGTTTTCACCGTGTCGAAAGGCAGATAGCGCTTTGTAGACCTGCATCCTCGCGCGCATGACCGAACCCAGTGGACGATGCGCACTGAGCCCCTGTGACGGGCGGAAAACCAGATGATCCTCAAAAAAGGCCGCGCGTTGGGCACTGAAGGCGTTCTGTACGGGAAAGCTCAGCCTGCCTACTGACCGAAAGGGTGCCTCATCGGCCGACCAGATGACGGAGGCATCCTCGATAGGTTGCGTCTCGGCGTTGTTCCAGAGCTGAACGCGAATGTCGAACACCACCTCTCGCCCACCGAAATAGGTGACCGTCTCATGCCGGAACCCGTCCTCATCATGATGGGGGTCGAGCCGCCATGACTGCAGGGCCTCGAGGTCCGGCATTATCGGAAATGCCGCGATCTTTGCGACATAGGCACCATAACGCAGGGGGGCCTGACTGTAATATGGCTCGGAAAGCGGGTGGGAGTAGGGATGGCCCAGAAAATCCGCCATGGGGCTTTGCGCACCCACATGACCAAGGGCATGATTCAAACCACGCGCCACAGACGAGACCGCGCTCTTCACCCCTTCAGGCAAAGCGGCGGCCTTGCCGATCACCCCACCATCACGCAGGAAGCCTGCGGCCGTGCCCGATGGGAAAGTCGGGCCTGACGCCAGGATGAAATCCTGCGTCTCGGTGTCATGACCGGGCAGTTTCTCCCCTTCCACCCCAAATAATTTGAGCGAAAGACCACGATGAATGGAGACGCGGTCGCCCAGTGTCTCACCCGCCCCCTGTGCAAAACGCGCCGCAACGGGATACTGGCCCGGCGTCGCAAAAACGCCCTGGGCGAGTTCAGCTGGCAGATGCGTTGCAACATCGAGTGTGCCAACGGCCAGCGCCGTCGGTTTGGCATGGCTGGCACGCACCATGCGGCCCTCGCGTTTGCCGACCAAACGGCTCTGCTCCATCATGCCATCAATGATGCCCTGAATGACATGCTGCTCGTCTTCCTCCGGCGTTTCGACATCCGGGGAAAAGCGCAAAGGCGGGTTGAGCATCATCTGAAGTTCCTGCAGTGCCAGTCTGCTCCTCCAACAGGCAGAACTTGCACAAGTTGCAAGCAGAAAATAATGCCTGCCACTCGGTTAAGCCCTGCCGGGCAAGATCCCTGCAGGGTGCGCGGCTGGACTGCCAACCCTTAACAGAAAGTTATGGGTTGGGTGTCGTTCCGAAATCGACACGAGAGCAGCGGGTTGCCCATATTGGTTCGATATCGCAATGTTGCGATTGTTACCGGCCCCAGGAGCAGCGTCATGACATCAAGGCATCACATTCGCAACGCGCTTCTGGCTTTCACTATCCTGTCCGTCCCCCATGAATTGAGCGGGGGCCTTGTCGACACGGCACAGGCTCAGATCACGCCGCTTGCGCCGCAGGGTGCGCCTCCCGGGACAGTTTCAGGCACGCGAGCCAAGGCGGGTTCGGCCAAGTCACCCGCCATCGCGCAAAAGAGGGCAGACAAGGCCAGCAATCGCCCATCCGGCAATCGTGAGGTCCTGACTGTCACCGGTAGCCATATCGCCAATAGCCGTATCAAATCGCCCACGCCGGTCAGCACGCTCAGCGCGCAGGAGATACGCAACCAGTCCCCCACGAACAATCTGGCCGATCTGGTCAACCAGCTTCCGCAGTTTGCCGGCAGCACCACACCGCAAAACTCCACCCTGGCTCTCAGCTCGGGTCTGGCCGGTATCAATGCGCTGAACCTGCGCAACCTCGGCGCCGTACGCTCGCTGGTCCTAATTGATGGGCGGCGCACCGCGCCGTCTGCCATTACGGGTATTGTCGATATCAATACCCTGCCCCAGCAACTCGTTAAGCGCGTAGATGTCGTCACCGGGGGCGCCTCGGCGCAGTACGGGTCCGATGCGGTGGCGGGCGTGACCAATTTCGTTCTCGACAAGACCTATACCGGGCTCAAGGTCGATGCCGATTCAGGCATTTCCAATTACGGCGATGGCCAGAACGAGCACGCTGCCATTGCCGGCGGCTTCGGGTTCGCCAAGGGCAAGGGCCATGTCCTTCTCAGTGGCGATTACGCCCATCAGGACGGTATTTTCAAGATCACGCGCGGCTGGAATCAGAATGGCGAACGGATTATTGCCAACCCCGCCTATGTCGCCGGAAACGGTCAGCCCTATTATATCCGCGTGGGCAATGCAGGCACGAATAACGCCCTGCCCGGCGGCATCATCAACGCCTCGACAGGCGCTGTGGCCAACAGCCTGCGCGGCGTCTATTTCGGTCAGGGCGGCAGCGTCAATCATTACAATTACGGCTCACCCTCCACTTCCAGCGTGTCGGTCGGTGGGGATGAAGGTCTTGCCAATAATAACGTCAATCTCGGCCTGCAACCGGAGAGCGACCGCAAGAACCTCTATGGGCGCCTGAGCTATGACGTTGCCTCATGGATGACCCTCTATGCCGAGGGTGCCTATAACCAGAGCAACTACATTTATAACGCCGGGCCGCAATACCTGACCTCCATTGCGATCAAGAGCACCAACCCGTATCTGATCGACGCGCTGGGCGCGGATGCCCTCAGGAACGTGACGGGCGTCACCGTGGGCACAACCGCGCTCGACATGCCCTATCGCCAGATCACCAACACGCGCGATGTGCAGCGTTACACCTTCGGTGGAGAAGGCAATTTCACGCTTTTTGGGCACAAGGCCTCATGGACGGCCTATGCTCAATATGGCGTCACGCATTCGCATGAGCAGATCAACAATGTGATGAATACAGCCCGAATTGCCAACGCGACAGATGCCGTGCGCAATGCCTCTGGACAGATTGTCTGTCGATCCAGCCTGACGGATCCGGGTAATGGCTGCGCGCCCATCGACTGGCTCGGTACAGGCGTCATGTCACAGGCCGCCATCAGCTATGTGCTCGGCAACCCATGGCGCGAGCAGCGTTTTCAGGAGATCGTTTCCGGCGTCAATCTCTCCACCATTCCGTTTGCCACATGGGCCGGTGACGTGAATGTGGCAATCGGCGGCGAATATCGCGATGAGCGCGCCTCAGGCTATGTGCCGACGGAATATCAGAAGGGCTGGTCGGTCGGTAACTACCTGCCCACATTCGGCAATTACAACGTCAAGGAAGCCTATGTCGAAACCGCCGTGCCTCTTGCACGCGGGCTGGCCGCCAATGGCGCGGTACGCGCGACCGACTATTCCACATCGGGTTATGTCACGACATGGAAGATCGGCGGCACGTGGCAGCCGATACGCGATATTCTCTTTCGCGCCACGCAGTCCCATGACATCCGCGCGCCGAACATCAACGAACTCTATAACGCTGGCACGTCGCAAACGACCACAGTGCTCGACCCGGCCACGGGCAAGACCGACACGGTTTTGTCCACCACGACAGGCAACCCCAACCTGAAGCCGGAGACAGCCAATACAACCGTGGTGGGTGCCGTCATCACGCCCCGCTACGTACCGGGGCTGGCCCTCTCCATCGACTGGTTTCACACCAAGATCAAACACGCTATCCAGCAATTCTACCCGCAATCGATCATCGACGAGTGTTATCAGGGCTACACGACTTTCTGTTCCGCCATTCGCCCCGACCCGAGCGGTACGCGTGACCTGTTGATCAGCGCCTCGCCCTTCAACTTCGCCAAGCTCGAAACCAGCGGCATCGATATCGACGCTTCCTATACTTTCCCGCTGCGTCGCATCCTGCCCAAGGCAGGAGGCGCCTTCACACTGCATGGTCAGGCCAGCAATTACCTCAAATACGTTTCTGACTCGGGTGTAGGCTATGTGGTCGATACGGCAGGTGACATCACCAACGGACCACCAAAATGGATCTATCGTTTCTCGGCCACCTATAGCGCGGAGAGCTACAGCATCACAGCAGTGGCACGCGGTATCAGCGCGGGAAATTACTCGAACAGTTATGTGCAGTGCACGACAACCTGCGGCGTGTATAATGCCAATTACCCATCGATCAACAATAACCGGGTGGCAGGAACCTTCTATTTCGACATGAACTTTACCTACAAACTTCCTGTTCAGAATATTGGCCAGATGCAGATTTTCCTGAACGTCACCAATCTGGGCAACGCCCCGCCGATCCTGCTGCCCACCAGCGGACTGGCTGCGGATTCCACCTATAGCAGCCTGCTGGGGCGGACCTATCGCGGCGGCATACGCATGGAATTCTGATGCTCATGCGCCCTGCCCTCCTGTTTCTCGCCTCCCTCGCCTCGGCGCTCGGGCTCTCCGCCTGTGTGCCTGCCCCCGGCCACGACAGGCTGGCCGCCCGCCTCGCCCCCCTGCTGGGCCCCATGGAGGCCCGAGGTGCCCGTTGGGGCATCCTGATCACTGACGAGACAGGGCGCGTGCTCTACGCGCGTCATGAAAGGCAGCGCTTCGTTCCAGCCTCAAACGCCAAGCTTTTCACGACAGCTGCTGCGCTCGTCGCCTATGACACACTCACACGCCCGCCCTATCAGCTCGATACGGCCCTGTTTTTGGCACCACGTAACAACGGAGCGCCCGATCTTATCCTGCGCGGCGCGGCAGATCCGTTTCTCTCCGCCGCGCCGGATTGCGCGCAGCAATGCCTGACCGAACTTGCCGATTCCGCCGCCAGAGCTGGCCTCAAACACGTTCATGCCGTGATCGGTGACGACACCTTGTTTGCCGATACGCGCTGGGGCGATGGCTGGAGCTGGAACAATCTCTCCACCCGCTATGGCACAGCCATTTCAGCCCTGACGCTTGACGATAATGTTGCCTCTCTGGTCGTGACGCCCGGCCCAGTCGAGGGCGCACCCGCCACCGTGTCGGCCATCACCCCGACCTATCGCGTCGTGAACCATGTCGTGACACGTCGTGATGCGGCCGAGGCACCGGCGATAACGCTCCTCCCCGACAATGACACGGAGCGCGGTTCCGGCACCCTCACAGGCGCCATCAAGCCGGGTCCCACTCCCCTGACTGTGCACTCTGGCATCATCGACCCGGCGCAACTTGCCGCAAGGCAACTGGCGGACATGCTGGTCGCCCGTGGGGTGCGCGTTGATGAAACGAAAGTCCGTCATCGCCCAGAGGGTGAGGACGCAGCCCCACTGGACCTCCCGTTTGTCCGTCTGGGTGTCATGCCGCAAAGACCGCTTGCCATCGATATCAGGCATATCCTCAAGGACAGTCAGAACCTTCACGCCGAACTTCTTCTGCGCCGGCTCGGCCTTCTGGCCGGTCAGGGAACGGTTCAGGCCGGGCTGGAGGAACGCGAGAAGCTTCTGGCCTCGATCGGTGTGGATTTCAGCCGCGTTTCGCTGGCCGATGGCTCTGGCATGTCGCCCTATGACCGTGCCACTCCACGCGATATTGTCTCGCTGCTGCTCTGGGCGCAACACCAGCGCTGGGGCGGCGAATGGGCCGATGATCTGCCTCTTGCCGCGACCGATGGCACGTTGTCTCATCGCTTTGAGGGCACCGTCGTCGCAGGCAGGCTCCACGCCAAAACCGGCACGCTCAACGGCACCCACGCCCTTTCCGGCTATCTCGTTACGGCCAGCGGACGCAAGCTTGTGGTGTCGATCCTGCTCAATGACGTGCCGGAACCCCTCTCCGTCGCAACCGCACCTGCAAAACCGCTGAGCGACGTGGCCCCAGGCCCGGCGGCCAGTGAGCGTCCCACCGACGCCATCGACCGCGTGGTTGAAGCGCTTGCTGCCGTGGAGTGATTGCCGCGTTCTCTAGAGCCGCGCCATCTCGCGTGTGAATTCCTGACGCAGGATCTGGATGAAACTGCGGGCGATGCGTCGCAGGGCATGATCTTCGCGATACACGGCAGAACAAGTTATCGTCATGGGTGGATCAAGGCGACGCGCTGTGGGCAGGCTCGAATCATGCAGGGCGGTGAAAGCGTCCACAATCGCCCATCCTGCGCCGAGCCTTGCCAGTTCTGCCGCCATGTAGTGCGTGCGCACCCTGATGGCAGGAGACACCTCCCAGCCTGCCTTTTTCCAGGCACTGCTCAGCGCCCATGATGTCGGGTCATGATCGGCCAGCCCGATCCAGCGCGCCGGGTCAATCGTCTCAAGCCGTACCGGTCCCTCTGCTGCCGTACTGTCGAGCAGCACCAGAGGTATCTCGGCCAGTGCCTCACAGATCAGCCCTGGCTCTTCGGTCACGCCGAAGATAATCCCGAAATCGAGATCGCGCTTGCGCAGGCCCGCAATGATCTCGGCTCCATGAAGCGTATCCACACTGAGCATGTTATCGCCCGATTTCTCGCGATAGCGATTGATCACGCGTGGCACTACGCTGAGCCCAAGGCTCGGCACGCAGCCAATCGACAACTCATGCCCTCCTCTGCCGGTGCGCAGGTTTTCGGCCAGACGGGAGAGATCGGCGAACTGATCGAACAGGGCTGTAATGCGCGGCAGCATGATCTGTGCCTCACGCGTGGGCACAAGACGGCCTTTCACGCGATCGAACAGCGCAAAACCAAGAGACTGCTCAGCATAGCGCAGCGCCTTGCTGGCAGCGGGTTGCGACACGTTCAACGCCTCGGCGGCCTGACGCAGCGAGCCCGTTCGCATGACGTAATACACCAGTTCGATGGAGCGCAGGCGCAGTGCCATGATCAGCCCTGCACCTTGCCCGTTCTGTCGATGCCGAGCGCACGGGCGGCCTCGGTTGCAATTGCACGCCGAAGCGCCACCACACTGTGACCACCTGAGGGATGCACACGATTGGTGAGGATCGGCACATAGCTGTCGCTCACCGGATCAATCCAGAGAGACGTGCCGGTAAAACCCGTATGCCCGAAGGAGCGGGGCGAAAACAAATCACCGCGCGGTGTGGAGTAATGGGTGGCAATATCCCAGCCCAGACCGCGCAGATCGGTCTTGCCGGAAGGCTGCTGCGGCGTCGTCATCATTTCCAGTGTCTCACGACGCAACGGGAACGTGCTGGCACGACCGGCCAGCCGGTCCAGCAGGGCCTGAGCATACAGACACATGTCATGCGCATCGGAAAAAAGCCCGGCATGCCCTGCCACACCGCCCATGCGACGTGCCGTCGGATCATGCACCACGCCACGCAGCATGATGCCTTTTTCGTCGTACTGGGTCGGGGCGATCAGGGCACCCAGCGCCGGGTCGGGCCCATATCCGCTATGGGTCATGCCCATAGGCCCGAGGATAAAGCGGGCGACATAGGTATCGAGCGCGAGGCCGCTCAGCTTTTCCACCACCAGCCCAAGCGTGATGTAGTTCACATCGCTATAGACAAAGGCATTGCCCGGTATGGTAGCGGGGCGGATGGCCATGACGCGTCTCACCGCCTCCTCCTTGCCCTGCCAAGGCTGACTCAGATCGATATCGGGAGGCAGGCCGGAATAATGGGTCAGCAGCAGGCGTATGGTCAGAGCGCCTTTTCCACCGGCCTCGAAACCCGGCAACACGGATGAGACAGGCTGGTCGAGGCTGAGTCTTTTCTGCTCGACAAGCTGCATGATCGCGAGCGCCGTCATAGTCGGTTTGGTCAGGGAGGCCATATCGAAGCACGTATCCCAGCTTTCGGCCTCACGATGGGGAACCAGCGCACGCGCACCATAGACAAAACGGTGAACAATGGCCCCCTGATGCCCGATAGCCAGCACGATACCGGGGCACTGACCGGCTTTGACAGCATCCCGCGCCAGGCGGTCGACCCCGGCAAAGGCAGAGGGCGCCTCACAGCCAGCAAGACCGAACAACGCCACGCCCCCGCACAGCAATGCACGGCGGGGCAGAACCATTTTTGTCTCAGGCTTCGTGATCATGTCGCATCCGGTATGACGATCCAGTTCGGTTGCGCAACATCACCACACCCTGCGGCATCGTGATAGCCCCGGAATACGGCACAAGCCCTGCCCGTGAGACACGCCGACAGGGCAGATTACTTGCACTCTCAGCCACTTGGATCGAATGACGTGCGCCGGGCCATAACCTGAGGTTAAGGGGACACATTATCTTCCCAATGGATGACCCGACCCACGCCCCCTAGGCTTGACCTGTTACACGAGAAACAAAGGCAGGGCCCGTGGCGCAGCGTCAGTCCGTTACTGTTATCGGGGCCGGTGTCATCGGCCTTTCAACCGCTTTTGCCCTTTGGCGCGACGGGCATCATGTCACCCTTGTCGAACGTCACGACACCCCCGCCAGCGGTGCCAGCCGGGCCAATGGGGGCCAACTCAGCTATCGTTATGTATCCCCACTGGCCAGCCCATCGGCCCCGCGCGAGGCACTGTCATGGCTGGGGCGCCCCGGCTCGCCTGTAGCCTTGCACCCCAATGCCAGCCCGGCACAATGGGTCTGGCTCGCGCAGTTCCTGCGGGCCTGCACTCCGGACAGGTTCCGGATGGGTGGCCAGGCCTTGCTCACTTTGGCCCTCGAAAGCCAGAGCGAACTCGCGACATGGCGCAGCGCGGGTCTGGGCGGTTTCGACTGGGAGAGGCCGGGGAAACTCATTCTGTTTCGCGATCCACGCAGCATGCAGCGCAATGTGGCCAATCTGGCCGATCCGCAGAATCAGCGCGTCCTGTCGCCTGATGCATGCCTCGAACTCGAACCGGCTTTTGCTGCACTCCGGCCCCGGCTGGCTGGTGGTCTCTTCACGAAGGGCGAGGAGGTGGCCGATTGTCATGCCTTCTGCCTGAAACTGATCGAGACCATGCGCCAGTCCGAACGCTTCCGGCAGGTTCAGGGCGAGGCCAGCCTGTCACGACAGGGCACACGCTGCATCGTACATGTCGATAACAGGGCATTACCCTCGCGTCTGGTCGTGCTGGCAGCAGGGCTGGGGTCAAGAGCACTGGCACGCCAGATCGGGCTTACCCTGCCGCTCTATCCCTTGCAGGGTTACTCACTCACCCTTACGCCCGCGCCGGGTCATCTGCCTGCCGTCAGCGTCACCGATTATGACCGGCGCGTGGTCTATGCCCGCCACGGTACAAGACTACGCATCGCTGCAATGGTCGATATCGGTCAGGCAGGCCCGCGGGCCGATGCGAACAGGATTGCGCAGCTGCGTCACCTCGCGCAGGAAGCCCTGCCCGGCGCAGGCCCTTATGAACAGGCCGAAAGCTGGATTGGCCAGCGCCCCGCCACGCCGGATAGTGTGCCGATCATCGAACGCGGCCCGTGCGAAAACCTGTTGCTCAATGTCGGTCACGGGGCGCTCGGCTTTACCCTGGCCGCCGGATCGGCCCGCCGGATTGCAAGGCTCGCTGCCCAGACCACGTGATACGTGGTGCTACGCCCTCGCTCCCATAACCCTCGCTTTCGACCAATAACATCCTTGGAAAGGACAAGCGCCATGCCCTCTTCCCCCCTCACAGGTCGGCGCGCCCTGCTGCAGGCCAGCGCCTGTGCGGCTCTGGCTGCCTGCCTGCCACGCCATGCCCGTGCGAGCGCAAAAACTGCCTCCATGCAGGGTCTCGAAGGATTGAAAGCCCCGGTCACGGTTATCGAGGATCAGTGGGGTGTCCCGCACGTGCGTGCCGAGACGTTAGGGGATGCTTTCTTTGCCAATGGCTATCTGATTGCCCGGGATCGCCTTTGGCAGCTCGATTTTGGGTACCGGCAATCGATCGGTCGGCTGGCAGAGGTTTTCGGCCCCGATTTCCTACCTTCCGATCAGGCCAACAGACTGTTTCTGTTTCAGGGTGATTGTCAGGCCGAATGGGCGCAATACGACCCGGCCATACGCGAGGCCGCAGGCGCCTATGTTGCCGGGATCAACGCCTTTATCCGCCCCCTGACCGACGAGGAGACGCTCCCGCCAGAATTCGCGCTTTATCACTATCGCCCTCTGGAATGGTCGCTGGATGACCTGATCCGCATGAGGGCCGAGCCCACAGGCAACACCGCGCTTGAAATCAGACGGGCGCGTCTTGCGGCAAGGGGCGAGGCACTCCTCGGTCTTGATGGCCTCATCACCCCCCGCGAACCCGACAGCCCGCTCGTTGTCCCGCAGGGGCTGGACACAAGCGCCGTGTCACATGACGATCTTGGTGCGCTGGGCGTGCTGCAAAAGCGCCTGCCCCTTGGGGCCATTCATGCCGCAACCCTGCATGGCGATATGGGCCATCGCCGCGCCAATGAGGGCAGCAATGCCTGGTGCATCGCCCCGCATCGCACGGTGACGGGACGTCCCATCCTGGCCAATGACCCGCACCTCTCCTTCGGCGTGCCGGGCCCTCGTTATGTGATCCATCTCACAGCCCCGGGTCTGGATGTGATCGGGGCAGGTACGCCGGGGATGCCCGGCATCATGCAGGGCCATAATGCCGATATTGCCTTCGGGCGTACCAATTTCCATATCGATCAGGAGGATCTGTTCGTTCTGAACACCCATCCCGATCATCCTGACCGCTACTGGCATGACGGGGCATGGCGGGAGATGACACACAGGCGCGAGACCATCGCCATACGCGGTGCCGCCCCTCGGGAAATCGTGCTGCGCTACGCCGCGCAGGGGCCGGTGATTGCACAGGATCTCTCCCGGCGACGTGCCATTGCGGTATCCGCCACATGGCTGGCACCGGGGGCCAACGCCCTGCTGGGTAATATCGGCATCAATCTTGCCAGGGACTGGCCCCAGTTCCGCGAGGCTTTGCGCCATCACACAAGCCCTACCAATTTCACCTATGCAGATCGGCACGGTAATATCGGCTGGCAGGCTGCTGGCGGGCTCCCCCGCCGCCGCCCGCATCATGATGGCCTCATGCCTGCCCCCGGCGATGGAAGTTTCGACTGGCTGGGATTACGCCCGCTGGAGGATCTGCCCCACCAGTTCAATCCGGCCAAGGGCTGGTTCAGCACCTCCAATGAAATGAACCTGCCAGAGCCGCCGGGTTTCACCATCAGCCATGAATGGAGCCCGCCCTATCGCCACGAACGGGTCGAGCAGGTGCTCGATGCCACCCCTCGGGCCAGCCTCGCGGACAGCATCGCTCTGCAGCACGACACGCTTTCACTTCTGGCGCTGCGAATGGTCGCGCTGCTACCGGAGCATGACACGCGTGATACGCTCTCCCGGTCCGCGCTGCCCCTGTTGAAAAACTGGGATGGTCATGTGACGGCCAGCAGTGCTGCCGCAGCGCTTTACGAAGTCTGGGTGACCCGGCTTGGCAAGGCTCTGCACGAGCGCTTCATCCCCTCCGCACTCAACGATCTTCTCGCAGCCGAACTCAGCCCCGTGACGCAGCTTGGTCTACTGGAAAACGCCCGGAATTTCGGTGGCACGTCACCGGAGCAGCACCGCGAGGCGTTCATGCTGGAACAACTCGACCGGGCCTATGCCGAATGTGTCTCACTGATGGGGCCATTGCCCGTTGCCTGGCAATGGGGGCGCCTGCATAGTTTGACCCTGCATCATGCTCTGGAAAACGACCCGGCCATCGCCGCCAGATTTCCCTCGCCGGGTGGTCCTGCCTTTGGTTCGGGCGGTGACCACTACACCGTCATGGCGCGTTGGTACGATCCTGGCCATGTGAAGGACAACCCCTATGCCGTAACGGGTGGGGCGAGCTTCCTGATGGTTTGCGATGTAGGCGCATGGGATAATTCACTCTTTCTCAACTTCCCCGGACAATCAGGCGATCCGGCCTCGCCCCATTATGCCGATCTGTTTTCGCCCTGGTACAAGGGCGAGATGCAGCGCTTGCCATTTTCCCCTGCCCAGGTGGATCGCCTTGGCGTCAAACGCGCGCTTCTGACGCCCAGAGGGTAAGATTTGCTCCGAGCCATGCAGGCCGGGCTTTTCAGAGGCGTGAGAGCCACGAGGTTGGCAGGCGCGGATAGGGCCAGTTTCTGGCCTGGAAATAGGCAGCCAGTCGTTCATCGATGCGGTCTGTCGTCTGCTGTGCCTCCTGCGCCAATCCCTGACGCAGGGTTCCAGGCACACCCAGCAACGGCCCTGCCATATGCACGGCTGTCCCCGCTGCCGAGGCAGCCGATGCGACACCAATACCTGCCCCCGGCATGGCCCCCGTGGTGCTGGTCGTGACAAAACTCAGCAAAGGCGTGTGTCGACTGCCCACCTCCGCCAGAACGGTCCTGACCTGAAGCTCTGCCTTGCCCGCACCATAGCCGATCAGCAGGCGCGCCACGGTGCTGCCGGGCCGGATTTTCGTCAGCGTGCAGGTCAGGGTCATATCGGCAGGCTGTCCCGATGCCACCACAGCGAGATGGCGGGCAGACAGCATTTTCTGCAAATCGTTCATCAGTGCCACGCGGGTTGTCGCCACGGCTGTATCATGACGCCGGGCACGATCGGCCTTGCGAGGCGATACGCTTTGATCATCGATCACAAGGGCAATCTGATGGGGTGGCAGGAGGGAAGGATCACTGGCCGTGACTTCGGACGCCACATGCGTTCCGGCGCAGCCAGCCAGCAGGAGAAGGGGCAGCAGGATGGCGAGCCATTCCTGCAGCGTCCTGAGACACATCTTTACGGTATTCATGCAGCCAGTATCGCCAGCGCGTCTCTGGCCCGCTAACATGATTAGGGCATATACCAACAGGATCGGGCCATAATGGGTATAAACGCACCCCTGCTGATCGACCGTATCGGAAGCGAGGCTGATCTGTTTCTTGACCGCGATCGTGATCGCACCGAGAGTATTGCCCTTCATCGGCACCCGCACGGTGAACTTGGCCTGATAAGGCGGGGGCATATTGTTACGGCTACCGAACAGGCGCGATGGATGATCCCCGCCGGTCAGGCCTACTGGGTTCCACCTTACATGACCCATGGTGGCGACATGGCCGGGGTCGATGGGTGCCGGCTCTATATCTCCGCTTCTCTCGCCCAGGCGCTCATGCCGAGCGAACCTGCTGCCCTGACCGCGACACCTCTGATGGAAGCGCTGATGTCACGTTGGGAGCGCGATCTGCAGGCCCCCTGCCTCGTACGCCCGATTGACCATCATCTTCTGGCCGTCATGCGTGATGAAATCGAGACCAATCTTGCGAGCCCCGTGCTTTTGCCCATGCCACGTCATGCCCTGACACGCGCTGTGCTATCGGACTGGGCCCGCCATTGTGAGGAAAAACTGTCGCTCGATGACCTTGCATCGAAATGTGGTCTGTCCCGTCGAAGCTTCACGCGTCGTTTCCATGCCGAAACAGGCTTGTCGCCAGGGGCGTGGATGCAGATCGCCCGCATCATACGAGGCTGTCAGCTTTTGGCAGCCGGATTACCAGTTACCGAAATCGCACTCATGCTTGGTTATGAAAGCGTGACGAGTTTTGTCACGTTGTGTCGGGCCCATACCGGGCTCAATCCGACAACACTCAGGCAGAAAATCTGAAAGGCAACCTGCCGTGACTTGGATCAGGGGGAGAGTGCTCTCCCCCGCCCATATCCCGTCCTATCAATACGGGATGACCTGTCAGAGGCGACCCATAAGGATAAGAATCAGCAGAACAAGAACAATCAGTCCTACACCGCCGCCAGCGCCATAACCGGTCCAGGGCGTGCCATACCAGCCGCCATAGCCACCGAATGTGCCGAGCAGAAGAAGAACGATGATAATGATGACAATGAGATTCATGGCGAGCCCCTGTGATCGGTAGCCTTGATTGCGCCACCGTAATCCTATCACGCCCCAAAGGCGGGCAAGTTCGCCCTATGACCCCCAGCGGCTCATATTTTAGGTTTGCCGGGTATTCCTGCCACAGCTGTTACATGGTGACTGGAAGAGAACCATATCGCGCGCAGCGCATGCCAAACTGCTTCTCCAAATCATGACAGTGCTGGTTTACCTGTTTCATAGCCGCAATCGGCCCGTTCGTTAACGCCCCCCCCCCGCGACACGACTCCCCTTCCCGGAATGAGCCTTCTGCTGATCCACGTACCCACATTGGTGAGGCTGTGCATCGGCCCGCATCCGGATGGGTATCGCTGACCACGGCTCGCCCTCGCTCCCGGGCTTCGCCCAGGCGGCCCGTATCCTGCGGTGTTTCTCCTATGAAATTCCTATACGGCATGAGGTCTCTTCCTCTGTCATCCCTACGCCCCTCAGCCGGATAATGCCCCCTCACTCTGGGAGCTTTCCTATGCTGGACAGTCTTTACTGCGCGCTTGGCCTCATGGGTTTTGCGCTGTGCCTCGGTTTCATTTCGGTCTGCAAGAGGATCTGACATGACGCCCGATTTCGTTCTGGCGGGCCTCGTGACCCTTGGCTTGCTGGCTTATGTCACCGCCGTCCTTATCCGCCCCGAAAGGTTCTGATCATGACCCTCTCAGGCTGGATCACCCTTGCGGTGTTCTTTCTGTGCGTGGTGGCCATTACGCGCCCGCTGGGTGGCTTTCTCCAACGTGTGCTCGAAGGTGAAAAGCATCTTTTCCAGCGGCCTTTCGGCGGGCTGGAACGCCTCATGTATCGCCTTGCAGGCGTTGACCCGAAGCGCGAGCAATCCTGGTCGCATTATGCGCTGGCCGTCATCCTGTTCAAGATTTTCTGCTTTGTCGCCGTCTATGCCCTGCTGCGCCTTCAGGGAATCCTGCCGTTCAATCCGGCGGGTCTGGGTGCGGTATCACCCGACCTGGCCTATAATACGGCTGTCAGCTTCCTGACCAACACCAACTGGCAGAGCTACGGTGGTGAGACCACGCTGAGCCCGCTCAGCCAGATGCTGGCCCTCACGGTTCAGAACTTCGTTTCCGCTGCTGCGGGCATCGCCATTGCAGCCGCCATCATGCGCGGCTTCGTGCGACGCAGCGCCTCCACAATCGGCAATTTCTGGGTCGATCTGGTGCGCGTCACGCTTTATGTGCTGCTGCCCGCCTGCATGTTGCTCACCCTGTTCTTCATGCTGGAAGGTGTTCCGCAAACACTGACAGGATCGGCCTCCATCTTCACGCTCGAAGGCGTGAAACAGACGATCGCGCTGGGGCCTGTGGCGACTCAGGAAGCCATCAAGATGCTCGGCACGAATGGCGGCGGCTATTTCAACGTCAATTCTGCTCATCCTTTCGAAAACCCGAATGCCCTGACCAATTTCGTCCAGATGCTTTGCATCTTCGCGCTGGGAGCCGGGCTTACCAACATGTTTGGTCGCATGATCGGGCAGGAAAAGCAGGGCTGGGCCATTTTTTCAGCCATGTCGGCGCTTTTTCTCATCGGCGCGGGCGTTCTCTACTGGTCGGAAGCCCACGCCAATCCGCTCTTTGCGCCGCTGGGCCTGGATGGCACGCTGGGGAATATGGAAGGCAAGGAAACGCGCTTTGGCATTGCGGCCTCCGCGTTTTTTGCCACGGTCACGACCGATGCTTCCTGCGGGGCGGTCAATGCCATGCATGAGAGTTTTCTCCCGCTCGGCGGCATGGTGCCGCTCATCAACATGATGCTGGGTGAAGTGATTTTCGGCGGCGTCGGTTCGGGGCTGTACGGGTTTCTGCTTTTTGCGCTCATTGCTGTTTTCATGGCGGGCCTGATGGTCGGGCGCACCCCCGAATATCTGGGCAAGAAAATCGAGGCGCGCGAAATCAAGATGACCATGCTGGCCGTGCTTTGCCTGCCGCTTGTCATGCTGGGCTTCACGGCGCTTGCCGTCGTGCTGCCAGCAGGCCTTTCGGCACTAGCTGCCAGCGGCCCGCATGGTTTTTCCGAAGCGCTTTATGCCTACACCTCGGCCGCCGCCAATAATGGCAGTGCCTTTGCAGGGCTGACAGCGAACAGTTTCTGGAACATCACGCTGGGCATCGGCATGATGATCGGGCGGTTTTTCGTGATCATTCCGGCACTCGCCATTGCCGGCTCCATGGCTACCAAAAAAGTGGCTGCCCCCACACCAGGCACTTTCCCGACCGATAACGGCCTCTTCATTGCACTTGTCGCCGGGGTGATCGTGATCGTTGGCGGCCTCACCTTCCTCCCTGCCCTCGCTCTCGGCCCGATTGTCGAGCATCTCGCCATGCTCCACGGCACGACCTACTGAAAGGCGCCCATACAATGATCTCCTTTCCCTCGCCCGCGCCTGGGTCCCATGCCGAGGCACCATCGAAGCGCCCGCCCTCACGCCCGAAATCGGGTGTGCTGAATGCGGCGCTCGTGCTTCCCGCACTGGCTGAAAGCCTGCGCAAGCTCGACCCGCGTATCATGATCCGCAACCCGGTCATGTTCGTCGTCGAGATTGTCACCTGCCTTACAACCGTGCTGCTTTTGCGCGACCTCATCAAAGGTGTCTCCCATACCGGGTTTGCCCTGCAGATCACGCTCTGGCTGTGGTTCACGCTGCTTTTCGCCAATTTTGCCGAAGCCATCGCCGAAGGGCGTGGCAAGGCGCAGGCCGACTCACTGCGTCGCACCCGCACGGAGACGCGTGGCAAGCGCCTTCTGCCCAGTGATACAGGCGCTTTCGGTCCTGCCGGGCTGTATGAGGAAATTCCCGCCCCCGAGCTGGTTGTGGGCGATGTGGTCCTGGTCGAGGCGGGCGATTTCATCCCGAGCGACGGGGAGGTGATTGAAGGCATTGCTTCGGTTGACGAGTCAGCCATTACGGGTGAGTCAGCCCCCGTCATTCGCGAAAGTGGCGGCGATCGATCGGCCGTCACAGGCGGCACACGTGTGCTGTCGGACTGGGTGATCGTGCGCATCACGGCAGCCCAGGGCTCGACCTTTCTTGATCGCATGATCTCTCTCGTGGAGGGCGCGCAGCGACAGAAAACACCCAATGAGATTGCCCTGACCATCCTTCTGGCTGGCATGACGCTCATCTTCATCATCGCCGTGGCGACCATTCCGTCGTTTGCGCATTACGCTGGCGGCTCGATTTCGGTCATGGTGCTCGTGGCCCTGTTCGTCACGCTCATTCCCACCACCATCGGGGCGCTTCTCTCGGCAATCGGCATAGCCGGCATGGACAGGCTGATCCGCTTCAATGTGCTCGCAATGTCGGGCCGTGCAGTCGAAGCAGCGGGCGATGTGGATACGCTTCTGCTCGACAAGACCGGCACCATCACAATCGGCGACCGTCAGGCCTGCGCCTTCATGCCCGTGCCGGGCGTGACCGAGCAACAGCTTGGCGATGCGGCACAACTGGCCTCGCTGGCCGACGAAACGCCGGAAGGCCGCTCCATTGTCGTGCTGGCCAAGATGCGTTTCGGGTTGCGTGGACGCGAACTCAATGCCTCAGGTGCCCAGTTCGTCCCGTTTACGGCACAGACCCGCATGAGCGGCGTCAATATCGGCACAAGGCAGATACGCAAGGGCGCGGTTGAGAGCGTGCTTGAAGCAGCTGGGCCAAACGCGCCCTCCGCCGCCCAGATACGCAGTATCGCCGATGGTATCGCCCGTCAGGGTGGCACCCCGCTTGCGGTCATGGATGACACGCATCTGCTGGGTGTGGTGCATCTCAAGGATGTGGTGAAAGGCGGCATACGCGAACGCTTCGCCGAGTTGCGTCGCATGGGCATACGCACGGTCATGATTACGGGTGACAACCCCCTGACCGCCGCCGCCATCGCCGCCGAATCCGGCGTGGATGACTTTCTGGCCCAGGCCACACCGGAAGCCAAGCTGGCCCTGATCCGCAGCGAACAGGCTTCGGGCAAGCTCGTGGCCATGTGCGGCGATGGTACGAACGACGCCCCCGCCCTTGCTCAGGCCGATGTGGGCGTTGCCATGAATACCGGCACTGTCGCCGCCCGCGAGGCTGGCAACATGGTCGATCTCGACAGCGACCCGACAAAACTGATCGAGATCGTCGGTATCGGCAAGCAGCTGCTCATGACCCGCGGTGCGCTCACGACCTTCTCGATCGCCAATGACGTGGCCAAGTATTTCGCCATCATTCCAGCGATGTTCGTCGGGTTCTATCCTGCGCTGTCCAGCCTCAACATCATGCATCTGGCCACCCCGGAAAGCGCCGTGCTTTCAGCGATCATCTTCAACGCCCTGATTATTATCGCGCTCATCCCGCTTGCATTGCGTGGCGTGGCGTATCGCCCGGTGGGTGCTGCGGCGCTGCTGCGGCGCAACCTGCTTATCTACGGTGTTGGCGGACTCATCGTACCGTTCATCGGCATCAAGCTGATCGATCTGCTCATCACCCATATCGGTCTGGCCTGAGGAGGCCATCATGGTTTTGTCCCAGCTGCGTCCTGCGCTCGTTCTTTTTCTGCTTCTTTCTGCCCTCACCGGTCTGGCCTACCCTCTTGGGATGACCGTCCTGTCAGGCCTGATCCTGCCCGATAAGGCGGCGGGCAGCCTGATCCACGACAAGGGACATGTTGTCGGCTCTGCCCTGATCGGCCAGAATTTCACCTCCCCGCGCTATTTCCACGGTCGCCCTTCGGCCACAATGGGGCCAGATCCAAAGGACCCCGGCAAGACAATTCCGATGCCCTATAACGGGGCAGCCTCTCTGGCTTCCAATGCCGGCCCGACATCCCGGGCCCTCATCGAGCGCGTCACCCGGAGCGCCGCCGCATTGCGTGCCGAAAATCCTGAGGCCATGGCACGGGGCTGGCATATCCCGATTGACCTCGTCACCACATCGGCCAGTGGCCTCGACCCTGACATCTCACCCGAGGCAGCGCTGTTTCAGGTCCTGCGCGTAGCGGAGGCACGGGGCCTTGATGAAGCCCGTATCCGTCATCTGGTGCTGCAGCAGACAAGCCAGCCCTTTCTTGGCTTCCTCGGCGAGCCCCATGTGAATGTTCTGGCACTCAACCGGGCGCTCGATAGAATGGACCAATAGCCGGTACAGCCTGCACAGATGCCAGATCGCGGTACCTGTGCAAGCCATGACAATCATCAGATTTATGAACAGGCGCAGCCGCCAGACCGGGCCAGGGAACGCGATGACGAGACAGGATTATGACCGCCCCGACCCTGACGCCCTGCTGCGTCAGGGCTGCGGC
Organism: Asaia bogorensis NBRC 16594; assembly: GCF_001547995.1. NCBI lineage: Bacteria > Pseudomonadati > Pseudomonadota > Alphaproteobacteria > Acetobacterales > Acetobacteraceae > Asaia > Asaia bogorensis. The sequence goes on from NZ_AP014690.1 coordinate 2,652,456, forward strand.
GAAAGACGCCGGGGCCGGCTGAAAATCTTTCTCGGCGCAGCGCCAGGTGTCGGCAAGACATTCGAAATGCTGAGCAGCGCCCGGCATCTGATGCAGGAGGGGGTCGACCTGGCAATCGGCGTGGTGGAAACGCATGGCCGTGCTGAAACACAGGCGCTTGTCGAGGGCCTGCCTGTGATCGCGGCCGGTTCCGTCGCCTATCGCGGTCAGATCCTGCGCGAGATGGATCTCGATGCCATTCTCGCCCGGCGCCCCACCCTCGCTCTTGTCGATGAACTGGCACACAGCAACGCGCCCGGCTCCCGCCATCCGAAGCGGTGGATGGATGTCGAGGAGCTGCTCAATGCGGGGATCGATGTTTTCACCACCGTCAATATCCAGCACCTTGAAAGCCTGAATGATATCGTCGCCTCGATCACCCGGGTGCGGGTGCGCGAGACCGTGCCCGACCATGTGATTGAAAGCGCCGATGAGCTCGAACTGGTTGATCTGACACCGGGCGACCTGCTGCAGCGCATGCGCGATGGAAAGATCTACGCCCCCCACACGGCAGGCCGGGCCCTGCTGCATTATTTCTCGCCCGGCAACCTGACCGCCCTGCGCGAACTGGCCTTGCGCCAGACAGCCCAGCAGGTGGACGCACAGCTGGTCGATCACATGAAGGCCAACGCCATAGCCGGGCCCTGGGCGGCCGGTGAACGCGTGATGGTTTGCCTGACCTTGCAGGATGGCGATGCGGGTCTTGTGCGCTACGGCAAGAGACTGGCCGACCGGCTTCATGCGCCCTGGATCGTTCTGCATGTGGAAACCAGCCGCGACCTGACCGAGGAGGCCCGCGCGCGCATGGCCTCACAGATGCATCTCGCCCAGTCGCTCGGTGCAGAGACGGTAACTGTGCCCGGGCATGATATTGCCCTTGATGCCTTGGCCTATGCCCGCGCCCAGAATGTGACGCAGATCGTCGCGGCGCATCCGGCGGGCACGGGTTGGCTCGGTCGGCTGAGGCAGCTTATCGGTCGATCAACAACTGAACGGCTGATTCAGCGCTCGGAGAATTTTCCGGTTCATGTCGTCCCCCGTTCAGGCGAGGCGATGGACCACCGGATCTACGAAAATGTCCCCCCGCGCCTTTCCCCCTATCTGGCGAGCACGGCCATCGTCCTCTGTGCTTTGGGGCTGGCTCTGCTGCTTCGGCAGGGTTTCGAGGTCAGTAATGTGTCACTGGCCTTTCTGACCGCCATATTGGGTGTGGCCGTGGCCTACGGGCTTGGCCCGTCGCTCTGGGCATCCATTTTCGGCATGCTGTGCTTCAACTTCTTTTTCCTGCCGCCGCTTTATACCCTGACCATTGCAGCCCCCGATAATGTCGTTGCGCTGTTCTTCTTTTTTGCCACGGCACTGATTGCAGGCAATCTGGGCGCCCGCGTGCGCAGTCAGGCTGTTGTGGCGCGCCACCGTGCGGAGATTACCCAGTCACTCTATCGTTTCAGCCGCACCATCACCGGCATGTCCACGCTCGACGACCTGCTCTGCTCTGTCACCCGGCAGATTGCGACCCTGCTCGATTGTCATGTCGCGCTGCTCATGCCCGATGGCGGCAGGCTGGCCGTGCAGGCGCAATCGGACACAGCCCACCCCCCGGGAGAGGACGATCTGGCGGCGGCAAGCTGGGCTTGGAAGCATAGCCGTCTGGCTGGGCGCGGGTCTGACAGCCTTCCCGGCGTGCAATGGCTGTTCATTCCCCTGCGCACCGCACGTGGGCCCGTGGCTGTGATCGGCCTGTACCGCGAGAAGCAGGGCCAGCTGCTCGATGCCGAACAGCAGGGCCTGCTGGACGCACTGGCGGACCAGACGGCCTCGGCCATCGAGAGCCTGTTGTTGACCCGCGATCTCGACAGGGTGAGGCTGGAAGCCGAGACGGACAGGCTGCGCGGGGCCCTTCTGACCTCCATTTCCCATGATCTACGCACTCCCCTCGCCTCCATTTTGGGAGCGGCATCGAGCCTGCGCGATTACGGTGAGGTACTGGGAGAGGAAGGGAGAGGCGAGCTTCTCTCGACCCTGACGGATGAGGCCGAACGCCTGAACCGCTTCGTTGGCAATCTGCTCGACATGACACGCATCGAGGCCGGCGCCCTCCCCCTGCGCCATGACAGTGTGGACTGTGCCGAGGTGGCGGCGACAGCCCTTGCTCGCGCGGCGAAACTGCTGGAGCAGCATCACGTCACCCTTGATGCCGCATCGACCCTCCCCATGCTCGATCTCGATGCTGTGCTGCTGGAGCAATCTCTGTTCAATATCCTCGACAATGCAGCAAAATATACTCCCGCAGGAACTGCGATCACCCTGCGTCTTACCATGCGCCATTCAAGGCTCGTGATCGCGATTGAGGATGAAGGGCCGGGATTTGGTGATCGTGATCCAGCAGAGATTTTTGGCAAGTTTACACGCTTTGCCGCTGCCGATACGACCCGCGCAGGGACTGGCCTCGGCCTCGCCATTGCCCGTGGTTTTGTCGAGGCAATGGGCGGCGATATTCAGGCAGCAAACCGTACAGACAGGCAAGGAGCGGTTTTTACCCTGCGCTTTCCGCTGCCAGCCTCGCAGGCGATGCGCCAGATTGTGCACGACAGGACCGGTCCGGAAACCCGTGACGAAAGAAAGCCCCTGTGAGGAGTTGGCCCCCAACGAAACTGTTTCCCTGCGGGCTGTCCTATCGCAGGGTGGGTCCGATGCCCATCGACCGCGCCAAAGACGCGGCCCCATGCCCTATCCGATCCTGCTCGAAGTCCCTGCGCCATGAGTGACCCGATCCTTCTCGTTGTTGACGATGAACCCGCCATTCGCAGGCTGCTGCGCACCACGCTGGCCAGTCAGTCATGGCGCGTGCTCGAAGCTGGGACAGGCGAGAACGCGCTGCGGGTGGCCAGTGAAACGCCGCCTGACCTTGTCCTGCTCGACCTGGGCCTGCCTGACCATGACGGGATCGAGATTCTGCGCAGGCTAAGGACGTTGCATCCAGCCCTACCGGTCGTAATCCTTTCTGTGCGCGATGATGAGCGGGGCAAGGTAGCTGCTCTGGAAGCCGGCGCCGATGACTACGTGACCAAGCCGTTCAGCATGGCAGAACTCGTGGCCCGCCTGCGCAATGCGCTGCGTCATGCCCTGCAGCAACAGGGGACAACGCCCCTCTTCACCTCCGGTGATCTGTCGATCGATCTGGTGAAACGACAAATCTTCCGTGCCGGGACCGAGCTGAAACTCTCTCCCCGGGAATGGGATATTCTGCGAATGCTTGTGCGCTACGCCGGGCGCGTTCTGACCCATCGCACCATCATGAGCGAGCTCTGGGGCGCCAGCGGTGATGTGCAGCAGTTGCGAGTCTATATCCGACAGATACGACAGAAGATCGAAACTGACCCGGAACGGCCTCGCCACATCATCACCGAGACCGGTATCGGCTATCGTCTGGTGCAAGGAGAGTGAAAGCGAAATTCACCTCGCTTGGAGCAGTATCGCAATCGTAACGGCGACAGGCTATCGTAAAGAAAATTTTGTCTTTCACCGCCACTTTTCGAATTTACGAAATTAACCAAAAATATCAATCATCACAGCGGATATGAAATTTCCATCTGATTATGTTGCACCGAATACTTGCTGCCGCAGCAAGGTCTCAAGACAGACATCTTTCTGCCATTAATCTGTCGTTAATTGCGAATTGACTCTCATAACAAATTTGTGATCAAGTAACCGGGCGCTGGAGGAATGTAACGCCGCCAGGGCAGGAAGAAACGGGATCATGATGCGTGACGGAGCAGTAACGTTCCTGCCATGCCTCATGACGAAATCATTCGAGGGTGACATGGCAAACAGGTTCCGAAAGAGAGCGATGCTCAATCTGTTGCTGGCCGGATCGATGGTCGCAACATTCACCAGCCAGGCGGCTTTTGCCCAGCTTAACCCCGACGCCCTGCGTGAGGCGTTCCGCGTTGCGCCCCGCCCCGGCATGATGCCGCATGGCGCAAAACTGTATCCGGGCAGTTCGCTGAATGGCGTGCCCGGCTTCCCGTTGCCCACCATCCATACCCAGAAAGCCTACGACCCGCAGGACAGCTTCACGGCGCGATGGACGCGTGCCGATGCCATGCAGATCAAGGCCCATTCCGACACCTCGGCCGGTGCAGGCAAGAATTCGCTTCCCGAGCAGCTCGTCATGCCTGATGTCCCCGCCGATTTTCCGGCAACCAACCCTGATGTGTGGGTCTGGGACACCTGGACGCTCATCGACAAGAAAGCCAATCAGTTCAGCTATAACGGTTGGGAAGTTATTTTCTGCCTGACCGCCGACAAGAACGCCGGTTATGGCTTCGATGACCGGCACACCCATGCCCGTATCGGCTATTTCTACCGCCGCGCAGGCATCCCGGCGAGCCGTCGCCCGACCAACGGGGGCTGGATCTATGGTGGACACCTGATCCCTGAAGGGGCGCAGGAACAGGTTTTTGCCGGCACAACCTATACCATCACCGCCGAATGGTCCGGCTCGATGCGTCTGCTCGACCCCACGAGCAACAAGGTATCGCTGTTCTATACCGATATGGCATTCAACCGGAACGCAGCGGGTCAGGATATCACCCCCTCACAGGCGGTGATCACCCAGAGCCTTGGCCAGATCCATGCCGATTTCAACCATGTCTGGTTTACGGGCTTCACGCAGCACACGCCGCTTCTGCGCCCCGACGGCGTTCTCTATCAGAATGGCGCGCAGAACCCGTATTACAACTTCCGCGATCCGTTCACTTTCGAGGACCCCCAGCACCCGGGCACCAACTATATGGTGTTTGAGGGCAACACGCCCGGTGAGCGTGGGCTCGCCAACTGCACGGCGGAGGATCTGGGTTATCGCGCCAATGACCCGCACGCCGAGACCGTTCAGCAGGTGCTGAACACGGGTGCATATTACCAGAAGGCCGCTATTGGTTTGGCAGTCGCCGAGAATGGCTCCCTGTCGAAGTGGAAGTTCCTGTCACCGCTGATCGAAGCCAATTGCGTGAACGATCAGACCGAACGTCCGCAGATGTATATCAAGGACGGAAAGTACTACATCTTCACCATCAGCCATCGCACGACCTATGCGGCCGGTGTGGACGGTCCTGACGGTGTCTATGGCTTCGTCGGCAATGGCATCCGCAGTGATTTCCAGCCCATGAACTACGGAAGCGGGCTGATGCTCGGCAACCCGACCAACCTGAATATTGCGGCTGGCACCGACTATGATGCCAACCCGGACCAGAACCCGCGCGCCTTCCAGTCCTACTCGCATTACGTCATGCCGGGCGGGCTCGTGGAATCCTTCATCGACACGGTTGAAGGACGTCGTGGCGGTGCGCTGTCACCGACCGTCAAGGTTCGCATCCGTGGCGATGCGTCGATTGTCGACACACGCTATGGCAATAATGGCCTTGGAGGTTACGGCGATATTTCGGCCAATCGTGCCGATATCAATATCGTCGGTTTCATTCAGGATCTGATCAGCCAGCAAAAGCAGATCGGCCCGGATGTGAATGCCCGCATGAATGCCTTTCTGACCACACAACAATAAGCGTCTGGTGATCGGCCTGCCCCGTGCAGGCCGATCACTTTCCTTTGGGTATCCTCAGCTTCGGGTGATGATGTCACAGCGCCATAAACGGTTTTTTTCTTGCGCAAGACTTTGCGCGCTCTCCGGGCTCATCGCGCCTCTGACGGCCATGACTGCCTGTCCTGCCGCTGCGCAGGAGTCAAACCCGACACGCAGCAGTTCCAATACCACGATCGAGACACCGCAATGGCGTCCCGCGCTGCATTTTTCTCCTCGCGCGCACTGGATGAATGACCCCAACGGCCCGTTCTGGCTGGATGGGACGTGGCATCTTTTTTATCAGTATAATCCGGATGGCATGGTGTGGGGTCATACCTCATGGGGCCATGCGACCAGTCATGACCTTCTGCACTGGCATGAGGAACCCGTTGCGCTCGCCGCTTCGCCCGGGCGGGACATGTTTTCAGGGTCAGTCGTGGTGGATCGGGATAATCGCTCCGGTTTGGGCAAAAACCACATTCCGCCGCTGATTGCGCTCTATACCACTGTTTTCTCACAGGATCCGGCGCACCCTGACGGTACGCAGGCACAGTCACTTGCCTATAGCCTCGATCGCGGCGCAACCTGGGAGCGCCACGAGCGCAACCCGATACTCACATTGTCTCCCGACTCACGACAATTCCGTGATCCGTCAGTGGTGTGGTACGCGCCGGGGCAATACTGGGTCATGACGACCGTCGTCGCCGATGCGCAGCTGGTCAAGCTCTATCGTTCCCGCGATCTGAAGCACTGGGATTTTTTGAGCGACTTCCAGCCGAACGGTTATCGCAAGCCCGGCATGCTGTGGGAGATGCCCACGCTTGTCGCGCTCGATCTGGATGGAAATCGTAAGGACACCCGCTGGGTCATGATCGTCAGCGTCAATCCCTGGAGTATCGCCGGGGGATCCGGGGTGGAATATTTCACAGGCCGCTTTGACGGCACGAAATTCACCGCCGATCCTCTCCCTCCTGAAGGGGCCGATCCATCGGCCTATCACTGGCTCGATCATGGAGCCGATAATTATGCGGCCATACGCATTGCCAACACGCCAGGACTGTCGCCCCGCCTGATAAGCTGGATGAGCAACTGGGATTATGCTGACAAGCTTCCCACCGCCCCTTGGCGCGGCCAGATGACCTTGCCGGTTGCGCTCTCGCTCAGGACACTGCGTGGCAAGCCGCATCTCTATCAGGTTCCGGCACCCGAATACGACGCGCTCACCGCCCGTTCTCCCTCCCGCAGCTGGGCAGGTCATGCGCTGGCCGCCAGTGGAGTCTGGCCTCTGCCCGTGCAGCACAAGGTGGAGGATATTTCATTGATCCTGCACAGCGACGGCAAGGGGCAGGCAGGCATCACGGTGCGTCAATCTGGAGATAGTCGGGAAGGGACGCGTATCAGCTATGATTTTGCCCGTCATTTGCTGTCGCTGGATCGCTCCCATTCCGGAGCGACCGATTTTTCAGGCAAGTTCAGCCCGATCCACATTGCCTCATTGCTCCCGCACAATAACACAATCACTTTGCACCTCGTGGTAGACCGTTCCTCTGTCGAGATTTTCGCCAATGACGGTGAGTTAAGGATGACGGATCTGATCTTCCCCCATGAAGGCAGCACGCACATCTCGCTGTTTGCGCAGGATGCCCCGGCACTGGTCGAGACTCTGCATGTAACCGGGCTCGATCATTGAACGGACGCTCAATGACCGCCATTCTGAAACAGAAGGCGTGCCGCACCCAGCACGCGCTGCTGATACGCCAGATTGAGCGCGATGGTATGCGAATGGTAATTACCGACCGCCCTCATGAGATCACCATGAGATTCATTGAGATAGAGGCGCATGATAGCGCCCGCTGCACTGATATTGTAACAGGGCTCGGTCAGCAGATTGCGGTAAACGCTTTGCGGCGTAGCATGGGTAAACTGCGCAATAGGCCCGAGCCACAGCGTGTTGACCTGCATTACCCCGAGGTCGTCCGTTCCGTTACTGTTATGACGCACCATGCCGTTGCGACCATTTTCCACCCCCAGAATTGCGGGGAGAACCCTGGGTGGTAAATGGTACAGGGAAGCAACAAAAATCATGCAGCTCGCATACGCAACGGCCATATTGCGCTACACTCCTCCCTTATTCAGGGCTTTTCATATCGGACATATTATTGATGCGCCTTTTTGATACGCTAGCACAGCCCCATTGCGCCAAAACATGCGAATGGCCCGTCCGGACCACGCAGCGCCCCGACCAGACCGAAGGCAACGATATCGGCGTTCCCTCCGATACCGACGAGGCCGGGTTCACGCTGCTCGAATTGCTGGTGGTGATTGCCATTCTCGGTTTGCTGATCGGTCTCGTCGCGCCCGCCGCATTGCGTCAGCTGGGTGGCGCACGCAATTCCGTCGCTCATCAATCCATTCAGCGGCTAGGCGAGGTTCTGGATCTGTATCGTCTCGACACAGGAAGCTACCCCAGCACTGAAGACGGGCTGCACGCGCTGATCGAACGCCCGCAGGACGCCGAGAACTGGAACGGGCCTTACCTCAAGGATAATGCTGACCCCAAGGACCCGTGGCACCACCCTTATATCTACAGCAACCCCTCGGAACGACCGGGCCATGATTATGACCTCTGCTCAAAGGGCGCTCATGAAGCGACGAGCGATCGTGCTGCCATGATCTGCAATCCCTGAGCGCCCCCATGAATTTCGCGCTTCCTCTCCATACAGGCCTCGTCATCGCCTCGCCGTTCATCGGGTCTTTTCTCGGCGTGCTTGCCTGGCGGCTGCCAGAGGGGCGCTCACCTTTCTTTACCCGGTCACGCTGCCCGAACTGCGATTGCGTGCTTGGCGCCCGCGATCTCATACCGCTGGTCAGCTACGCCATACAGCGTGGCAAATGCCGCTATTGCCAGTCGGCTATCGATGCGTTCCACCCGGCAATGGAAGTCGCGGCCCTGATCGTTGCGGGAGCCGCTGACTGGGCCGTGCATATGGCGCCGGATCGTCTCGACCTGACTCATCTCATGATTCAGGGATGCCTGTTTGGCTGGTGGCTGCTGTTGCTCGCAGCCATCGATTTGCGCAGCACAACCCTGCCGGATTACCTGACTCTCCCCTTGCTCGGTATCGGGCTCGCCTTCGCAGCGCAGCATGGTCGCGCCGACTTTCACCTGCACAGTCTGGCTGCGTTGCTGGGCTGGGCCGCATTTGGCGGCGTCGCGCTGCTTTATCGCAAGTTGCGGGCGCGGGACGGGCTTGGCGGTGGCGATGCCAAGCTGCTTGCCGCAGGAGGCGGATGGCTGGGACCATTCATCCTGCCCGAGATCGTGTTTGTGGGCGCTGTCGTCACACTGGCCGGCGCATGGCTTACGCGAAAAGCCAGCCTGAGCGCACAGACGCGTATCCCCTTCGGCCCGGGGCTCGCCTTTGCCCTCTGGGGCGGCTGGTTGCTCGAGATCATCGGGCAGTCCTATGGCTGAGCGTCAGCATGACGGCCATCTCGAGGCGTTAGCTGCCCTGCTGGTCGACAGAGGATATTGCGACCATCGAGGGCTGGACCGCGCTGCACGTGCCGCAGAGCAGAGCGGTGGTCGCCTCGACCAGATCCTGCTGCAACTGGGTCTGGTGTCAGAAGCGCTCATGGCCAGAACCTATGCTGAGTTGCTCGATATTCCTCTTGCAGGTGCTGACCATTATCCGGCCGATCCGGTGCTGACCGGGCAGCTCAAGACACGTTTCCTGCGTGATGCGCATGTTGTGCCGCTCTCGTTGGAGGGAAACACGCTGGCTCTCGCCATGCGCGACCCGCTGGACAGTTTCACGCCTGCGGCCCTGCAGGCGGCGACGGGACTGACCATCGCAACCCATGCAGCCCTCCCGGTTGAACTCGAAGCCGCGCTCGACCGCCTCTACCCGGATGAAAGCCGCGAGGCAGAACCCGAACAGGCAGAGGGCAATGCTCTTGAAGACGACGCCGAACGGCTGAAGGATCTGGCGTCAGAAGCACCCGTGATCCGTCTGGTCAACCAGATCATCAATCGTGCGGTCGAGACCAGGGCTTCGGATATCCATATCGAGCCCTTCGAGGACAGGCTGCGCGTGCGCTATCGCTATGACGGCATCCTGCATGAGGCGGAAATACTGGCGGCCCAGCTTGTGCCCGCCGTGCTCTCACGCGTGAAGATCATGGCGCGCCTTGATATTGCCGAACGACGCCTGCCCCAGGATGGACGGATCAAGCTTGCCGTGCGCGGGCATGAAGTCGATTTTCGTGTATCCACCATTCCGTCCCTCTATGGCGAGACGCTGGTCCTGCGCGTTCTCGATCGGTCGGGCGCGGTCTTCGATTACACCACGCTGGGCCTGCAACCCGGCATTGTCAGGGGCTTGCGCAAGCTTCTCGAGCGGCCCAATGGCATCGTTCTGGTTACCGGGCCAACCGGATCGGGAAAAACCACAACACTCTATACGGGCCTGTCCGATCTCAACGCCGTCACGCGCAAGATCGTCACGATTGAGGATCCGATCGAGTATCAGCTTGGCGGCATCAATCAGGTGCAGGTCAAACCGCAGATCGGTCTGGATTTCGCCGCCCTGCTGCGCGCCATTTTGCGTCAGGATCCCGATGTGATCATGGTAGGCGAGATACGCGACCGGGAGACCGCCCAGATTGCCGTGCAGGCGGCTCTGACAGGGCATCTGGTTCTGTCCACACTGCACACGAATTCAGCATCCGCCGCCATCATACGCCTGCGCGACATGGGGGTAGAGGACTACCTCATGACCGCAGTGCTGCGTGGCGTTCTGGCCCAGCGCCTCGTGCGTCGCCTCTGCCCTCTGTGCAAGACGCCCTACACGCCACCTGCGGCGCTGGTTCAGGAATTGCAGCTCGATCGTTTCACCTCGGGGGAGCCGATCACCCTTCATCACGCGGCGGGTTGCGCCTCCTGCCGCCATACAGGCTTTAAGGGCAGGCTCGCAATCGCAGAACTCCTCGAACCCGATGAGGCCATTGAAAAACTCGTTTTCGAGAAAGCCGATCATCTCGCAATAGAGCGTGCAGCCGTCGCAGCGGGCATGGAAACCCTCTTTGATTCCGGGCTTCGTGCGGCCGTGGATGGCCAGACCACCATTGAGGAAGTCATGCGTAGCGTGCGCGCTGTCGGTTGAGAGTGGCGAACGCAGCCCCCTCATGACGGAATTCCTCTACAGAGTCATTGACCGGCAGGGCACCCCGCAGCAGGGCACCCTCGTGGCCGACACGCAGGAAGACGCTGTCGCGAAACTGCGACGCCAGGGCTACATGCCCATCCATGTCGATGTTGCGGAGAAAGGCATAAAAGGGCGCACGAGGTTTGCGCGCGCGTCTGGCACGGGTGCCATTCCGCGCTCTGGCGCGCAGGGCCTTAGCCTGAAGCGACACGGCGTAACGCGCGGTGAACTGGCCAATTTGACACGCGAACTCGCTGTCATGCTCGATGCAGGGCAGGATATGGATCGTGCCCTGCGTTTTCTGATCGAGACCACGTCATCCCCCCGCATAGGCAGCGTCCTGAAGAGTGTTCGGGACAGGGTCCGTGACGGGCAGGCGCTTCATTCGGCACTTACCACGAGCCGGGGTGGTTTCCCCCCGCTCTATATCGGCATGGTGCGGGCGGCTGAGGCCACGGGAGATCTGGCCCCCACCATGGAACGGCTCGCCGGGCTACTCGAACGCGAACGCGCGCTGATCAGCACCGTCCAATCGGCCATGATCTATCCCGCCATCCTCACCCTGACGGCTATCGGATCTGTCACATTACTGCTCACGAAGGTCCTGCCGCAATTCACGCCGCTTTTTGAGCAGAATGGCGCGACCCTACCGGCCTCCACGCGCCTTCTGACGAAGGCAGGCGCTGCAATCGGTCATTACGGCTTCGCCATGCTGGTTATCGTATTGCTGACTGGTATGGGCCTGCGTCTGGCCATGCAACGCCCGGCCCTGCGTCGCCCTGTCGACCGCCTGCTGCTTCGTATGCCAGGGCTCGGCCGTCTGGTCTCGGAAATTCTGGCCGCGCGGTTTGCCTGTATTCTCGGCACTCTACTGGTCAATGGCGTTGCCCTGCTTCCGGCACTGGGGATCGTGCGGGATGCGCTGGGCAATCAGGCCGCCAGCGCCGCCATCGAGACAGCCGCCGAAAGCGCACGTTCGGGCGCGGGGCTGTCAGCAACACTGGGCGCCGCTGGCATTTTTCCGACAAGGTTGATCCATCTGCTTCAACTGGGTGAGGAAACCGCACGCCTCGGCCCCATGGCGCTCAGGGCCGCTGATATTCACGAAGATCAGGCCCGCATTGCCATTCAGCGCCTTGTTGCCCTTCTGGTCCCGGCCATCACCATCGTCATGGGTCTGATGGTGGCAGGCATCGTCTCCTCGCTTCTCCTCGCCATGCTGAGCCTTAATGACCTTGCCCAGTAGAGCGCAGGCCGAGTCCGGCTTTACCCTGATCGAGATGCTGGTCGTGCTGGTCATTCTGGGCATGATTGGCGCCATTGTGGTCCGACACGGCGCCTCGCATCCTGCACGGCTCGAACTGCGTAACGCGGCGCGACAGATCGCCGCCCTGATGCGCGAGACCCATGCCCGCGCGCTCTATACGGGGCGTGCCCAGGAACTCGATATCAACCCGCTTTCCGGAAGCTACGTCACCACCCCGGCAACTGTGGGAACCCTGCCCGCCATTACGATCACGCCAGATACGAGGAGCGTGTTCCGCTTCTACCCGGATGGCAGCGCATCGGGTCCTGTGCTCGGGCTCAGCCGGGGGGCGAGCCGCATGACACTGGGCGTCAACTGGCTGACCGGTGCCATCGAAAGCCACGGCGGATGATGGAGGTAAAGGGCACGCATCCTGCTTCCGAAGGCGGCTTCACGCTCATTGAGGTGCTGATTGCGTTCATCATCGTCGCACTGGCGCTGGGGGTCGTTTATCGCGGCATGCTGGATGGCGTTGCGGCAGGACATGTCGCCACCGCCACGCGCGAGGCCCTCTCACGGGCGCGGTCACATCTCGATGCCATCGGTCACGGCATGACCCCCAGTGCTTTTACCCAGAGCGGCGAGGACGGACATCATTTCCACTGGCGTATCACCATGACCCCACTGGAACATCGTGGAGGAACTGTCCTCTACCACGTCACCGTAACGGAATCCTGGCCTGACGCCTTTACCCTTTCCGGCCAGCGCGCCGTCACACTGAGCAGCCTGTGTTCTGGCCCGGCGGAGGGCACGCCATGACCCCGCGCCGTGATGAAGCGGCCGGGTTCACCTTGCTGGAGCTATTGATCGCTCTGGTCGTGTTCTCTCTGGTGCTGCTGGTCCTGCGCCAGGGTTTCGATGCCGCCACGCGCCTGTTCGAGCAGCAACGCCAGACCCTGGCTGCGCAGGATGATCTGGATGCGGTGGACAGGTTCGTAAGGCAGGTGGTTGCCAGTGCCGATGCAGGCAATGGACGCGAGGGGCCGCTCCTTGTGGGCACGAACCATCGCCTCACATGGCGTGGCCCCGTGCCCCATGCCCTGCAAACACAGGCTGAGGCAATTTCCGGCGGAGGACGGGCAAACATGGCGCTCTTCATGGATGACGCGCATCGGCTCGTGCTGCAGTGGTCAGCCTATCGGCATGTGATCGAACCCCCGACGCCTGTGGAACAACGGGTCTTGCTGAGCGGTCTCGAGGGCGTAGAGTGGCATTATTACGCATCCGGGCACTGGAGCCCGACATGGTATGGCAATACCCTGCCCGAGCTGGTGCGCCTGCGTCTCGTGTTCGCGCCGGGCGATGCGCGCCACTGGCCCGATATCGTGGTGGCACCCCGCCTGAATCCTCTACCGTGAAGCTAAAGGAAAAGGAGACATGGTGATGCAGCCTTTCCTTGTCTGGTGGTGGCGCCAGATCCGGGCCGTTTTGCCGGAACGTGTCACGACAGCACTTGCCGCCGTTCAACGCCCAGTGGTTGAGGCCGTCGCCACTGACGACGCCCTGACACTCTATCTGCGCGAGGCGCGCAGCCGGATCATCATCGGAACGCTAGGGCAGTCGGAAACGCTGGATCTCGAGACAGGCGCGCAATATCGCGCCCTGCGCAAAGGCAAGGCACGCCATGCTGCCATCAGGCTTGTTCTGCCGGCAGGGCGCATCATGCAGCGCGATGTCACCCTTCCCCTCGCTGCGGAACAGGACCTCGCGGCCATTCTCGCCTATGAAATGGATCGCCTGACGCCGTTCGATGCCGAGGCGCTTTTCTGGGACTTCATCGTACTCAGGCGCGACGAGGCGCTCGGACAGATCATGCTCCGTCTCTCCGTCGTTCCACAGGCACCGCTACGCCCCCTTTTCGAGCGTCTCCACCTGCTGGAAGCTCACCCGCAAGCCATTGCTGATGAGACTGGCGAGACCCTGATCAGACAGCCTGTTGCGCGTCCTCTCGTGACCCGCCTGAGCGACCCACGTCTCGCATTGCCTCTCGGCGGATGCACTCTGCTCGCCTGTCTCCTGCTAGGGCTGTTCTGGCATCAGTCGCGTGTTCTCTCAGGATATGAACGCCAGATTGACGCGCTGCGCGGCCCGGCGCTGGAGGCCAGCGCGTTGCGTCGCACGATTGAAGACAGGCGCATGGGCGAAGGGATCGTTAACAGGGCGAGGCAGCGCTTTGGAGACCCGATGCAGATCATTGCCGCCCTGACCGATCTGTTGCCAGATGACGCATGGTTGACCGATCTCAGCCTGAAGCAGGGCCAACTGCTGATTAGCGGGCAATCCCGTGATCCCGCCGGGCTGATACAGGGGCTTGGCACGTCGCCAGTTCTTCGCAATCCTGGCTTTATCGCACCCGTCACGCGCCTTGCAGGACAAAATGCCAGTGCGTTTTCAATACGAGCGGAAATTGGACAGCCCTTTGGCACACCTCATGCCGGAGCGAGACCATGAGGACGCGGCTCCCCTTGGCGCTGACGCGTCTGTCTCACGATCTGCCAGAAGGACGCAGGGGGCGCGTGCTGGCCCTCATGCTCCTTCTGGTGGCGGTCACCCTTATCTGGCTGGTTATCGTCGGCCCGCTGATCGGGGTTTTCAGCCAGTACGCCAGCCGCATTGCCCTGGCGCAGCAAACGGCGGAGCGTATGGCCCATCTGCAGGAAATCCTGCCCCATTTGCGTCAGTCTGCAGCGCACCGTCCGTCATCGGCTCCGCAACTGATCGATGGTGCGAGCGATACCATGGCGAGTGCCAACCTGCAGGACAAACTGGCGCATCTCGCCAGCCAGTCAGGCATCGAAATCAGCAGCAGCGAGACGCTCGCCCCAATCAAGGAAGGCAGTTACCGGCGCGTCGGGTTGCACATCACGCTGTCTGCTCCCTATCCTGCCCTTATTCATTTTCTCACTGACCTCGCACAAGCCTCGCCTGCCCTCGTCGTGGACGGGCTTCATCTCCATGCATCCGAAGATGAGGGTCGCAGCGCCGATGCCCTGTCATGCGACATGGGAATCTTTGCCTATCGCCGTGACATGGCGCTACCGGCCCGTCTCGCGAAGGAAACAGCTCCATGACAGCCCTCCTGCCCAAACGCTGCGTCATGCTTTGTGCTTTTCTCATGATACCCCATGCCGGGCTCTGCGCCGGTCCAACGCAAGTCGATCGGGCCGCCTGGCAGGACCATAGCCTCGCCCGCCCACTCTTTGCCCCGACGCGACGCCCTTCCCCGACTGGCAATGCCCTGGCTGGTACGCCCCGCCTGACAGGTATTATCGAAAATGGGGGAGTCAGCCGTGCCATTTTCATGATACCGGGTCAGGAACGTGGCGTTATCGTACCGTTGCAGGGTTATATTGGTAACTGGCAGGTTATTGCGATCGGAAAAGGTACCATCACCATTCGCGAGGCCGGTCAGGACCGGCTGATGCGCCCTGATCGTGCCCGCTTATCCGGCCCGTCGATGCCTGATCATGCCCCTCAAAGCGAAAACCCGCTCGAGACCTTCTCGCGCGATGAGCTCTCGCGTTTCGCCCCTCCTGCCTCATCTGACACTCCCCCACCAGGTATGCCGCAATGACCGTTCTGCCCCGCGCCTTTCCTTCCCACTTTCTGTCACGCGGCAGACAGGATGCCCGCAGACAGGCTTCCCTACGTCTTGGCCTCACTGTTCTGGCCGCAGGCCTGACCCTTGGCCTGACCGGGTGCGACAAGCCGGTACCCAAACCCAAACCCCTTGGTGGCCCGATGCCGCTGGGTGGATTGCAGGATATTCCGCAGGAGGGACGCCTCTCATCCGCCGATCCGACTGGCAAGGCGCGCTACAGCCTCGCTCGCCCGAACATTCCCACCCTGCGCGGAAACGGCGACACGGAAGGTATCGGTCAGGTTTCGCTCAATTTTGCCGATACGGATGTGCGCGACGCCGTCTCGCAGATTCTCAACGATATCCTGCACGTCAATTACGCCATCGATCCTGCCGTGCATGGACAGGTGACGCTCAGAACCAGCGAACCCCTGACCAATGCCCAGCTTTTGCCAGCGCTGCAGGTAATCCTGGCGCAGGTTCATGCTGTGCTGGTTCATGGTGACGGCCTGTATCGTGTCGTGCCCAGCCAGTCGGCGCCGGGTGCCGCGCAGGGTGCGCTGGCGGGCATGGCTGACAGCCTCTCGATGGGCGGTGACCTGATGGTTCCGCTGCGCTACGCACAGGCCAGTTCTCTCGCCCACGCCTTGCAGCCCTTCGTGCAGGGTGGCGCTCGCGTTGCAGCGATAGACAGCAGCAATGCCCTTATGGTGAGCGGAGACCCTTCGGCGCGCAATGCGCTGGTCGAGGTCATTCATGCTTTCGATGTGGACTGGCTGAGCAGCCAGTCCTATGCGCTTTTACCTGTCGACTCAGGCAATGCGAAGGACATGGCAAGCGCGCTGCAATCAGCGCTGCACGGGGCCAGCAATTCGCTCTCGAAGCTTGTGGACGTCCTTCCCCTTGCACGTGTCAATGCTGTGCTCGTGGTGGCACGCAACGCGCGCTATATCGAGGATGCCAGACGCCTGTTTTCTGTCATCGAGCAGCATCGCAGAGCAACTGTAAGAAGCTGGCATATTTTCTACGTGCAGAATTCAAGCGTCAATGACGTGACCTATACGCTTCAGCAGGCCTTCACCCCGGATAATGTGACAGCCACACCGCCCGGTTCGGGCAACAGCCAGACAGCACAGACTGGCATGGGAGCGGGATTGAATGGCGGCGGCCTTGGGGGCGCCGGGGGGGGGCTTACCGGGGGCGGCCTGAATGGGGGCGGCCTTACAGGGGGTGGTCTGGGCGGAGGTCTGGGGGGCACCGGCACGAACACCTTTGGCCAGACAGGGCAGAACACGGCAGCCCCTGCAGGTCAGGCTGGCGGCAATGCGTCTCTCAACAACCCGCTTCTGGGCGGGCTCGACAGCTCAGGCGGCGGAGACCACAATACCGACACACTGCGTATCCTCTCGAACGCCCAGCATAACGCCATTCTGGTTCATGCCACGGATCAGGAAAGCGATACGATCGAGCAGATGCTGCGCCGTATCGACGTCATGCCGCTTCAGGTGCGTATCGACGCTGTTGTGGCCGAGGTGCAGCTCAATGACGCCTTGCAATACGGCACACAGTTCTTCTTCAAGTCTGGCGGCATCAATGGCGTACTGAGCACCAACAGCCAGACTATCACAGCCGGAACACTCGCCACTGCCGCATTCAGCCACACCCTGCCCGGCTTCATCATCGGCGGGGCAAGTGGTGGCGGGGCGCCATTTGCTATCGATGCCCTGCAAAATGTGACCACGGTGCATGTGCTGTCCTCGCCTCAGCTCATGGTGTTGGATAACAGGGCAGCACGGCTTCAGGTCGGGCAGCTGGTACCCGTGCAGATCGGCTCGCAATCCAGCACAATCGGGACTTCTGTTTATAACCAGTTCACCTATCAGCCTACCGGCGTGATCATGGAGGTGACCCCCCATGTCAGCCAGAGCGGCCTCGTCACGCTGGATGTGTCACAGGAGGTGAGCTCTGTCAGTTCCAATGCAGCCAGCAACACCAGCAGCGCGGCCAATCCCACTTTCAATGATCGTTCGGTCAATTCGCGCGTGGTCGTTCAGGACGGACAGACAGTGGGGCTTGCCGGGCTCATTACCGAGAACTCGTCCCGCGCTAATAGCGGTATCCCCTGGCTCAAGAACATCCCGGTTCTGGGCTTTCTGGCGGGGAGCCAGAACAATAGTCGTCAACGCACCGAATTGCTGATCCTGATCACACCCCACGTCATCCATGACCAGCGCGATGCCGTGAACCTGATGGAAGATCTGCGCGACACCCACCCCAATGCTGCCGATGTGCCAGACGAGATGAAGTCGATGCACACGACCGGCAGCGCCGACCCGCAAAAACGCCTGCGCGAGAAACTCGGTCTGGATCGGTGAACACGAGGCAGCCAGCACGGGAAAGGCAGGATCGCGGCTTCGCGCTGGTGATCGTGCTCTGGGCGCTGGCGGGGCTCTCACTACTGACGGCCATGACCATCGCCAGCGCAGGCTCGGCCTTGCGTGAAACACGGCTGCTACGCGACACGGCCCGTATGGAGACACTTGCTGAAGGCGGTATCGCCAGCGCAGTCTTTCACGAAAGCGGGCCAATCGCCACACGCTGGCCACTCGATGGCACACCGCATGTCAGCCGGATTGATGGTCTGAAGCTCAGTATAAGCCTCAAAAGTCAGGCCGCTACGATCAATCCCAATACTGCCCCCCTGCCACTTCTCGCTGCGCTATTCGTGGAATGCGGTGGAGCGCCCGATCAGGCGGCAATGATCGCCCGGGAGATGGTTTCATGGCGTCGGCAGGCCCAGGCGCAGGACCCGAATGAGCGACAGCGCTTTCTTGCCCTGGGGTTACGCTATCTGCCGCCCCATGCCCCGTTCCAGTCGCTGGATGAACTGGCGCTCTTGCCCGGCATAACACCTCTGCTCCTGGCTCGCGCGAGGCCGCATCTCTCGATCGTCCAGCCGGAGGAACTTCACGCCCCCATTTCCGACCCTATCACCCGACAGGCGTTGGCCCGCGCGAACCTCCCTGCCCTGCCTGCCGCAAGCGGTGACCAGAGGCACGCTTACAGTTTCGTCGCGACCGTCATCGTGACCGATGAACATGGTGGCTCTTCCTTCCGTCAAGCTACACTTCTGTCCGATAATGGGCTCTCGCTGGCACGGATCATCGCAGAGCAACGAGAGAGCGATGATGCACGCTGACCGAACACGCACGCCGTGCCGCCAGTGGCCCAGCGGCTTCAGGCAACAGACAGACTTTTGAGATGTCGCGCATAAAGCGCGCAAAGGGCGGCTGAATCGAGCCTTGCCTCGATGGTATCGGCTCGGCTGGTCAGCAGGATGGGCACCTTGGCACCAAGCACGATACCGCCCGAACTCGCCTGCCCGAGAAAGCTGAGCGCCTTGACCACAATGTTCCCGGCTTCGAGATCCGGTACAACGAGGATCTGGGCGCGGCCGGCGACAGGTGAGGTCAGCTTCTTGATGGAGGCTGCCTGCGGGTCCACCGCACCATCCATTGCAAGCGGCCCATCGAGCACTGCTCCCGTTATCTCGCCGCGTTCGGCCATCTTGCTCAGGCAGGCGGCATCGAGCGTTCCCTGAATACGCGGATTGATGGTCTCCACAGCGGAAAGGATCGCCACACGCGGTGCGCCATAGCCAAGACCGTGATGCAGGTCGATTGCATTCTGCACGATGTGCTGCTTGGTTACGAGGTCGGGGGTAATATTGATGGCGGCATCGGTCACGAAAAGCGGGTCGGTGCGCCCCGCTACCGTGACCATGAACACATGGCTCATGCGCCGTGATGTCCGCAGGCCACTCTCCTGTGCAACGACACCGTGCATCAATGTGTCTGTGTGCAGGCTGCCCTTGGCAAGGCCCTGGACCTCGCCTGAATGAACAAGGCCAATCGCGACCTGCACGGCGCGCTCTGGTGTTTCGGCCTCGACAATCCGGCAGGACGCCACCGAAAGCCCAGCCTCCTGCGCCGCACTGGCGATAAGCGCAGGATCGCCTACAAGAACCGGCTCCAGCACGCCATGTCGTGCCGCCTCAATGGCGCCGGCAAGGGCATGTCCCTCACAGGGCCAAACAATCGCATAAGGCACAGCACCCAGCCCGGCAGCTCTGGCAATCATCCCGTCGAAAATCGTTCTGCGCGTGCAGGAGGCAGTGGAAAGTACTGTCGTCATCGCGCGATCTTCTTCCGGTTCGTTTGTCTGTCTGGTCTCAGGGGCGCAGGTTTGCGCGGTCACTGCACATCCTCCCAGTGAGGCAGGAAGCGCCTGCCATCACGTGAGGCCATGTCCTCATACAGGCGATAGCGTTCCAGCGCCGCGGCCTGCGCCTGATGCAGCAAGTGCTCCGCCTGCTCCGGATTGGTTCGCGACAGGGTTTTGTAGCGCAGTTCGCGATAGGCATATTCCTCGAACGGCAGACGCGGGCGTGTTGAATCGAGCTGGAACGGGTTGAGCCCCTCCTTGCGCATGGCCGGGTCGAAACGGAAGAGCGGCCAGTATCCGCTGGCCACCGCCCTGGCCTGCTGCTTCATGCCGTCGCGCATGTCGATGCCGTGGGCAATGCACTGCGAATAGGCAATGATCAGCGACGGACCATCATGAGCCTCGGCCTCGCGTATGGCCGTCAGAGCCTGCTCGGGATTAGCCCCAAGGGCGATCTGCGCCACATACACATTGCCGTAGGAGACCGCCTGCAGACCCAGATCCTTGCGCGGCACGCGCTTGCCGGAGGCGGCAAATTTTGCCGAGGCACCAAGCGGCGTGGCCTTGGAGGACTGCCCGCCCGTGTTGGAATAAACCTCGGTATCCAGCACCAGAATATTGACGTTCCGGTCCTGAGCCAGAACATGGTCGAGGCCACCATAACCGATATCGTAGGCCCAGCCATCACCGCCGATGATCCATACCGAGCGTTTTACAAGGTGATCGGCAACCGACAGCAGCATGACCGCCGATTTATCAGCAGATCCCTCGAGTTTTCCCTTCAGGGCTGCCACGCGGTCGCGCTGGATGGCATAATCCCATTCATCTTCCTGCGGGGCATCGAGCAAGGCATCGGCAAGATCGCCACCGATTGTGTCACGTAGGCCCGCAACCAGATCGCGCGCCAGTTCGGTCTGCTTGTCGATGGCCAGCCTGAAGCCAAGGCCAAACTCCGCATTGTCCTCAAACAGCGAGTTCGACCACGCTACGCCACGGCCCTGCGCATTCGCTTTCCATGGATGGGCCGGCGTATTACCCGCAAAGATGGCGGAGCAGCCTGTCGCATTGGCAATCTGAAGACGATCGCCGAAAAGCTGCGAGACAAGCTTGAGATAGGGGGTCTCACCACACCCGGCACACGCCCCACTGAACTCGAAAAGCGGCTCGAAAAACTGTACGCCTCGTACTGTGGTTGGGTTGACCTGGTTGCGATCCATTTCCGGAATGGTCTCGAAAAAGCTCATACCGGCCCGCTCACGGTCGAGCAGAGGCAGCTTTTCAGTCATATTGATGGCGCGCTTCTGG
Organism: Asaia bogorensis NBRC 16594; assembly: GCF_001547995.1. Lineage (NCBI taxonomy): Bacteria > Pseudomonadati > Pseudomonadota > Alphaproteobacteria > Acetobacterales > Acetobacteraceae > Asaia > Asaia bogorensis. Next base: position 2,673,698 of record NZ_AP014690.1, read on the forward strand.
GTCTGGGCATCAATTGAGGGGCAATTATCCACGCACACGCCGCAACCTGTGCAGTCTTCAACATAAAGCTGAAGGGTGTAGCGCGTCTGCGGGTAACCACGGGCATTGATTGGCGCTGACCGGAAACCCGTAGGCGCCCCCTCCAGCCGGGCCTCGTCATAGGTCTTGGCACGTATCACGCTATGGGGGCACACGATGCTGCATTGTCCACACTGGATGCAGGAATCCGGCTCCCACACAGGGACTTCGATGGCGATATTGCGTTTCTCATACCGCGTCGTGCCCCCGGGAAACGTGCCATCAACCGGCATGGCACTGACGGGTATCAGTTCACCGCGCCCCGCCATAATCTCTGCTGTGACCCGGTGCACGAATTCCGGTGCCTCGGCGGGCACAATGGCAGGCATCGGGCGCGTTCCCTGTGCCTGCGCCGGAACGGATACCTCATGGAGGGCTGACAGGGCAGCATCAACCGCCTTATCGTTGAGGGCGACGATTTTTTCGCCCTTCGCGCCGTAGGATTTGCGAATGAAAGCCTTGATGGCGCTGATTGCCTCTGCTTCAGGCAGAACCTTTGCAAGATGGAAGAAGCAGGTTTGCAGCAGGGTGTTGATGCGTGGCCCGAGACCGATCTCGAGCGCGACACTGGACGCATCGATCACATAGAAGCGCAACTTCCTGGCGATGATCTGATCCTGAACCTTGCGCGGCAGGCGCTCCCAGACCGTGTCCGGACCGAAAGGCGAATTCAGAAGGAAAATACCCCCCGGATTGGCGGCACCCAGGATGTCGCGCCGAAACAGGAACTCGAATTTGTGACACGCGACGAAATCTGCATGCCGAATCAGATAGGGCGCGTTGATGGGGCTGGTGCCAAAACGCAGATGCGATGCCGTTTCTGCGCCCGATTTGTGAGAGTCATAATCGAAATAGGCCTGGGCATAATGCCCGTCGATTTCACCGATGATCTCAACGCTGTTCTTGTTGGCGCCCACCGTGCCATCCGCGCCAAGCCCATAGAACAGACAACGCGTCATGTTCCCGGGTTCGATATCGATCGTCTCGTCAAATTCGAGGCTGAGATTCGTCACATCATCGATGAGACCGACCGTAAAGACGGGGCTAGGGTCGGGCTTCGTCAGTTCGTCATAAACCGCCTTGACCATACCGGGGTGGAAATCGCGTGACGACAGGCCATAACGCCCGCCAATAACACGCGGCATGTGAGGGAATTTCCCCGTAGCCACCGCTTCGGCCAGTACACCCACGATATCCGCATGAAGCGGCTCCATCGGTGCCCCCGGCTCCTTGGTGCGATCCAGCACCGCAATGCGCTCCACTGTCGGCGGCAACGCTGCAAGAAAGGCTGCAGCGTCGAAAGGCCGGTAAAGGAGAACCTGAATGGCCCCCCGTTTCTCCTCAGGGTCGCGTTCGTTCATCCATCGCATCGTTTCGCGCACCACTTCGGCACCCGACCCCATCGCGATGATGACATGGCGCGCATCCTGCGGGCCGTCGTAACGGAACAACCCGTACTGACGCCCGGTCAGTGCGGCAAAGCGGTCCATGGCAGACTGCACGAGAGAAGGCGTACGCAGATAATAGGTGTTTACCGCTTCACGCGTCTGGAAATACGTGTCCGGGTTCTGCCATGTGCCACGAATGAACGGATTATCTGGCGTCAGCCCGCGGGCACGATGCGCGTGCACAAGCGTCTCGTCGATCATCGACCGGATCTGGTCATCAGGGACCAGTTTCAGCGAATTATACTCGTGAGAGGTCCGAAAACCATCCGTGAAATGGATGAATGGCACGCGTGAAGCGAGCGTGGCGGCCTGGGCGATAATTGCCAGATCATGTGCTTCCTGCACCGAGGCTGCACCCAGCTGGGCAAAACCTGTCTGGCGAACGGCCATCAGATCCTGATGATCGCCAAAAATAGACGACGCCCCGGCTGCAAGGGCGCGTGCAGCCACGTGCACCACGGTCGATGTCAATTCGCCCGCAATCTTGTACAGATTGGGGATCATCAGCAGCAAACCCTGCGAGGCCGTGAAAGTGGTCGTCAGCGCACCACTTTGCAAAGCGCCGTGCACACAGCCTGCCGCACCGCCCTCGGCCTGCATTTCCTGCACGATAGGCACATTGCCCCAGAGATTTTTCAGCCCTTCACTGGCCCAGCTATCGGCTGTCTCGGCCATAGGTGAGGAAGGCGTAATAGGGTAGATCGCACAGATCTCGTTCACGCGATACGCGACGTGAACAACAGCAGAATTCCCGTCCAGAGTGGTCATTTCACCAGGTTGGGGTTTGCCGGATTGTGGGGCGGTGTTTGCGTTATGGCTCATCGTCTTGTTCTCTTTTCCCGCCTTCAGGCGCGTACCACGAAGCGCTGCGGCGTTAAGGTGACCGCAGCCTCCGCGCACTCGGCATCATTGTGTTCAGGCGTCATCACGATGGCATGACACGGGCATTGTCCGGCGCAATCGCCACAGCCGGTGCACAAGGTCTCGTCTACGGCATAGCCCCTGCCCGGACCCAGTCGGGTGATGGCCTGCTCGGAGCAGGCAGCAAAACAATTATCGCACTCAAAACAGTTACCGCATGACAGGCAGCGCCCCGCCTCATGACGCGCCTGCGTCTCGTTCAGCCCCGCAATGATCTCCTCGAACCCCGTGCGAAGCGACGTGGGCAATTCGGCGCCCTCCTCGCGCACAGCCATCAGCAGGGCCGGCATGTGGAGCATGTCAAAGGTCACGATCTCGGCCGGCGCGTCGGGCACCGGTTTTTCTGCCCGCAAATAGGCATCAATCGCCCGGGCGGCCTTCTTGCCGTGGCCGGTCGCGGTGGTCATGGTGCGTGCTCCTCGCACACAATCGCCACCGGCAAACACGCCGCGTGCGCCCGTCATGAAAGACGGATCGATTTCCAGCCTCTCGCCCTTGTCAATCACGATATCGCTCATGTCAGAGCAGAGCGAGAAGTCACTATGCTGGCCAATCGCCAGAATGACGCTGTCAGCTGCCAGCCTCTCTCTATCCGGCGCGCGGCCATCTGCTGGTGGACGTATGGCACCGGTCTGCGGATCGAGTTCAACATGCTCGATCTCAACACCATCATGTCCATAATAGGTGACGACGCTGCAATAACGTATGGTGACACCTTCGGCCTCGGCGGCCTCGCGCTCCTCTGGCAGGGCGCTCATATGGGCCTCGTCCCGTCGATAGACCATAAAGACCTTCTCTGCGCCGAGACGGCGTGCCGTACGGGCGGCATCCATCGCGACATTGCCACCACCAACCACCACCACAGTACGGCCAAGCTCGGGCCGCTTTCCTTCACGCACAGCATGGAGAAGGTCGATCGCCTCGACAGGCTGATATCCCGCCTCGGTGGCCAGCGGCATGGTCAGGGCGCGCGCCGCGCCAACGCCCAGAAAGACAGCATCGAAAGCGCCTTCCTTCATGGTTCGAGCGAGATCCGTTACAGGCGCATTGCAGTGCAGACTCACGCCCGGCATTGACAGAACATCACCCATTTCACGTTCGAGAATATCCATCGGCAAGCGATACGCCGGAATGCCATAGGCCAGCATGCCGCCCGCGTGAGCCGAGGCCTCGCGAATTTCAACCTGATGCCCCTGCCGTGCCAGATGATAGGCACAGGACAGCCCCGCAGGCCCCGAACCAACAACAAGCACTTTCTTGCCCGTGGCAGGCTTACAGGCGACCCGCCAGTTTTTCTCGGCGGCCATATCACCCAGAAACCGCTCGACCTCATGGATCGCCACAGCGTCATCCATCTCGGCACGATTACAGCTGCTTTCACAAGGGTGATAACAGGCACGACCGTGAATGGCGGGGAACGGGTTCTCCGTTTTAAGCAGATGCCAAGCGGCCTCGTAGGCGCCGCTTTGTGCCAGAGCAAGCCACCCCTGGATGTTCTCCCCTGCCGGGCAGGCGTGATTGCAGGGCGGCATAAGCGATACGTAGTCAGGACGGCGTGACCGTACGCTTCCCACTCCGATACGTGTGCCGACATGCAGCGCCCGATTGAGTTCACGTAGCTTGAGCGCCATGGAAGAACCTCATTCTCTCTTCCGGCCAGACTGACCCCAATGACAGCATGGCTCGGGGGAATATCCTGCCAGGGAGAGGAACAAGGTAATCATTCCGCCTGCTCAGGTTACCGAGCGCTAACCTGGCGAAGGGCAACAGTCATTGAGGCACATCAATCCTTCGGCGGATTATTGAACAAATGAGCCTTCCTCATAAGTAGTTTCGATGATTTATGAGAAACTACCATAGTTCCCAAAGAAATGAAAAATATTCATCAAGTTTTATTGTGAGCACGCCCCTCGGGAACATACTTCACACCGACCGCGTAGCCCCCATATTGGGCTTATTCGTTCGATAAGCGCTTTCCGAAAAAACGATAAGAACAATCATAACGGAGTTGCCCTCGTGAGCACTGTACAAGACAACACAAAGCCGCTTGCCGGAATCAAGGTCATCGATTTCGGTGGTGTGCAATCGGTCCCTTCGGCTGCCCAGCTTCTGGCTTGGTACGGTGCCGATGTCATCAAGGTTGAGCGGACCGGCGTCGGCGATGTGACCCGCCGTCAGCTGCGCGACATCCCGGATGCCGACGCGCTGTATTTCACCATGCTGAACAGCAACAAGCGCTCGATCGAGCTCAACACGAAAACCCCCGAAGGACGTGAGGTTTTCGAGAAGCTCCTCAAATGGGCCGACATCCTGCTTGAGAATTTCCGCCCTGGCGCCATGGATCGCATGGGCTTCGGCTGGGACGTTCTCCATCAACTCAACCCGCGCCTGATTTACGGCACGGTAAAGGGTTTTGGCGACGCCTCTCCCTGGTCGCATATCAGTGCCTATGAAAACGTCGCACAATGCGCCGGCGGTTCGGCCTCGACTACGGGTTACTGGAATGGCGCGCCGCATGTGGATGGTCAGGCCCCCGGCAATTCGAATGGCCCGCTCATTTCGGCTGCGGCACTCGGTGACAGTAACACAGGCAATCACCTGCTGATCGGCGTTCTGACGGCCCTGTTTGCCCGCGAACGCAGCGGAAAAGGCCAGAAAATCAGCGTTTCGATGCAGGATTCCGTGCTGAATCTGTGCCGTGTCAAGCTGCGTGACCAGCAGCGTCTGGAGCGCGTGGGTTATCTGGAAGAATACCCGCAATACCCGGACGGGAAGTTCGGCGACACTGTGCCGCGCGGTGCCAATGCAGGCGGTGGCGGCCAGCCAGGCTGGATCCTGAAATGCAAAGGCTGGGAGACGGACGAGAACGCGTATATCTACTGCACCGTGCAGGAGCAGAACTGGGGGCCGACATGCGAGGCCATCGGCAAGCCTGAATGGGCCACCGACCCGCATTATTGCACGACCAAGGCACGTGAGACCCACATGTTCGAGATCTTCGCTGCCATCGAGGCCTCGCTTGCCGACAAGGATAAATACCAGGCCGTAGCCCATCTCTCGAAATTCCGTGTGCCCTGCGCACCGGTTCTGTCGATGAAGGAAATTGCCGAGTCCAAGGACCTGCGTGACGCCGGCACGATTGTCGAGGTCGAGCAGCCGGTACGTGGATCGTTCCTGACGATCAATCCGATCAAGTTCAGCGACTTCACTCCGGAAATTACCGCAGCCCCGCTACTTGGTCAGCATACGGATGAGATCCTTGCCGAGTTCGGTTATTCGGCAGACCAGATTGCCGATCTACGCTCGAAGAAGATCGTCTGCGCCTGACAGACTCACCGGAATGTCCTGAAACAGGCATTCCGGTCCTGATCGTCCCTCAAAGAATAGCAAGCCCTTTCTGCGCCGTCGCCTTTCGGAAATGGCGCAGGGAAAAGGAATGAGTCATGGCAGACGCCCCTTCGGCCGCCAACGCATCGGCACCCGCACAATCTCCCCTCGCATCCAGCACGGACGGCTTTCACCTTGTCATTGAAGCCCTGCAGCGCAACGGTCTGAACACGCTCTACGGCGTTGTTGGCATCCCCATCACGGATCTTGCGCGCCTCGCCCAGGAGAAGGGGATGCGCTTCATCAGTTTCCGACATGAGCAACCCGCTGCTCATGCAGCATCGATCTCGGGCTATCTTACCCGCAAGCCGGGGCTCTGCCTGACAACCTCTGCCCCAGGCTTTCTCAACGCCCTTCCTGCCCTCGCCAATGCCACGACCAATGGCTATCCGATGATCCTCATCAGCGGGTCCAGCGATCGTGCGATCGTTGACCTGCAGCAGGGTGATTACGAAGAGCTCGATCAGCTTGCCGCCGCCCGCCCCTTCGCCAAGGCCGCCTATCGCGTCAACCGTGCGGCCGATATCGGCATTGGGGTAGCGCGCGCGATACGCGCTGCGCTTTCAGGAAAACCGGGTGGTGTCTATCTCGACCTGCCTGCTGCCGTCCTGAGCGAGACGCTCGATTCAGAAACAGGTCAGGACTCCCTGATCACGGTTGTCGCTCCGGAATCGGCCCTGCCACCCTGCCCCGATGCGATCGCCCGTGCGGTTTCGCTTCTGAAACAGGCACGCAAGCCCCTGATCGTGCTCGGCAAGGGCGCAGCCTATGCCCAAGCCGAGGGGGTCATACGAGATCTCGTTGAAAGCACCTCCATCCCGTTTCTGCCCATGTCGATGGCCAAGGGGCTATTGCCCGATACCCACCCTGCCTCTGCCGCCACGGCGCGCTCGCTGGTTCTGGGACAGGCCGATGTGGTGGTGCTGGTGGGCGCACGCCTCAATTGGATGCTTGGACACGGCAAACCGCCGCAATGGTCGCCTGACGCACGCTTCATCCAGATCGACATCAACCCAGAGGAATTTGACAGCAACCGCCCTATTGCCGCCCCGCTGGCCGGTGAGCTTGGCCTGACGGTGCAGGCCTTGGCCACCGCCCTGAAGCAGGAGAAAATCTGCGCGCCGTCGGAATGGCTGGCTGCGATTGCGGTCAAGCGTGACACCAACACGCAGAAAATGACCGAACGTCTGGCCAACAAGACCACGCCGATGAACTTCTACACAGCGATTGGCACCATCAAGACGGGCCTGGAGGGGCGCGACATCGTACTGGTGAACGAGGGGGCCAACACGCTCGATATTACCCGCAACGTCATTGATATGGACAAACCGCGCCGCCGCCTCGACCCTGGCAGCTGGGGAACGATGGGCGTCGGGCTGGGTTATGCCATTGGCGCTGCCATCACCACAGGCAAGCCGGTCGTTGCAATTGAGGGTGACAGCGCTTTTGGCTTCAGTGGCATGGAGGTCGAAACGATCTGCCGGTACCGCCTGCCCGTTGTGATGATCGTGCTCAATAATGGCGGCATCTATCGTGGCGATGACATCAACCGCAGCGGTGGCACGGATCCGGGTGTAACGGTTCTGGAGGCCAATGGTCATTACGAGAAGATCATCGAAGCCTTCGGGGGCAAGGGATACTACGTGACCGATCACGAGGCGCTCTCGCGTGCGCTGGACAATGCGCTGGCCTGCGGTGGCCCTGCCATGATCACAGCCTCTATCGACCCGCATGTCGGTACGGAAAGCGGCCATCTGAGCAAGCTCAACCCCAAAGCCGGTTCAAAGTGAGGCAGCTCCATGGATGAAAATGTTCAAGGCAACACAGGGGATGTAGTCGCAGGTTCTGCAAAGGCACCCGTGACGGCGTCCCGTCCCCCCAGCGGCCCTTTCGAGGGGCTGCTGGCCATCGACCTGACCCACGTGCTGAACGGCCCGTTCGGCACGACGATTCTGACCGATCTGGGTGCGCGTACGATCAAGGTGGAAGCGCCGGGGCATGGTGACGATACGCGCACCTATGGGCCTTATGTCGGTGATCGTTCGCTGTATTTCTCCTTCGTCAACCGAGGCAAGGAGAGCATCGTTCTCAATCTCAAGGATGAGAATGATCGAGGCGTTTTCCTCGAGATGGTCAAGCGTGCCGATATCCTGTGCGAAAACTACCGCCCCGGTGTGATGGACCGTCTCGGCTTCTCCTATGAGACACTCTCTGCCCTCAACCCCAGACTGATCTATGCCTCCTCATCGGGGTTTGGGCATACCGGGCCACTCGCCCATTATCCGGCCTATGACACGATCGTGCAGGCCATGAGCGGCATGATGGAGGCGACAGGGTTTCCTGATGGTCCTCCCACGCGGGTCGGCGGAACGTCGCTGTCTGATTTGTGTGGCGGCACGTTCATGTTCTGCGGCATTGCCAGCGCGCTTTACGCGAGGGAACGCACCGGCAAAGGGGCGCATGTCGATGTATCCATGTTCGATGGCACGTTCGCGTTTCTGCAACATGCGCTCATGACATGGTCGGCTACGGGTGCCGCCGGGCCACGTATCGGCAATCGCCACCCATCCATGGCGCCGTTCGATGTCTACCGCACACGAGACAGCCATATCGTGATCTGCTGCGGCAATAACCATTTGTTTGGCGCCCTCTGCCACACGCTTGGCATCGAGGCTCTCACAGCGGACCCGCGCTTTCTGGACAATAGCGATCGCATGGACAATCTCGATGCGCTTAAGGAGGCCATCGAGGGGGCTCTCAAGCAAAACGACGCAGCCTTCTGGCTTGACGCCCTCGAAAAGGCTGGTGTCCCGGTCGGTCCGATGCTGAATGTCGCAGAAGCCGCTGCTCTTCCCCAAACAGCCGCCAGAAACATGGTGATTGATGCCGGGGGGCTGAAAATGCCGGGCAACCCGGTGAAGATCAGCGGCTATGATGATCCTCTGACACGCCCCGGTGCGCCGAGGCTCGATGAACACGGCGCAGCCCTGCGCGTGGAGTTCGCCCCCGGGCAGCCATCATGACCACCACAAACGTGACACTATCCACACCGGCCGCGCAGGAGGATTCTCTAGCCACCCTGCTGCGGCGCGTCTTCTGCCTGACCTTCGTTGTGGCTGTGGTGGAAGTCACGACCTATATCGATGTCGGCGGCATCTACCCCGGCATCATGACGGGTAATACCGTGCAGCTTGGCCGCGCTGTGGCACTGCATCACTGGTCAAATGCAGGTTCGATCGGCACGGCAGTGGGCCTGTTTTTTCTCGGCTGTATCGGGGCAAGCCTGATCAAGAAATTCCTCAGCTGGCCCTATTGGGGCCTCCTGATCATGGCTGCCATTCTTTTTATCGTCAGTTTCGTCCGGCTTTCCCCCGGGTTGCGCCTGCCGGTCGAATTGCCTCTCGTCGCGCTTGCACTGGGCATTCAGGGCGAGACATTGGCCAAATTTGGCGGGGTGTCGCTCCAGACGATTGTGGTGACAAACAACATCGTCAAGTTTTCCGAGGCTTTCACCGGGCGCTACCTTCTGCTCTGGCTCGGCCGCGTGAAACCGGATGGAAAAAGACCAGCCCTGAAGGAAGTGGCTCTGCCTGCCTGTTCCTGGCTGACCTACGTCTTGTCGGCGATGCTGGGGGCCTGGCTGGGACAGTTTACCAATCTTGTGCTGTTCCTCACCACGATCATGCTGGTCCTGACAGTGTGGGATCTGCATCGGGACTACAAAACGAGCTCATTGGAGAGAACGTCATGAAGGCAGCGCAGGACACACAAGGTTTCGGCTCCGGTCGCCTTCGTGACAACAAGGCGCTCAATCGCTTCGAATGGTCAGAAGCGGGCGAGACCAGTATTGTCAGTTATCATCACGACGGCTCTGTTCTGGTCCTGGATCACAGTTCCGTTCCTGAGGCTTTGGCCGGAAAGGGTATTGGATCGCGGCTCGTCAGGGCCGTGCTCGATCATCTCCTGACGACAGATCAGAAGATTGCCGTACGCTGCGATTTCATCAATCACGTCATCAATCGGCACGCGGCGTATCAGGCCCTTCTGCAGCGTTGAGCCGCGCCACCCGATGGCAAAAGGCCTGAGATAAAAAGAGCCTTGACGCATCGACAACAAGATTAGAAATCATAAATAATAATTACCGAAATCGTTTATTCTGTTAATGAGTTTACGCCCCTACCGAGGGTATAAAATCTAATAACAAGAATAACCAAGGCGAACTCAAGGTGAGCGAGCGTTTCAAGACTACCCTCAAACTCTCTCTGCTCGGCGTGAGTATTGGTACAAGCCTGACGCCCGTTGCGGCCCGGGCCTCGACAGATGATGATGAGCTTGCCTTGATCAAGGCGCAGATCCGCGATCTGGAAAACCGCGTCGTGAAGATAGAGCAACGCCGACAGGCCCGATCAGTCGGCAAACAGGGGGGGAGCCGCACCAGCCACCCCATACGCCAGGGTAGCGCCACCAGAGGCGCTAATCAGACCGCCTCCGCTCGAGCTGCAGGGTCCACCAGTGCCTCGCATGCCCTGAAAGCACCGCAGGCTGATACAGCCGGGATAAGGTCCGGTGCACCAGATACGCGCCTTGCCCAGGCCACATTGCCATCCGGTCGCGCCGCGGTGACCGAACCGACCAGCACACCAGGGAGCGCATCGGGAAGCGCCGGGTCCGCCATCGATCTGAGCTCATCGAGCCCTCTCGCCATTACCCAGACCTCCGTCGATCATCTGCCGCCTGTATTCAGCATCGGCAATATTTCGGTGCGTCTTGGCGGTTTCATCGATATGTCCAATATCTGGCGTGACTCTACGATCACCAGCGGTCCCGCCACGGCATGGAACAACTTCCCCTATGCCAACAGCCCAAATCACGGCCTGAGTGAGGAGCGGCTCTCGGCCCAGCTCACGCGTCTTTCTACCCTTCTGGAGGCCAATCCCACGAGCGATATCCGCCTGCAAGCCTATATCGAGTCCGATCTTGGCGGGGCGGCAGGGACGACTAACTCCGTACAGATCAGCGGCTATACGCCAAGGCTGAGGCAGGGATATTTCACTTTCACCAAGAAGGATTGGGGTTTCCATGTCCTCATGGGGCAGGCATGGAGTCTCTCGACAAACTACGCCAAGGGGGTCACCCCGCGCAGCGAACAATTGCCTGCCGTGACAGACAACAACCAGATACCGGGCATCACCTTCCTGCGCGTACCCCAAATCCGTATCGGCAAGGACTGGGGGAACAAATACTGGCTGGCTGTCTCGGTTGAAGACCCTCAGGCGACCATTGCCTATTCAGCCGATCTGGCATCGGGTGGTCGCTTGCCAGCGCTCAGGGGCTACACACAGGGGCCGCGCGTTTTCTATCAGAATACGGGCGGGTTGCTGCTCAACCCGAGTGCTGAATATACCGATAATCCGATCCCTGATGTGATCGTCAAGGGAGCCGTCGATACCAATCTTGGGCATTACGAGGTTTTCGGCCTCGGCCGCTGGTTCCGTTCGGTCATCCAGTCTCCCGGTGACGCCCGCAGCCACAAGGATACCAAATTCGGGGGCGGTGTAGGTGCCGGAATGACCACATCGCTGTTTACGCCGGACCTTCAGCTGACGGGGAATGTCATCGCGGGTCAAGGTATCGGTCGCTATGGTGCGTCCCAGCTTCCCGATGTCACTTTCAACGGTCAAGGCGGTCTCTCGCCCATCCCTCAGATCCGTGGTGCGCTTGGCCTGATCGGCCATCCGGATCCTTCGGTGCTGGTGTATCTCTATGGCGGTGTCGAGGCCAGCAGCAAAAGAAGCTATATTGCCGCCGACGGCATGCAATATGGCTATGGCGTCAATGACCATAACCTCGCTGGCTGCTCCATCGAGTTCGGAACATGCACCGCCCAAACCCGGACCCTGGCTTCCATGACGGCGGGGGGCTGGTGGCATTTCCTCGATGGCACTTACGGAAGCCTCATGGGAGGCGTGCAATATACCTATATCCGCAAATTTGCCTTTCGCGGGTCGGATGGCAAGGGCGGCTCGGTCTATCCAACCACCTTTGGCAATACCGTATACGTCACGTTCCGGTATCTGCCTTTCCAATAAGCCCCGTCGCAACGCCTGCCTTTGCAAATGGCAAGGGCAGGCTGACTTATCTGCGTAAAAACGAATTCCGCGATACGAAGCTGCAATGTGTCGCCCGGAGAGCCGCGCTCGCCTTGCTGCGATTGGAGACAAAGACACTTTGCCTCCCCCCCTGACTGCCGACATAGCGGGCGGGCGCCCTCGAATACCCTCCATGTCGCTGTTGGCCCATTGGAAACTTACCAACAATATCAATCACGACGGCACAATGTGTGATGCACTGTTGCGATTGTACAACAGCGTGACATATTCGCGGAGTATTACCGCGATACTTCTTCGCCTTTCGCCCATGGGGATAATAGTGGAGGAGAGCTCTCACCCGGTTGCCGCACGCAATCACCCGGCAAGGGCACTTGTGCCGCACGGTGTAGCGCAAGGAGAAGACAGACAAACGGACATGATGTGCCAGATAATGGCACACAAGCGATGGGGTGTTCTTGATGCCATTTCCCGCAAGGGTGAAGACAAGTGCTCTCACCCCCGCACGGTCATTGCGTCTCCTGCTTACCCTGACCGCCGGCACAATGGCCTTTGCCCCGCTTTCTGCCTTGGCGTCCGAAAAAGTCACCGGGCAATCCGGGGCAGGTTCGCAAGACAAGCAGACATCCCATCCCCTGCGGGAGCAGGCTCAACTGCGGCAACAGCCACGCGAGGCAGTGCAACCGACAAGCGAAAAACATCGCCTGTCCCCTTCCGGGCCCTCAAAACGCGACGCATTGGCTGTGGGCGCGGGGCAGAAAGCGTCCCCCGCAGAGACGATTTTCGTCACCGGCACGCGCCTGACGCAATCGCGTCTGACCAATGTCATGGCCGGATCGTCACTGAGTGGCGAACAGATTGGCCGCCGGAGCTATACCGATCTCGGCCTTGCGCTCTTGCGCGAAAACCCTGCCGTCAGCGTGCCTGACAATTCCTCACTCGGCACACAGAACATGTTTGGTGCCGGACAGTCCTTTGTGAGCCTGCTTAATCTGGGTTCGCAGCGTACCCTTACCCTTGTCGATGGCATGCGCATGGGCGGCGGGGCTACGGCTTCGATCTACGGTGTGGGATCGGGCTCACAGGTTGACGTGAGCACGTTGCCGACCTCGCTCATTAAGTCGGTGGATACCCGTCTGGGCGGTGCTGGTGCAGCTTATGGCGCTGATGCTGTGGCTGGTGTGATCAACTATACGCTCGATGACCACTACAAAGGTGTTTCGCTTGACGGTCAGGGGGGATGGACACAACAGCTCGATGCCGCCAGCGAGAAGATTGCATTCAAGGCCGGCACCGGTTTCGATCACGACAAGGGAGGGCTGGTCTTCGATGTCGAATATCGCAATCAGGCCGGTATCGTCGCCAGTGATCGCCCGGATGTGTTCGGCGCCAACGCGACTGTCTATCACCGGCCCGTACTGGGTGAAGCATCCCCTTACACCTATGTGTTGAGCCCTGACCTGCGTTTCATCCAGGCTTCGCTCACCGGTATGCCGTCCCTGACCGGCGCCTATGGCGACTTTCCCGTGTATGGCGGCAATTATGGTGCAACCTGGGCTGGGCTCGCTGCGTCCGGCATCGCCAATGCCAGTGGTGTTCCCCTGACCTTCAGCCAGAACGGCCAGTCGCTCGTGCCGCTCAACGCGGGGACCTTGCTCAAGGGTGACACGGCTCAGGCCGTTGGGGGCGATGGTATCTCCCTGCGCAACTACAACCAGATCGTCACGCCAAACGACAAGCTCAACCTGACCTTGCTTGGCCATTACGATTTTGATCCGCACATCCACGCCCGCTGGCAAGGCTGGTACGCACGCGGCAGCGCCGAAAACCAGGTAGGTCAGGGAACATGGAGCAGCACGCTTTTCAACGATGCGCTGACGGCGAATAATGCCGGGCCCTATAGCAGCAGCTATTATCAATACGGTGTCACGACTGGTGCTTTCGCCCTGAGCACCAGCAACCCGTTCCTCACAAGTGCCGAACAGAGCACAATCAAGCAGGCTCTGGCTGAAAACGGCCTGCCAACCGATACATTCTATCTCAACCGCCTCAATCAGGATCTCGATCAGGGCCTGTTTCGCACCACATCGCAGATGTTTCGTTTTCAGGGCGGGCTGAATGGCGATTTCCGGGCCTTCAACCGTCAGTTCAACTGGAAGCTGCAGGGCGAGTATACGCGCAATACCAATGCCACGACGGCCCCGTCGCTCGTTATTCCCAACCTTGTCAATGCGTTGAATGCTGTCACTGCTGCTGATGGCACAATCGAATGTGCTCCCGGCTACCAGAATGCCCCGATTGCCACGCGCAGCGCGGTATGTGCCCCGCTCAACCCGTTTGGCTACAACCAGATGACGCCGGCCGCGCGCGACTACGTCACAACGGAGTCACGCTCGACCAACCGCAACACGCAACGCGATCTGCAGGCCGAAATCAGCTCGACCGTGGCGACCCTGCCAGCAGGGGCGATACGGTGGGATCTGGGCTACGAACATCGACGCGAGGCCTATCATTTTGACCCCGGCGCCTATCTGCTTGGCTGGAAACAGGGCGATGGCAGCTATCTCCCCTACGGCAACAGCGCGTCGATCCCGTATACGGGCGGCGCTTATCATACGCATGAGGGCTTCGGCGAGCTCGATATCCCTCTGATCTCACCGGCAATGCACCTCCCGGGTGCCTATCATCTCTCCCTGACGGCCAATGGGCGCGTAACCTATAACAGTATCACCGGTACCTACTGGACCTATATGACCGGTGCGGCCTGGTGGCCCACACGCGATATCGGTCTGAGCGGCAATTACGCTCTATCGGTACGCAATCCCGGCATTGGCGAACTCTACTCCCCCCAATCCTCGACCTATCAGAACGGCGTCGATCCCTGTTCCGATACAGGCCTTGCGTCGGGCCCCAACCCGGCCCTGCGAGCCGCCAATTGCGCACGCGCCGGACTGCCTCAGAATTTCGTCTCGAACTTCAATTCCTACGGCGTCGAGGGTACAGCCGGAGGAAACCGGAATCTCTCTAATGAACGTTCCAAAAGCTATATGGGCAGCCTTGAATTCAGGCCGCATTTCATACGCGGGTTCGATGTCAAAGCCTCATTCGTGGATGTCAGGGTTGCTGATGCCATCACCTATCTGAGTGCCAATGATCTGCTCAACGCCTGCTATGACACCGGCATCTACCCGAATAATCGCTTCTGCTCGACATTCACCCGGGATTCATCGGGGCAAATTTCCTCTTTCCGCTCCGGCTACTATAATATCGCCAGCTACGAGACCCAGGCCCTTCAAACGACGATAGAGTATAACACTCCCCTCTCCCGTCTGGGTCTGCCTGAGAGTTCGGGGGCAATCGACCTTCGAGGCAACTACGTGCATTACGTCAAGAGCACGCGCAATTATGCCGGAAGCACCTATCTGCTTTCAGGTAATATTGCTGCGCCCAATGACAATTTCACGCTCAACACCACGTGGATACGTGGCCCCTTTAACGCTCAGTGGCAGACTATCTGGTATGGCCCGAGCCTCGTGGCCCTTCAGGTGCCGACCACGCGTTATGAGGGCAACAAACGCCCGGCCTTTGCCTATTTCAATCTCTCACTCGACTATGCCGTAACCGAGCATTTCTCGACCAGCTTCGTGGTGAACAACATCACCGACGCCCTGCCACGCGATGCAGTCATCTATAGCGTGGGCCGTTATTACGAGGCGCTTATCGGTCGCGCCTTTCAGATGCGCATTGGCGCCCATTTCTGAACGCAACGCCCGCTGGTGGTTGTACTCGCGACCGCCGGCGCGCCGAGACCGTAAGCCCTTCGTCAGTTTTTGCGCCGTGCATCGACCCGGCTGAAAATCAGAGACAGCATCCAGGCCAGCACGAACAGCCCGATCACGATAAACCCGATCTGGTTGAAGCTGTCGCTGACAGTGGCCACCATGCCCCAGAACCGCCCTTCAAAACCGATCTGATCACCCAGCAGGCGCAGCGTTTCGATACTGCCAATCCCGACAGCCACGATCACCGAGATCAGGGTAATGATGATGTTATAGCGCAGCTTGCGCAGCGGATCGACAAAGGCCCAGCGATAGGCCCCGAGCATGAGAACACCATCTGCCGTATCGACAAGGGCCATGCCCGCAGCGAACAGGGCAGGAAAGATCATGATCGCCGCAACCGAAACACCCCGGCTCGCCTGTGAGGCAGACAGCCCCAGAAGCGAAACCTCTGTCGCGGTATCGAAGCCGAGGCCGAACAGAAAGCCAAGCAGCACCATATGCCAGCTGCGCGAGACCAGTCTGAACAGCGGATAGAGCAGGCGCGACAGCACTCCGCCCCGGTTCAGAAGCGCTTCTGGGTCGACCTCCTCGATCGCCCCGCCTGCCCGTATGTGACGCCAGGCGCGCCAGGCGCCGCGCAGGACAATGAAATTCGTGATGGCCAGGGCAAACAGGAAGCCGGCCGAAACAAGCGTGCTGGCAATGCCACCGATATCACGCCATGCACCAAAACGATCCTGCATCGCCTGTGACAGCAGCGCCGTGCCCAGCGCCGCCAGCACAACGATCAGGGAATGACCGATGGCAAACCAGAACCCCGTCAGCAAGGGCTGACGCCCCATCTGGATGAACTTGCGCGTGACGTTGTCAATCGAGGCGATATGATCGGCATCGACAGCATGACGCAGGCCAAAACCATAAGCCAGCAGGGCATTGCCAAGCAGCAAGGGCCGATCGCGAAACATCATGAAGGTCCAGACCCAGAGCGCCATATTGGCCATAAGCAGGCCAATCCCCAGCAGGGAAATGCGCCAGCGCAGCGACGGCGGAGACACCGGCAAGGTTTCAGCGCTCATCTCTGGCTCCCTCTGTGCCCGATCAAAGATCCCCGATGAGGAAGCAGTTCAGGCCTGACGGCATTTCGTGCGCGTCGCAGCACGTCAGAAGGCAGGGTAAACTCGTTCACGAGAAGGGCTCTCCGCAACAACCGGATCATCCCGTCCGGTCTGGCCGTCAGACATGACAAGGGCAGGTCTCCTGGCTCACGGTTCATCGCTCCCCTGCCCCTTCCCGGATGACCTGCACCCAGTGGTTCCGGCAGGGCGCTCACCGCTCACAGTTGCGGGGACAGCTGCCGCCTCGCGCCCGATCCTCTCAGGATCAGCTAGCCCGTCCGACATTCCCTTTTCACTCACTCGCGCAAGACCCTCGACGGGCTCGACCCTACCGTCTCAACCAGGCGAAAGCCAGCGTTCAGCGGCCTTTATGCGGGTGTTTCTTCCATGCCCAAACCGTGCGTTTAGGGGGTTACCCAACCGATATTGCCTCCCCTTTGAGGGAAACCATGCGCCTTTCTAGGCATTTGTTCGACCGTGACTTTGGTTCGGCCATGCGCCGGACACCAGATAAACGGGAGCAGAAAACGATGAGCGCCTATCGTACGATCAACCCCGCCACAGGCAAAACCGAGCGCGAGTTCGACCTTCACACCAAGGCGCAGGCTTTTGAAAAACTCGACGCCGCCCATGAATTTTACAGAAGTGACTGGCGTCATCGCAGCTTTGCCGAGCGCAAGGCCATCGTCAGCAAGGCGGCGCAGATCCTTGAGCAGAACAAGGAGAAATACGCCCGACTGATTTCCATCGAAATGGGCAAGGTTCTGCCCGAGGCCATTGCCGAGACCGAACTCTCTGCGAAGATCCTCGCCTATTACGCCGAAAACGCCGAGAAATTCCTAGCCCCGCGTGAGATCCCTGTCTCGGAAGGTCGTGCGACGGTCCTCAGCCAGTCTCTGGGTGTCATCTACTGCGTCGAACCCTGGAACTTCCCTTACTACCAGCTCGCACGCGTGGCAGGTCCCAACCTGATGGCCGGCAATGTCGTGCTCGCCAAACATGCACCGGGTGTGCCGCAATGCGCCCTCGCTTTCGAGGCGCTGTTCCTCGAAGCCGGGGCACCCAAGGGAGCCTGGACCAATCTGTTCATCGACAATGATGTGTCGGAAGAACTGATTGCGCGCCCTGAAGTGCGTGGCGTGGCCCTGACCGGCAGTGAGCGTGCAGGCAGCGCTGTCGCCGCACAGGCTGGCAAGGCCCTGAAAAAGACCACGCTCGAACTCGGCGGCTCCGATCCGTTCATCGTGCTCGACGATGCCAATCTCGACGAGGTCATCCCCCGTGCCGTGGCAGGGCGCATGTCCAATAACGGTCAGGTTTGCACCGCCGCCAAGCGCATGATCGTTCATGAATCGCTGGCCGACGAATTCGTGCGTCGCCTCTCCGACGCCTTGGCCGAATTCCGCTATGGTGATCCGCTCGAGCAGGGCGTCACTCACGGCCCGATGAGCAGCGAAAACGCCATGAAGCTCGCACTGAGCCAGGTCGAAAAAGCAGTCGATCACGGGGCAAAGCTTGTCACCGGCGGCAAGAGGCTCGATCGCGAGGGCTTTTTCATGCAGGCGGCCCTGCTGACGCATGTCACCAAGGATAACCCGATTTTCTACGAGGAAATCTTTGGGCCCGCCGCCATTGTCTACCCGGTGGCCGATGACGACGCCGCCATCGCACTTGCCAATGACTCTCCGTTCGGTCTGGGCGGTTCCGTTCATACGGCTTCGGTCGAGCGTGGTCGCAAGCTCGCCGAGCGCATTGAAACCGGCATGGTGTTTATCAATGATGTGACGGGCACCGCCCCGGAACTGCCATTTGGCGGGGTCAAGAACTCCGGTTATGGCCGCGAACTTTCCTCCAACGGGATCGAGGAATTCGTCAATCACAAGCTGATCCGCTCAGCCTGATGAAAACCGGCCTGTCACGATCGTCCACCTGATCCGTGACAGGCCCTCAGGATGCCCTGTGCAAGGCCTTACGAAAGCCCATTCCTGACCTTGTGAGCGCCGCGACACGCTTTGCCATGAAACTAAGGCTCACATTTTCGCGATGAATAGGGTGCAACGCACAGCCCGCGGCACTTGACCGCCGTCCGGAAAACGGAGCCTCATCATGACCGATTACGCAAAGCCCCCCTTTGATACCCCCCTTCAGGATCGCATCCCGGGTCAGACCAAAGCCATGACGCCCCTCCCCGATCATGGTGAGGAGAGCTACGAGGGCTCAGGTCGCCTCGCGGGCAAGATTGCCCTCATCACAGGTGGCGATTCAGGCATAGGCCGTGCAGTCGCAATCGGGTTTGCGCGCGAAGGCGCCGACATCGCGCTTTCCTATCTTGACGAGGAAGCCGACGACGCCGCGGAAACAGCTGCCTGGATCGAAAAGGCGGGCCGCAAGGTGCTTCTCCTCCCCGGCGACCTGAAGTCACGCGAGATCTGCAAATCCGTGATCGACCAGACAGTCTCGACCTTCGGCCGGATCGACATTCTGGTGAACAACGCCGCTTTCCAGATCGAACGCCTCGCTCTTGAGGACATCTCGGAAGATGAGTGGGACGATACGTTTGCCACCAATATCGGCGCGACATTCCGTCTGACCCGCCACGCTGTTCCCCATATGAAGCGCGGCGCCTCGATCATTCATACCATCTCGGTCAATGCAGACAGCCCCAAGCCGCGCCTGCTTGCTTATTCCGCCACCAAAGCCGCCATTCAGAATTTCAGCGGCGGACTTGCGCAATTGCTTGGTGAGAAGGGTATTCGCTCCAACACCGTTGCCCCGGGCCCGATCTGGACACCGCTCATTCCTGCCACCATGCATGGCGACCACGTGCATGTCTTTGGCGAGGATACCCCGCTGGGCCGCCCTGGCCAGCCTGTCGAACTGATCGCACCGTACGTCATGCTGGCCAGCGACGAAGCCAGCTATATCTCGGGTGCG
Source organism: Asaia bogorensis NBRC 16594 (assembly GCF_001547995.1). NCBI lineage: Bacteria > Pseudomonadati > Pseudomonadota > Alphaproteobacteria > Acetobacterales > Acetobacteraceae > Asaia > Asaia bogorensis. Next base: position 2,693,470 of record NZ_AP014690.1, read on the forward strand.
ACCATCGCCGTGACGGGCGGCACGCCTGTCATCTGAGGGATAGGTGGGGCCTTGCCCCACGCCCCACCAAAGGGCCGTCGCCCTTTGGGAACCCCGGATGTTGGAATTATCCAGAAGAAAGCTCTGGCTTGGGCTGCCGCCACACGCGGCATTGCGGTGATGCCGCAATCTGGGCCAGAGGCTCGTACTTGAGGTAACTTTACCTCATCGACAGCCGCGATGGCATCGCCGCTCCAGAACCCACACGAATGGACTAGAGGAGGTTTTTCCCTCCTCAGGAAGGGGGAGCGCCATGCGTTACCCCCTTCCTGCACTGATCCAACCGAAGATCAGCGATGACCGTTGGTCAGCTCATCGGCGAGTGTTTTCTCGTTATAGACCACTCTGAGCGCGGTGATGATGGCGCTCGTATCGGTCGCGACAGCGCGGTTATTGCTGATGTCGTAATAGAGATCACCCGCAAGGCTCGGCAGATTACCATCGAAGATCAGGCCGACAGCCTTACCTTCGCGATTGATGACCGGAGAACCGGAGTTACCCCCCACAATGTCGTTGGTCGAAACGAAATCGAGATGCGTTGCCAGATCCAGATTGGCCTTCGCGTCCAGCCAGCGCTTGGGCAGAGCAAAAGGCTCACTGCCGGTGGCGTGTCGATACATACCCGCAAAATCCGTGAAGGGCGCGACATCCGTGCCATTCTTGCGCCAGCCCTTGACGGTGCCATAGGACAGGCGGGGCGAGAACGTGGCGTCGGGATACAACGCATCGAGGCGATTTTCAGCCTTGGCCTGAGCGAAGCGCGCACGGGCAATATCGCCCTGAGCCTTGTGCAGCGGGGCGGAAACCTCGTCACGCATACGATCATGAAGTGACGCATAATCGGGATAAAGCTTGCGGGCAAAGACGATCAGCGGATCGGTCGAGGCTTCGATGGCCTTGAGACCTCCTTTCCACAAAGCGAGACGCTGTGCCGGATCAGACAGATGCGTCCCCTTGATAAGGCGCGCCGCCACATCTTCCGGTGCATCATTGCCAAGGGCGAGATGGACAAGGCTGTCATCGGCACCAGCCATCTGACGCAGGCTGGTCAGGCTGAGTGCCAGCGAAGCAGTTTCAAGATCCGGATAGAAAGGCTCTTTCGCACCAAGGCTGGTCTCGATTTCGCCAAGCTGGGCGTCATGGAAGCCCGCATGACGCTTGGCGTCGGGCTTGGCCCGCTCATGGGCCCCTTCCACCAGGGTCATGACGTCATCAAGGAAACCACGGAAAACCATACCGATGGCCAGATTACGCGTGAACAGATCCTTCTCAAGCGCAACAGCCTTGTCCACCATGGCGAAAGGCTGGCCATAAGCAGCACGACGCGCCGGGTCGGCATCGATCCAGCGTTGCAGGGCGGCATCCTCTTTCGCACGTCGACTCACGATATCGCCTGACTGAAGTGCTGCCTGAGTGCCGGAATAGGATTTCAGACCGTTCTGGATACCGAACAGCGTATTTTCCGCCTGCTTAGCGTGATCGGCGCTTTCAC